>JBAWVF010000099.1:0-15115 GCA_037147415.1 Rhodospirillaceae bacterium | reverse complement strand
TCTGGAAAATACTATATCTAGTGGGTGTGTGCGTCAAGCCGATAGGCATGAATTAAGCAATTACCAATTCGTCGTATCGTTCGAAGACGGTGTTTCGGAAGCTTTGACTGACTCAACCGACCCGTTTTCGTTACTTGACCGACCCGACACCGGCTTCGAACCCGCCTTTAAGACGCCCGATCGAAGACCGGCACCGCCGCCGATCTCCGATGCTTTTGATTTTGCCATGCCAAATTTTGCAGATGACGATTTCGGCCCCGGTCCGGCCTCCGAATCGCCCCGTACAAGCACCGGGAAAGCGGCAACCGAATCGAATCATGTCCCCGACACCAACGCTTTTATCACCCTGCCCGACGTTGCGCCCTCCCTTGCCGACGAACCGGACACCTTAGTCACCATCGAGCAAGGCTCACGGCCCCCGATCAACCCGGCGGCGCTCGCGGAACCGGCAGAGGACGATCCTTTTGCTTTTCTAAACGATTTCGACCACGCCCCGGCCACGGCGCCGATTCCTGCTCCGATACGTTCTCCCGAACCGAAACCGGTGCCGAAACCACAAGCTCAACCTGCGGTCGCCGCACCCGCCCCGGCACCGGATCTCGCTTTAAGCGCGTTTCTAAAAGGAGCGGGACTCGATCCGGCGACCATCAAGGAAACCGACAGCTTGGCAATATTGACCAGGGCCGGGGAGATTTTGCACGAGTCGGTCGACGGCTTAATCGAAATTCTTAAAGCGCGCGATATGATCAGAAGTGATCTGCGCATGGAAAGAACCATGCAGATCGATAACCGAAATCCACTAAGATTTTCCTATAACAGTAAGAAATCTTTAGCCACTCTGCTTGGCCGCCCGCGCCCCGGCTATCAAGAGGGAGCAGCCGCCGCCAAAACAGCGGTTAAAGATATTCTTGCCCATGAAATGGCACTGGTCAAAGCGATGGAAATCGCGCTCAATAATCTGCTCGAACGCTTCAGACCGGAAAATCTGACTAAGAGGATTGAACCGGATAATCTACTCGACAGCATGATTCCGCAAATTCGGCGCGCCCGTTATTGGGAGCTTTTTGAAAAAGATTATCGCAAGATCGCCGCCGACATGACCGACAACTTTCACATCGTCTTCGGCGACGCCTTGACCAACGCCTATCAAAACCAATTGAACAAACTGGACGAAGAGGATGAAGATGCTTCGGTTAGCACGAGATAGCGGCGACTTCGCGGTTAATCTCCCATTGCCTGAAATCACCAACTCAGCGATGGGTTCAGAAATTCAAATATATTCTTAGGATTTGTTACCATATCCTCAATATTTTGGGCCTTCATATCAAACTTGTCAATTGTGCTGCCATAATTGGTTAAATTGCTACTGTGTAAGTACATCCCGCCTGCGGATAAGGACTTCGCCAAACCATGAGCTAGAACATGAGGAACCCCATCATAAATGCCAAGAAGTGTTTTCGCCGCAACAGACGCAGTTAATGCCCCGATTTTACCAATCTTAATTGCCGGATCATTCCCTGATCCTATTACCTTTTCAAATTCCGACGCGGCGTGTGTGATATTAAGCGCTATAGATGCTAAAGTATTTAACTTTCCTGCAATATGATCCGCTTTTGCAATGCCTTCGCCAAACTCCGACGACACCAGAAACACGGTTTTTAATTTTTTACTAAGAACCATACCTCGAAAATTCCCGGCAGCATAAACCTTGGCAGGTTATGAAGCCAATCATAATGCCGAAAAGCTGCATATCCCGAAGCAAGCTTAAAGCCCTTACTTCCAAGATTTACGCGATGAATGCCCTCGTCAACCTTTTTTGTAACCTCATGAGTAATTTCGACAATGGCATGGATTGGAAGATGAAATTGCGGGAGATGTATGCTCATACTTTTTCACCTCATAAACAATGGCTATACCAAACGGCGGCCGAAGCCGCCGCCCGACCGATATTTGAGATCAACCGCTCTTGGTGGTCGCAAGATCGTAACTTGCGACGATCGGCGACTGGGGTTTGTGATTGGCGTCGTAGGGAATATACTTCACTTCAACCTTGGTAAAGTTGAAGTTGATTTGCTCGACCGGGCGGTCTCCATCGGTCGAAACGCTGTAACCGCTAACCAAAGTATTGGTCAGGGTGTATTCGACATAGGTGTCGCCGGGGCTGCCGGTGGTAACCAGATGAATAACGACCTTCTTGCCTTGCTTGCCGGTGCAGCCTTCGGTGAAGAATTTCGGCGAAGAGGCGTCCATGCGCTTGGTAACGCTGACTTCGCTGACATGAGGCTCGGACGCCTCGCGGTTGGTTGCCGAGCCGACCGGTGTGGTCACCGCCCGCCCGACACCCCAGGTCAGACGTTGAATATCGATCCACTTCTTGTGCTGATCATGGGTGACGTCGCCGTCGATGCCTTCATATTTCACGTAAATGGCCATGGAACACCCTTTCTACGACACTGGAGAAACATTAAGAATTAGGGATAACCGATCAGGATATCCCGTAGACGAAGCTGCCATCATCACCAATAGAAATCTCGACAGCCGAGATTTTGCAATCATCCGTCAAACGAGAGAGAAACTGTTCGGACAAAGCCGGCAGCAGGCTTTTCGACTGAATGTGGTCGATCGTGCGGGCACCGCTTTGAACTTCTTTACAGCGAGACACGATGCTGTCGATAACTTCCGGGGCATAAGTAAAAGTCGCCCGGTAGTTGCTCTCGATCCGCTTTCTGATCCGGCCCAATTGAAGCGCCGTGATCCGGCGCAGAATGTCGTCGGCCAGCGGGAAGTACGGCACCACCGTCACCCGGCCCAGAAACGCCGGCTTGAACACTTTTAGCAAATCTGGCCGTAGAGATTCGGCCAAACCCTCGGCATCCGGCATGGTCTCGGGGTCGGCACAGAGCTTGTGGATAATATCGGTGCCGGCATTCGAAGTCATGATGATAAGCGTGTTCTTAAAGTCGATATCCCGCCCTTCGCCGTCCCGCAGCATGCCCTTGTCGAACAACTGATAGAACACGTCCTGAACCCCCGGATGGGCCTTTTCCATTTCATCGAACAGAATCACGCTATAGGGGCGGCGGCGAACCGCTTCGGTCAGTACCCCGCCTTCGCCATAGCCGACATAGCCGGGGGGCGAGCCCATCAAGGTCGAGACTTTGTGCTCTTCCTTGAACTCCGACATATTGATCACGGTCATGTTCTGCTCGCCGCCATAGAGCAGGTCGGCCAGCGCCAGCGCGGTTTCGGTCTTGCCGACGCCGCTGGTGCCGACCATCAGGAACACACCGATCGGTTTGCGCGGATCAGTCAGTTTGGCGCGCGAGGTTTGAATCGCCTCGGCAATCGCGTTCAGGGCATGGGGCTGTCCGACCACCCGTTCGCCCATGCGTCGGCGCAAGTCGAGAACCGCCTGAATCTCGTTGGACATCATCCGTCCGACCGGAATCCCGGTCCAATTGGCAACCACCGCCGCCACCGCGTCCCCGTCGACACAAGGATGAATCAGCGGCGATTCGCCCTGTAGTGTCTTCAGTTGTTCGGTCAGCGTAGCGAGGTCCAGGCGCAGCACCGTCACTTCCCCGTCCGGATCCGGCTTGCCGACGCCGGCCTCCAACGCCTCGCGCCGATTACGAATCGCGTCGACAATGATTTTTTCCTGTTGCCAACGCGCCTCCAGCGCCCGCAGCTCGGCGGCGGCTTGGATGCGACGCGCCCCGGCCAGCTCAAAGCGCTCACGATCACCGGCCCCGGCCGCGCTTTCACGCTCCAGAATGCCGAGTTCCGTGGTCAGCACCTCGATCTCGCGCCGCAAATCCTCGATAGCGGCCGGGACCGCTTCGGCACTCATCGCGACTCGGGCGCAGGCGGTATCCAGCAAGCTCACCGCCTTGTCCGGCAACTGACGGCCGGTGACATAGCGGTTGCTGAGCCGAACCGCCTCGACGACCGCCTGATCCAGAATGCGAACGTTGTGGTGACGTTCCAACGTCGCCACCAGCCCGCGCATCATGGCCACCGCCGCCGACTCGCCGGGTTCCTCAACCTTAACCACCTGAAACCGACGGGCCAGAGCGGCGTCACGCTCGAAATATTTTTTGTACTCGGCCCAGGTGGTGGCCGCGATCGTACGCAGATCGCCGCGCGCCAAAGCCGGTTTCAGCAAATTGGCGGCATCATTTTGCCCGGCCTGCCCGCCGGCCCCGATCAGAGTATGGGCTTCATCGATGAACAGGATGATCGGGCCGGTTGAAGCCTGAACCTCTTCGATCACGTTTTTCAGGCGATTTTCGAATTCGCCCCGCATGCCGGCACCGGCCTGAAGCAAGCCCAAATCCAAAGTCCGGACCGAAACCGGCTTCAGCGCCGCCGGCACGTCTCCGGCCGCAATGCGCAAGGCAAAGCCTTCGACCACCGCGGTTTTACCGACGCCCGCCTCGCCGGTCAGAATCGGATTGTTTTGGCGCCGCCGGGTTAAAATATCGATGACTTGGCGAATTTCGGCATCACGCCCGAGCACCGGATCGATTTTGCCGGCACGCGCCCGCGCCGTCAGATCGATCGTGAATTTATCGAGCGCGCGCTCACCACCGGGAGTAGCCGCGGCCGCTGCTGAGGAGCCGCCCGGTGGCGTAGAGAGCAGCATTTCAGCCGTAGTCTCGGTAATATTGCGGCGGTCACGCCGCAAATCATCGGGCGGGATACGGGCGAACTGCCCCGATGCCGCATGAGCCACGCGAGCCAGCGACTCGGTGAACAGCAAGGCGCTTAACACGTGGCCGGATCGAATTTGCGGGGCGCCGTCTTCGAGTGAAGCGACCAGCCATGCTTCGCGAATCAGGTCGACCACCTGCGGCGCCAACATCGGCGTGCGGGAACTGCCGGTTTTCAAGCCCCGGATCACGCGATCCAAGTCGGCACGCAAACGCGCATCATCGAGTTTGTAATGCCTGATCAGGGCCTGAAAATCACTGTCGGCCGCGTCCGACAATTTGATCAACCAGTGTTCAATTTCAACATTGTAGTGCCCGTTTGACACCGCCAGACCGAGAGAAGCCTCGAGCGCACCGCGGCTCAGACCATTCAGTTTCCCAACTAACGACTTAAGGTCAATCATCGCTACCAACACTCCATCTGCCCGGGTCAATCCTGAAGGCCGCCGCACACAATTAACATGCGTATGTATGCTGCAATCAGTCAATTTATATGATTTAACATGCTGTTATATGCCACCACCGCACTTGCTATTTTGTAAAATATACAGTGTTAAATGCATTTTGTCATCAACTGAGTCCTGATTTATGATTTCAATTTTCTGTGTTTGACGCTATACGAGCATCATGTTCGAGCATAAACATGCTTTGTCGTATAACTCATGGGATTGATTTGAGACGGGGCGCCGTACCCGTGCCGCACCCCGGATCAATCTTTTCCCGACTCTGCTGGAGGCAGCCATCCGATGGCCAGTGTTCACGATAAACTTGAACGGGTTCGTAAGCCCCGCGTTTATATTCGTTTCGATGTGGAGACCGAGGGTGCCGAGCCGAAAAACGATCTGCCGTTTGTCGTTGGCGTAATGGGCGATTACTCAGGCAATGATCCGGGCGAGGCGCTTCAACCGTTGCGCGATCGTAAGTTCGTTCAAATCGACCGCGATAACTTCGATACCGTGCTGGCGAAAATCGCGCCGGGCCTGAAGTTGAAGGTCGACAACACACTGGCAAACGACGGCAGCCAATTGCCGGTCAATCTGCAATTCCGTTCTATGGATGATTTCGAGCCGGGTGCCGTGGTCAATCAGGTCGAGCCGCTCAGGAAGATGCTGGAAGCGCGCAACCAGCTGCGTGATCTGCTCAGCAAAGCCGATAATTCACAAAAGCTTGAGAATATCCTCGAAACGATTCTCCAAGACAAAGACCAAATCAGGGCCTTGTCGGAAGCAATCGAATCACGAAAAGCCGCGGAAGAAGGAAATAAATGATGGCTGGCACGGCAACTCAGACTTCAGGAAATGAAGCCGCCTCCGTCTCTGAGTCAGGTTTCTTCTCGTTACTCGATGAGGTAATTTCGGCGACCAAGCAGACCGAGCCTGATCGTGCGCGCGAGCTGTTGCAAACTCTGACCAGCGCGGCCTTGGCCGGGACGGTGACTTACGACAAGAACCTGACCGACACCATCAATAAAGCCATCATAGCCATCGATGAAAAGATGTCGGCCCAACTCGCCGCAATCATGCATCATGATGAATTCCTCAAGCTTGAGGGCAGTTGGCGCGGACTTAATTATCTGGTCAAAAACAGCGAGACCGGAACCGATCTAAAAATCCGCATGCTTAATGTCTCGAAAAAAGTTTTGTCAAAGGACTTGGCCAAAGCTTCTGAATTCGATCAAAGCATGCTCTACAAGCATATTTATGAGAATGAATTCGGTATGGCCGGGGGTGAGCCTTACGGGCTTTTGATCGGCGACTACGAATTCGGCCATCTGCCGGAAGATATCGAGCTGTTGCGCAACGTCTCCCAGGTGGCCGCGGCGGCTTTCGCGCCCTTCATCTCGGCGGCCGGGGCCAATATGTTCGGCTTTGATGATTTCCGCGACCTGAGCAAGCCGCGCGATCTCGCCAAGATTTTCGACACCGTCGAATATGCCAAATGGAAATCATTCCGCGACAGCGACGATTCTCGGTTCGTCACCCTGACCATGCCGCGCACTTTGGCGCGCGCTCCCTACGGCTCTTCGGGAATTTCAATCGAAGAGTTCAATTATGAAGAGGCGCCACGCAGCACCAGCGCCAACGGACGCGAAGTCGGCCGGGTTCAGGAGCATAAGGATTATTGCTGGAAGAATGCGGCCTATGTCTTGGGCACGCAAATCACCAATGCCTTTTCCGAATATGGCTGGTGTACGGCGATCCGGGGCAAAGAGGGCGGCGGCAAAGTCGAAAACCTGCCGTCACACGTCTTCACCACCGACGACGGCGACGTCGACCAGAAATGTCCGACGGAAATCGGTATTACCGACCGACGCGAAGCGGAATTGAGCAAGTGCGGCTTCCTGCCGTTGTGCCATTACAAGAACACGGACTATTCAGTCTTCTTCGGCGCGCAAACAACGCAGAAGCCTCAGAAATACGACCGACCCGAAGCGACTGCGAATGCGGCGATTTCGGCCCGGTTGCCCTATCTGCTGGCCACCTCTCGTTTTGCCCACTTCCTGAAGGTGATGGCGCGCGACTGGGTCGGTTCGTTCATGGAGGCCAGCAATTGCGAGGCTAAGCTTGATCGCTGGATCAAGAACTATGTCAACGCCAACGAAAGCGCCTCGGCTGAAACCAAGGCCCGCTACCCGCTGCGTGAAGCCAAGGTCGAGGTGAAGGAAATCCCCGGCCAGCCCGGTTCCTACAACGCGGTCGCCCATCTGCGGCCGTGGCTTCAGATGGAGGAGTTGACGACCTCTCTGCGCATGGTCGCCCGTATCCCCGGAAAAGACTGATCCGCCTGCGGAGGCCGGAAATGTTCGAAACTCCCGAAGCCGCACACCAAGCCGCCGCCTCGTCCGTCCCCGGCAGGTCGGACGAAAGCGCGCGGGCGCGGCTTCGGGAGCACGCCGACCGGTTGATCGCCGCCATCGACCGAGCCCTGACCGAGCAAGTCAACGCCATCCTGCACCACCCGGAGTTTCAACGGTTGGAAGCATCGTGGCGTTCCCTGCGCTATCTGGTCGATGCGTCCGGGGACATCGACCACTCGAAAGTTCGCGTGCTTCCCATATCATGGAAGGAACTAGCACGCGACTTGACCCGCTCCGTCGATTTCGACGAGACCCGGCTGTTCGACAAAATTTATAATCAAGAATTCGGCATGCCGGGGGGCGAGCCCTACGGGGTGCTGATCGGCGATTATGAAGTCTCGCCGCTGCCGGTGGCCGGACAACCCGACGCTGTCGCCGTGCTGCGGGAAATGGCCAAGGTCTCGGCCGCCGCCTTTGCCCCGTTCATCTGCGGGGCAGCACCCGCGATGTTCGGGCTTGACCACTTCCGGGAAATGGGCGTGCCGATCGATCTCGGCGCGGTGTTCCGCCAAACCGAGTATCAACGCTGGCGTGATTTCCAGCGCAATCAGGCCAGCAATGACGATCTGCGCTTTATCGGCCTGACCCTGCCCCGCATGCTGATTCGTGAACCGCTGGCCGATAACGGATCGCGCCGGGACGGCTTCCGCTTTCGGGAAAACTCCGGTCGAGACAGTCGGCACGGCTGTTTATGGTCGCCCGCCGCCTTTGCCTTTGCCAGCGTCATTCTGCGCGCCTTCGGGGAATGCGGCTGGTTCAGTGACATTCGCGGAGCACGGCGGGATATCCTCGGCGGCGGTTTGGTGGTCGACCTGCCGGTGCCTTCGTTCGCCACCGATCGTCCCGGCATTGCGATCAAATTATCGACCGATGTCGAACTCTCCGACAATCAGGAGCGAGAGCTTTCCGAGCTTGGGTTCATTCCGCTCAGCAAAGCCCGCTATACCGATTATTCCGTGTTCTTCAGCAATCAATCGATTCAAATTCCACAGAAATACGATGAGACCACCGCCACGGTTAACGCTCGGCTGTCGTCCATGATGCAATACTTGCTGTGTATTTCGCGTTTTGCGCATCATATCAAGGTCATGTGCCGCGATCGGCTCGGTTCGTTTTCCACACCGGCGGAGGCCGAGGATTTTCTTAACCGCTGGCTGGTCGATCATTGCGTCGACAATGACGATGCATCCGACGCAGTCAAGGCCCGCTATCCGCTGAAGCGCGCCAGCGTCGAAGTCCGCGAGCTGCCCGGCCGCCCCGGCATTTACGCCTGTAACCTGTGGCTACAACCCCACTTCCAGCTTGATGAAATTTCCGCGGGCTTCCGACTGGTCACCGAGGTGGCTACGGGACAAGCCGCATAAGGACGACCGCACCATGGACGCACGCGACCACTTCAAGAACGGCAATCTGACCGCGGCGGTTGCCGCCATGATCCAAGAGGTTAAGCAGCACCCGACCGATAGCGGGGCGCGCACCTTCCTGGCCGAATTGCTGTGCTTTACCGGCGACTTCGAGCGTGCGGCCAAGCATTTGGAACTGGTGGCCGACCAGGATGCCGCCCGCTCGATCCCGATCGCACAATTCCGCCAACTCTTGCGCGCGGAGATTGCGCGGCACCAGACCTTTGATGAAGGGCGCGTGCCGCACTTCCTGGCGCCGCCGCCGCCTCATATCGAAAAGGCCTTGCGGGCGCTGGCCTCGTTACGGGCCGGCAATGAACCGGAGGCAGCCGAATTGCTGGCGGAGGCCGAAGCTCTGTGCCCTGCTCTCGCCGGTCAATGCGACGGGAAACCCTTCGACGACTTCCGCGATGCCGACGATATTACCGCCGGTCTGATCGAGGTACTGACCATCACCGGCCATTATCACTGGGTTCCGCTAACCGAGATTCTCGAGATCACGTTTCAGCCGCCGCAACGGCCGCGCGATTTATTGTGGCGGCGCGCAAGGCTGTCGATCCGCAGCGGGCCGGATGGCGAAGTGTTCATCCCCGTGCTCTACCCGACTTTGCCGCCCGAAAGTCCGGATCAGGTTCGGCTCGGACACGCCACGCGATGGACCGATCAACCCGGTTCACCGGTGCGCGGTATCGGTCAGCGCCTGTTTTTAGCCGGCGATCAAGACCTTGCCATCACCGAAATCAGCGCTCTCGTCTTCCGGGAAGGTGTGTAAGCCATGGCCCGGGCCGACGCCGATCACCCCTTGTTACCTTCAGTCTTCGACCGCTTGCTGATCGACGAGCCGGCCAAAGACGGCGTGCCGCAACGGGAAGCTTCGTTGTGGTGGTCGAAGGACACCTTGCGCAACGGGGTCAGGCGTGACCTGGAAACACTGCTGAACACCCGCCAGCGTTGCCTGTCCCGGCCCGAGCATCTCGACGAGCTTGACCGCTCGCTGATCAGTTACGGGGCGCCGGACTTCAGCGGCGCCAACCTGTCCTCTCGGACTCAAAAAGAAAATTTTCGTGCCGAGGTCGAACAAACCATCCGAACTTTCGAGCCGCGCTTCAAAAGCGTCCGCGTCACACTGGCCGACAGTGACGGTGTCGCCCGCACCCTGCGTTTCCGAATTGACGTGCTGATGCATGCCGATCCGGTGCCGGTCCAACTGCTGTTCGATTCCCTGCTCGATCCCGGCAGCCGCCACTTCTCCGTCAGCGGTAAGTGAGCACGGCCATGACCGATGATCTGCTCGACCATTATGACCGGGAATTGAAGCATCTGCGCAGCACCGCCGCAGAGTTCGCCGACGCTCACCCCACCATTGCCGGTCGGCTGCGCCTGTCGGCCGAAGCCGTCGACGATCCCCATGTCGGACGATTGCTCGAAGGCGTCGCCTTTCTCAATGCCCGCATCCGGCGCAAACTCGACGACGACTTTCCCGAACTGACCGATGCTTTGCTCGGCGTGCTTTATCCCCACTATCTGGCGCCGGTGCCCTCGATGGCCATCGTCCAACTGACCGGACAAAGCGACCGCACCGACACCTTCACCATTGCCGCCGGCGCCGAGCTGGAAACCGAGGCGGTCGCCGACAAGATTATCGCCGGCCGGGTGGTCACGTCCGAAACCTGCCGCTACCGCACCACGGAACCGGTTACCGTGTGGCCGATAACCCTCAGCGCCGCCAGCCTGACCGGCCGCCCGATCACCGCACCGGCCGATTCGCGCGCCGATGGCGCGGCCGCCGTCTTGCGTCTGACGCTGAAGGGCCAGAATCCCGATGTGTGTTTCGTGGACTCCGGGCTGGATAGCTTGCGCTTCTACCTGTCGGGGCCGGTCCGCGAGGCGCTGGCCATCTACCAGTTGCTCTTTACGAGCACGATTTCGGTGATGCTGGCCGACTCACCCAACGATCCCGCTCCGGTACCGCTAAGCGCCGACTGCATTAAACCGGTCGGCTTCGGCAGAGACGAAGGACTGCTTCCCTATCCGGCGACTTCGTTTGTCGGCTATCGCTTGCTGACCGAGTATTTCACCTTTCCCCGGAAGTTTCTGTTCTTCGACTTGACCGGGCTCTCCCGCAAGAAAAACTATGCCCGCAGCGGCCATCTTGAAGTTTATCTCTATTTATCGGAAACGACACCCGATCTGGAGCGCAAGCTGTCGGCATCGTCGTTCGCGCTGGGCTGCACCCCGATCATCAACTTGTTTCCGCAACGCGCCGAGCCGATCGAGTTGGACGGCACCACCGCGTCTTATCGAGTGGTGCCCGATTCACGCCGGCCCTCCGCTCTAGAAATCCATTCGATCGACAATGTTACCGGCTCCGACAGCCGGGGCCGCAGTACCGCCTACCGGCCGTTTTATGCGGTTCGCCACTGCGATAGTCGGGACGAGCCCCACCCGCTGTTCTGGCATATGGAGCGGCGGCACCTGCACAGCGAACGACAGCGGCACCGAGGTCTTCCTGTCGATGGTCGATCCGGCGTTCGATGCCTCTGCCCCGGCTGATCAGGTCTTGTCGGTCGAGACCACCTGTTTCAACCGCAACCTGCCCCAACGCCTGAAATTCGGCGGCGGGCATCCGACCATGGCCTTGATCGACGACAAAAATAGCCACTTCCAGACGATCGAGTGCCTGACCCCGCCGACTCCGACCCTGCGCCCGCCGCTGCGCGAGCAGGGGCGCTGGCGCTTGATCTCGCACTTGCTGCTCAACCATCTCTCGCTGACCGATTTCGAGCAGGGCGCCGACGTGCTCCGCGAAATCCTCAAGCTTTACGACTTCCGCGACTCGGCGGAAACCCGTGCGATCATCGATGGCATCACCGGCATTACCTGTAGTCGCGGCACCGCCCGTGCGCCCGGTCCCGACATGGGTGTGCTGGTTCGCGGGGTCGATGTCACCATTGAATTCGATGCCCGCCGCTTTACCGACAACGGCTTGTTTCTGTTCGCGGCGGTGTTGGAACGGTTTCTGCCGCTTTACGGCTCGCTTAATTCCTTCACTCGGCTGACGGCCACGGTCAAAGACCGCCCAGGCGTGCTGAAGCGGTGGCCGGCGCGCGCCGGCGAGAAGGTTCTGTTATGAGCGGACAGACCCTTCTGCAAAAACTGTACGCCGATCCCCGGCGCTTCGAGTTCTTTCAAGCCGTCGCGATTTTGGAGCGCGCCGCCGCCAACAGCGCCGAGACCGACTCCGGGATGGAACCTCCGGCGGAGTTGCGCGGACCGATCGGCCATGACACCGAGCCCCGGCGAGAGGCGGTTCGTTTTCGCGCCGAGCAGACCCGCAGCTTTGCCGACACCGAAATTGCCGACCTTGTCGCCGCCGCCACCGGAACCGACGGCCCGCCCGAGATGACCGTCAGCTTCATGGGACTGACCGGAGCCAGCGGCGTTTTGCCGCTGCATTACACCGACGCCGTGATTGAGGCGAGCCGCCGGGCGCGGCGCAATCACAGACCGCCGCCGCTACGCAATTTCTTCGACCTGATCAATCATCGGGCGGTGTCGCTGTTCTTTCGTGCCTGGGAAAAGTACCGGCTGCCCGCCACGTATAACTTGGCCCCGACCGGCACCGACGACCCGATTACCGCGGCCCTGTTCGCGCTGATCGGCTTCGGCACGCCCGGTCTGCGTGGTCGGCTCGGGCTCGAGGATCAAACGCTGCTGCGCTATTCCGGCCTGTTGTCGCATCAACCGCGCTCGGCGGTCGGGCTGGAGGCCATGCTGTCCGATGATTTGGGACAGCCGGTCACGCTGGAGCAATTCCGCGGCGCCTGGATCGCCGTGCGACTCGAAGATCAGACCCGCATGCCCGACCGAAACAATCCCGACGGTCATTTCTGTCGGCTGGGCGTCGATACCGTGGTCGGTGACCGGGTGTGGGATGTTCAGGGTGGCTTTCGGCTTCGACTCGGACCACTCAGCTACCCCGATTTCCTGAAGGCATTGCCCGGTGGCGCGCAATTGCCCCGCATTGCTCGGCTGACCCGGCTTTATGTCGGTCCCGACATGAGCTTCGACCTTCAGCTCATCCTGGCCGGACCCGAAGTGCCGGAGCTGTGCCTTGATGGCGGTAACGGCCCCGAATCGCCCCGACTCGGCTGGAACACCTGGCTGAAGCACGCCCCCCGCTCCCGCGACGCTGACGACGCCGTGTTTTCACTCGACCACATCTCACCGTGAAAGGCGAGCCATGACCGGATGGACCGGCGGTTACGTTTCCGACATCGAATATGCCGCCGGCTTCTACGGCCAGCAGGCGCCATCCTTTTTGCAACTGGCTTGTCTGCTTTACGGAGTCGAGCCGCCGGCCCCCCGGGCCGACTTCGACTATTTGGAACTCGGCTGTGGTCAGGGCTTTACCGCAACCTTGCTGGCCGCGGCCAATCCGGACGGGCGTTTTGTCGCCACCGATTTCAACCCGGCCCATATCGCCCGCGCCCGCGATTTCGCCGCACGGGTCGGCCTGCCCAACCTGACCGCGCGCGAGGCCTCGTTCGACGAATTGGCCGCCGAGTTCGCCGGCCGTCCGCCCGGTTTCGACTTCATAACCCTGCACGGCGTCTATAGTTGGGTCAGCCCGGAGAACCGGCGGGCCATTGTCGAGCTGATCCGTCATGGCCTGCGTCCAGGTGGCGTGGTCTATGTCACTTATAATGCGATGCCCGGATGGACGCCGTTGCTGCCGCTTCAGCGTTGGTTGAACGAGCTGTCCGCCCTGAGCCCCGAGCGTAGCGACCGCCGAGTCGTTCAAGCGCTCGACTTTGCCCGGCGCATGACCGCAGCGGGGGCCGTGCTG
Organism: Rhodospirillaceae bacterium; assembly: GCA_037147415.1. Lineage (GTDB taxonomy): Bacteria > Pseudomonadota > Alphaproteobacteria > Azospirillales > Azospirillaceae > BOG-933. The sequence continues at coordinate 1,294 of JBAWVF010000099.1, read as the reverse complement.
CTCAATCCCGGCGAGGCGCTCGACCATTTAAACGGGCTCGCCGCCCGGGGTGAGACCCCTTATCTCGCCCATGAGTATCTGAACCCGGCCTGGACGCCGTTGTTTCATTCCGAGGTTGCCCGCGCCATGGCCGGAGCCAAGCTCGATTTTGTCGGCTCCGCCAATCTACTCGATGCCTTTCCCGACCTGTCGTTCAGCCCGGAGCAGCGCGCCTTGCTGGCCGAGTTGCCGGACGGCGACGTGCGCGAGACCGCAAAGGATATGTTCATCAATCGGCGTTTCCGCGCCGATATCTATGTCCGCGGCCTGCGCCGGCTGAGCCCGAGTGAGCGCGAATCGCGGCTACGCCGCACCCGGCTTTCTCTGATCGTGCCACGCGAGCGGGCTGAAACCACGCTGAACGTCCCCTTGGGCTGCGCCGAGCTTGACCCCACCACCTATGGCCCGATCTTCGACGCCCTGGCGACCGAACCACGGATGATCGGCGACTTGCTCGCCCTGCCCGGCGTCGCCGGACGCTCGAAAACGAATGCGGTCGAAATCGCCGGCATGCTGACCGGTTCCGATCAGGCGCGGCCGATGCTCGACGCGGTTCACGACACCGGCCCGGCCGAGCGTTTTAATCGGGCCTTGGCCACCGATGCGCTTTCCGCACCGCTCAATCGTCGGCTTGCGCTGGCGGTGCCGGTGCTGGGAACCGGGCTCGACGCCGACACCATCGAGTTGGCCGTCCATGGCGCTTTGCTCGCTTCGCCCGCGCCCGACCTCGACGCGCTGGCCCGCGCCCTGTGGGCTTCGATCGCTGCGCGCGGAGAAACCCTGATCGCCGATGGTGAACCGGTGGAGGGGGACGAGGAAAACCTGCGGGTGATGCGGGAGAGGGTTAGGGCGGCGGTGGTAAGGATGAAGAAAGTACACTTAACTATAGATTATCGGAATACCTAGTAAATGTTTAACCATTTGACAGTCTTATAAGGAGGTTAATATGACAACATACTATGTTGCACGCCAAGTTCAAAAGTACGATGAAAGTTGCTGGGCAGCATCTATCGCAATGATAGTAGGATGGAAAAAATGTGAGTCTATTAGTGAAGACATAATAGCACAAGAATGTGGATGTGTAACTGAGTTAACCACAGGCCTTAGCAGTACAAATTTAAGACCTCTTAGATATTGGGGGTTTGAAATCATACGTCCTACTCAGTGCCAGGCACCAAGCGCTTTTGTTAACGCAATTGATAAGAGGGTCTTCGGTAGAGATACATGGGCATCTATGCAGCCCATACGAGTCTGC
>JBAWVF010000098.1:0-15180 GCA_037147415.1 Rhodospirillaceae bacterium | reverse complement strand
CTGGAAGCACACAACATCTAGTGGGTGTGTGCGTTAACCCGATAGGCATGGTTGAAGCAAAGGCGGATGGTACCTTTGACCGTTTAACAAAATGCGCGTATAAAAAGGGTAAGCCGGTGTGCGACCGGCATGGAATAACGCCCGTGTTTGCCGGAACGGGGGCGGTTGTTGCGCAGACTGATATTCTCCAAAGGGAGGTTTGACATGAGCGTAAAGACGTTTCTGGCGGGGTTGCGGATTGCCGGCGTGCTTCTTGGTTCCGTGATTGCAGTCGGCGCGGGCGGCGCTGTCGCACAAGATGCGGTCATGATGGGCAAAAACCCGAGCGAGTGTGAAATCGCCGCCGGTCTTGGTGTGGCCAAGCCGGGCTGCCCGCCTGTCACCCAACATGCTCCCAAGAAGGTGGGAACACGCGGCCTCTCCATCGGCAACGTCGATGCCATGCCGACGCCGCCGCCCGCTGAGGCGACACAGACTCCGAAGTCGGCCTCATCAACACCGGCACCGCGTCGCCAGCAGCATTCCGCAGCCTTTCAGATTACCTTTGAGTTCGGCTCGGCCCAATTGACCGGCGATGCAACCCAGGTGCTCGACAAGATCGGCGCGGTGCTGACCGCCCCCGATGCCGGTACCGTGAAATTCCGCATTGCCGGACATACCGACGGCATCGGTTCCTCGACCCGCAATCAAAAACTGTCGCAGGAACGGGCTCAGGCCGTCAAAGACTACCTTATCGAGCACTTCAGCATTGACGGCTCCCGCCTTCAGGCACTGGGCAAGGGCGCCCGTGAGTTGTTGAATCGGACCGACCCCGGTGCTGCGGAAAACCGCCGTGTCGAGATCACCAATCTCGGTAGCTGACGGCTCCACGAGTCGCGACATGACTGCAAAAAGGCCGGAGGGTGCCAACTTCGGCCTTTATGCATAGCCACCATTGCATTTTACGACGAGATCGAAGATAAAATACGGGGATGTGATCCAAGTCACTGATTGAGCAGTCTGAGGATGCCATGATCCCGGCATGGAGTGAAAGCAAGAGCCCCGGACCAAACGTTGGAGTGTTGCTTTTCTAAAAGTCCGGAAATCGGTTTGTGCGGACTTGCATGATCAAGGTATGGCTTTGGCCACCTGTTACAGGAGAACTCAAATGCTTACTAAAATGTATGTCGCCGGCACGAACACACTGAACAGCAAGCGGGGCGCGACCGCCATTGAATACGGCCTGATTGCAGCTCTCATTGCCGTGGTCGTGATCGGCGGCTTCCAAGTCATCGGCACCCAGATTTCAACTCAGCTGACAACCATCGGCGCCGCGGTCTAAACACATGATTTGAGACGGCACGGCCGACACCTACCACTCATCGGACAAGCCGTGAGTGTTCTTTTTAGCAAAGAATGGCGTGCCGTGGTGGCCGCTATTAAACAAGGAGACAGACAATGTTGATGCGCGCTTATATAGCTACCACTACGGCTCTCGCCAGCAAAAAGGGTGCCACTGCCATTGAATACGGCCTGATTGCCGCTCTCATTGCCGTAGTCGTGATCGGTGGTTTCCAAGTCATCGGAACCCAGATTTCGACTAAGCTGGCAACCATCGGCGCCGCGGTTTAAGGCTGTGACTGTACGGCACCCTGACCGCTTTCAACCTTTCGAAAACGAAATGGTCGAAAGCGGGTCAGGGTGCCGTGCTGTTTATTAATAACATCTCCCGACATCGGAGTATGGCAGATGGTAAATTCCGTCCGCAAAATAGCCGGTGTTATTGTTGGAAACCGGCACGCGGCAACGTCGATCGAGTATACGATGATCGCAGCATTGATTGCTTTGGTTGTCGTTGGCGGTTATGCCCAAATCGGCAGTACGGTTAATGGCTGGCTTCTATCGGTCATTGCGGGATTTTAGATGGCACCCCTTAAATTATACTCTATAATTCTCATGGTAGTTTTAACCGGTTCGATGGTAGTCGCCATTGCGCACGATATTGCAAGTTTTGAGATTCCCGACAGTCTCTCTATTATTTTAATTGTTGCGGGTGTGGCCGGGTTACTGACCGGCGGTCAGGGCTGGAGCGGACTGCTCAGCCATGGGCTTCAGGCTTTTGCCGCCTTTGCCTTCGGTGTCTTGATGTTCGGCCTGGGGCAATGGGGCGGCGGGGACGTCAAATTAATTGCGGCAACAAGTCTTTGGTTGAACGGCGCTTTGTTCTTTAGTTATCTTTTGTTGGTTGCTCTTGCCGGCGGCGTATTGGCAATAGTTATTTTGCTGTTTCGACGCTGCCCGTTGCCGGTATCGTGGCAGGCACGCCCCTGGCTCTTGCGGCTTCATCAAGCGGACCAGGGATTGCCCTATGGTGTAGCCCTCGGTTTCGGTGGTCTGGCGGTGGCTCGGTCCGCAGTGGACGCGATGCTGGGTATTGGGGGATAAGACGATGTTGCGGTTGGCATTAATCGGCGTGGCGCTGGTGTTGGCTGCCGTAGCCGGCCACATGGTCAAGCAATATCTCGATTCCCAGCGCGCCCAACTGGAAGAGATTGCAGCAACCAAAGCACCGAAACCGATGGTGACCGCCGAAGTTTTGGTGGCCGCCAACGGCGTCAATATGGCCGGCACGGTGTCGAGCGGCGATTTACGGTGGGAACCCTGGCCGGAAGAAGGGGTGCATTCTCGCTACATTCTGCGCAAAAACCGGCCGGATGCGATCGAGAAGCTGGCCGGTTCGACGGTGCGCGAGACGATGTTTCCCGGCGAACCGGTTACCGAAGAAAAGCTGATTCTTAAACAGGACGGCAGCTTTCTGGCGGCGATCATGCCGGAAGACGGCCGGGCGATCACGGTCAAGGTCGACGAGGCCAGCGGCCTTGCCGGCATGCTGCGCCCCGGCGACCATGTCGACATTCTGTTGACCCATGAGGTACCGAATAAGGATGCGCCCTCCCAAAGCATGTCCTCCGGCAACGGGAAGAACTTCGTTACCGAAACCATCTTGCGGGATTTACGGATTCTGGCGGTGGACCAGGAATTCAAGCGCGATGATAAGAGCGGCACCAAGGCTCCCGGCAAGACGTCAACCACGGTTACGCTGTCGGTTGATATCGCTCAAGCCGAGGCGCTTGCCGTCAGCCGGTCCCTGGGCACGCTGACCCTGACCTTACGGAGCGCGTTCGGCACCACGAACACGGATCGGCGACAGCAGCCTTATACCGCGTCCAGCGACATCAGCAGCGCCTTGCGCACCGGAAGCAGGCCTGCCGCGCCTAAGCCGGCATCCGAAGGTGCTGTCTCGATACCGGGATATACTGTTACAGTCTTTCATGGCTTAACCCCCGAAACGGTGACACTGGGTCGCTGAAGCCGAATCTGAATTTGCTGCGATCGGTAGTCCGGAATGAAACAAAAAATCTCGACTGCCGCTGCCGAAGCGCTTCGACAACTCGACATTCACATCAACCCGATTTGGCAACTCGGGCGGAACGCCATTCTCGCCTGGACGCCGGTCAAGACCGGGATCAAGCTGCTGGTGACCCCGGTGCGCGATTTGTTACGCCATTTATCGTCGGAGCCGGACCTGTTACATGGCTCTCGCTATGCCGACGACCGCCGGTTTGCCGAATTGTGCGCCTCAACCGGGACCGAACCGATTGAGATCATCACGTCATTGCGGGTCGGGTCTCAAGACGACACGGTTCCGTGGCAAACCATTGAAGGGGTAATCCGACGTTACTCGATTTCCGAGACGCCGTACCGGGCCGTGATGTTATTCGACATTGTCGGCTTTTCAAAACTGACCTCGATCCAACAAATCGGGCAATTGAACTCGCTGGAATACTGCATCAATTCGGCCCACCAGAACTTACAGAACTGGGGCATGCGGGTTGAACTGGCCCGGTCCACCACCGGTGACGGGTTTTACGTGTGGACTCGCGGCCTGGGTCCGATTGCCGAAATGTCATTACTGGTTCTGTTGGTGATGGCCCTGGCGGAAAATGAATTGGAGCGATCGCACGATCGTCACGGGTTGGTGCCCTTGTTACGCGCAGCCTTCTCGGTTGGTCGCCACTACGCTTACTATCAAATCGAGGGCTTATCACCGCGCGGCTATGATTACATCGTCGGCGACGTCACAATCAGCCTTGCGCGTCTGATGACTAAAATTGCACCCGGTCAAATATTAATCGGCGATTTTGAGCGGCCGGTTCGCGAAGGAGCGGCCGAGACTATCAGCACGCCGGCTTTCATCGCCCAAGCGGAAAAATATTTGCGCAAACTGGTCGGCCGTGAATTCAACGGCCATCCGATGACAGATATTGCGCTCGGCCTGACCGGCACCCGCGAAAAGGGATTGGACAAATATTCGATTGGCGACAAGCACGGCCTTGAACATCCCGCCTACAACGCGGTCGCGCGCCTTTATCGGGGCGGACGGGTACCGGTCATGCTGGGCCTGTCCTCCAACGATGCCAAACCGCCCGGCCCGAACCCGACGAGTGCCGAATAGCCGTCAGGCCCAGCCGGCCCGTCGCTTGGGCGGAGGCGAACGCGGGGGCGGCTCGGGAACCGGCAGCGGAGCGCCGGCTTCCTTTTTCAGCGCTTCCAGCAAGCGGCGTTGAAAAGCGCCGCCGTCCTTTGCCGTCTTCGCGGTTAAAAAGCCGCGAACCGCAGCGCGGGCGGCGTCACGATCATAAGGTTCCTTGCCTTCAGAGGCGAGGCGAACCCGGTTAAGCAGCGCGGGATCGATGGTCCGGCGCAACGCGGCGATCTGTTCAAGCAGCAGCTTTCGTGGATCGGTCACGCGGTATCTCCTTTGAAAACCGTCAGCATTATAGCAAGAATCGCCTGAAAAAAAATGAGAGATGGCAGCCGTACCGACTTCGGGTACAACAGCGATATGGGCCTGCGGCCGGGCCGCAGCATGATCGGGAGAGTCAAACGATGACGCAGAAAAAAAAGCTTTCCGAAGTGATGAATCCCAAGAAATTGATCCGCATGCCAAGTACGGTTTCAGCTGCGGATGCCGCTAGAAAAATGCTTGAGCGGCAGGTCGGGGCAATTGTGGTGATGGAAGGCGACACTCTGCACGGAATCGTTACAGAGCGCGACATTAATTATCGTGTCGTTGCCGTCGGTCGCGACCCGGCCACGACGACTTTGTTCGACATCATGACTAAAAATCCCAAATGCATGGCGCCTTCGACTCCGGTTGTCGATGCCCTTGATCACATGCAAAAGCAAGGTCACCAGCATATGCCGTTGATGGAAGACGGCAAGGTGGTCGGTATCGTGTCGGCGCGCGATATTTTTCTCGAAGTCAAACGCGCCTTGGAACAGGATTTGGAAGAAAGCGACCGCTTCATCGTCAGCGGTGGCGAGACCACGCACTAACTCGCTCGGGCGAGCAGGGCTTCCACGCTGACCAGGAAGCCCTCGCCAAGCATCGGCTTTTCGATGACGACGTCGGCGCCGGCTGCTCTGGCTCGTCCAGACGGATCATCGGCACCCGGACCGAGAGCGCCACCGGTTAACGCCAGTACGGGCATTCCGGGGTGAAGGCGCTTGGCTTCGGCAATCACCGCGAACCCGTCCAGCCCCGGCATCCACAAATCGGTAATCACTAACTCGAAACGTTTGATTGCTAGACAGCGAATACCGGCCTGCCCGTCGACCGCCTCGGTGACACTGTGTCCGGCATTGATCAAGAGCAGGCGATAGGCGAGTCGGACTGCCGAATTGTCGTCTATCACCAAAATATCAGCCATGCCCCCCCCGGTCCCGACTTAACCGCACACGATGCAAAGATGGTCCGTTGCGCAGCATTTGTCGAGATGTGCATCGGACATCAACTGCATGTCCAGTGATAATATCATGGGGACTATTGGGCAACAAAATAACTGCGCGGAGCTGATTTATCGAATGGAAAACGGCGAAACCTGGAATAGCTAAAAAACATAGGCTCTCTGAATAGAACTCACGGTGACCTTTTGTCGCGGCACAGCCGATACTGACGATCAAGGCAAACCGTACAGACCCTGCACACCCATATAAAAACCGACCATCAGAATCAAGACCCCGGACAAATAGGGCGCCCGTTCGGCAAACGCCCCGAAACCGCTCCAATTGCGCGAGACATGCTGCACACTAAGCGCGGCAAGCGCGCCCGACACAACCATGGTGAGCGCCAATCCGACACTAAAACACAAAACAAGCGTTGCGCCGAGCACGAGTTGCTTCAACTGAAGGCACAACAACAGCACGGTGATCGAGGCCGGACACGGAATCAACCCGCCGGTCAGCCCGAACACGATGATTTGCCACGTAGTCACGCTCCGCCCGTCAAAGCGGCGGCGAATATCTTCGGCATGTGCGCGTTCGTGCGCGTCGGCACGGTGATCATCGGAACCATGCTCGTGGTGGTGATGATGATGACCATGATCATCGTGATGATGATCATCATGGTGATGGTGCGTGTCGTGCCAAGTCCGCACCATCATCCACAACGCGACGGCGATTATCAGTGCGGCGGAGAGGATTTGAAGCAGCGGTTCGCTGGTTTCCGCGCTCCACTGTCGGCCGAAATAAAGCCCGCCCAGCGCGACCACCCAGACCACCGCCGTATGAGACAAGGTCGCGGCCAAACCGAGCAGCACGGCCTGGGCCATGGTGCCACGAATAGCAATGATAAAGGACGCCATCATGGTCTTGGAGTGCCCCGGCTCCAACCCGTGCAAAGCACCGAGCAAAATAGCGCTCGGGACGAACAGCCAGGAATTACCCTGTTGCAGCAGAGTGGAAAAATCAGTCATCACATGGCCTTGGCGAGAGCACCTGCCGGGGATTCTAGCGGATTACCCGCAGCGGCGCCAACATTTCCGCAGCACACGGGGGACCGGCGGCGTTGAAAAACGCGGGGAAGCCTGCGGACTCGATTGCCATTCGGGCCAGCCGTACTCACTTGCGGCCTTGAGTACCGATCACATCGCCGGCCTGATCAGCACTCAGACATCCGTACCGACAGCTTCGCAGCTGCGCTCCTTGACCGTTCGGAACACTAGCCCCGGACGTCGCCGCTTTGAGCGCCACCAGGGTCGCTCTTGGCCTCGTCATCTCGATTCGCGGCCGGTCGGGCCAATTCTTCAGGCCAGACCGGGCAGAGGCGAACCGGATAGTCCCAACACGCGCCGGGCTCAGCCTTGGCGGGCTTTGAAGCGGGGATTGGTTTTATTGATGACATAGACCCGACCCTTGCGACGGATGATCCGGCAGTCCTTGTGACGATTCTTCATCGACTTCAGCGAATTTACGATCTTCATGGCACGAACACCCCGATACGAAAACGATCCCGGAAAGCGGCGGACCTTATGAGCCATAGCGTCCGCTGTCAAGTCATGACCTTAGCTCTTAGCCAAAGACGGGCCGGCTATAAATCGATCCAGCTCTGCCGCGGTGTCTTCGACCGCGGCTGAAATGGCCGGGAGCAGCCCTTGCGCACTTTCAATGTCGTCGCAAGCCTGAAGCTGTTTGGCGAACGCCGCCGCGCGAACGCCACCAAAGTTGAGAAACATGCCTTTTATAGTATGTGTCGCACGCTTCGCCTGTGCCAAATCGCCTTGAATAAGGGCGCCCCGCAACGCGGATAACTCGTCTCTGCTGCACGGGATCAACTCGCTGATTAAATCATCGAACGCCGGCGGGGTCATCAGGGTCCGAATCGCCACCAACCGTTCGCGATCAACCAGCGGTATCTCCTCAAACCGGTTCAAACCCGGGCGATCAACATCGGCAACGGTTGCGATGCGGCCCCCCGGATCAACACGGAGCCGCGCCAACACGGCATCAACCTCGGCCCACTCGACCGGCTTGGTCAGAAAATCGGTCAAACCCGCTCTCATATAAGCAACTTGGCGCTCGGCGATCGCGTCGGCGGTCAACGCTACGATCGGAACGGCACAATGCGGCATCGGCAACGCCCGAATGCGCCGAGTCGCCTCGTCGCCATCCATCACCGGCATTTGCATATCCATCAGAATCACATCAAAGCGGCGAGAGGAACAGGCTTCCAGCGCCTGAAGGCCGTTTTCGACCACGGTAACCCGATGGTGCCTTTGCTCAAGCCCGGTCTTCACGATCAGGCGGTTCACCGAATTATCCTCGGCCAGGAGAATGGTCAGCGGGGTAATGGCGTCCGGCTCGGTCACCGGGGCGGACGCCGATTCCGGCAGCTCGGCCGCTTCGACCAAACAGGTGAACCGGAAGACCGAGCCCCGCCCGAGCCGACTGGACACACAGATCTCGCCCGCCATCAATTCGACCAGTTTTTTGCTGATCGCCAGCCCAAGTCCGGTGCCACCGTATTTGCGCACCGTTCCTTCGCCGGCCCTGGAAAACGGAAGAAACAAATTAGCCGCATCCTGTTCCGAAACGCCGGTACCGGAATCTTCGACTTCAAAAATAAGCCGGGTCCGCGCGCCCGCTTCTTCTTGGCGTAACCTGATTAAAATGCGGCCCTGTTTGGTATACTTAATCGCGTTACTGATAAGATTTCCGAGCACCTGTCGAATCCGCACCGGATCACCCTTGACCGTCAGCCTTTCGCAGGCGCCGGAATCAATGAGTATCGCGCAACCGTTTTCCTCTGCGCGTGGTCGGTACAGGCGAACGGTTTCCGTCAAGAGCTGCACGACTTCGCACGTGGCGATCTCGAGTGACAAATGGTTCGCTTCGATTTTTGCATAATCCAATATATCGTTAAGGACCGTCAGCAAAGAACGCGCCGACGCTCGCACAGTGTCGACGTAACTTCGTTGATTGTCATCAAGCCGGGATTGTACCAGAAAATCCGCCATCCCGATTATTCCGGTCATCGGCGTCCGAATTTCATGGCTCATCATGGCCAGAAAGGCTGATTTAGTGCGCAGCGCTTCCTCTGCCGACTCTTTTGCTTCGTGCAATTCCCGGGTTCTGCTGTCCAAGAGGGTTTGTATACGCTCGCTCTTTTCTTCCAGGCGCTTACGTTCTTCGCCCTGAGCGCGCAACAGCTTCTCGCGTCCGGCCACCAAGAGAATAATAGTGCCGACAAGCCCGACCAATAACAGTCCGGCCAACGCAGAAAACAGCATGGTATCAGAGGGCATGACCAAAACGTCCCGGACGGTTATTTAGAAGTAACTGAGCCACCAAGCCTTGTTCGCGGCCTTGTAGCGCGCAAAGCGAAGACATGGCCGGTAGAGTACCATGATCGTCAATAGCCAGACACTGTAGCAAAGAATCAGACTCGGGTGATAGGTCGGAGGAAACTGGTTCGGCCCGGCGGCGCCGCTGAAATCAACACCGAAAACCGCCAATTTCCAGATCAGGGCGGTAACATGAATCAAGGGAAGATGAAGAATATAATAAAAGAAAGGCACCTTGCCAAAAGTTACCACGACATTCCGGGCCGCCCCGGTCCAGCGCTCCAACAACGGCAAGAGCATCAATACCGGACCGAGCGCAAGTAACAAGTAAAGCAGTGAAACTGGATATTTGGTGACATTGATAAAGGAAAGAACTGTAAAAATATCGCCCCGAGGCTGTGTCGACCACGGCACCGGGTCGCCGTAAAGATTAAACGCGCGTAGCACGATGAACAGTATCACGGCACCGGCGCCAAGAAAAATCAGCAAGGGTTCTCTTTCAGCTCTCGGACGCTGAAACAGCGGTCCCATGAGATAACCGAGCCCGATCACACCAAACCAGGGAATCAAAGGATAGATGACCTTGATCGTTGAAACCCCCGGACCATCGCTGAAGCTGAAAAAGCCGGGAACATGCAAAACCCGCCAAAGCCAGCCGAATTCGCCAAAATCGGCCGGATTCAAGCCATCCAACAGATTATGACCGAATATCGATACCACGACGACCGCTATCAGCACGGCGCGCGGAAGATAAACCAATAGCGCCAAAATGATCATCGAGCAACCGATGGCCCAAATTACGCCGAACTTGATATGATCATAACCAAACTGCCAAAAGAAGTTGATGATCGTCAGCTCCAGGAAAATCAGCCAAATCCCGCGCGACAATAGAAACCGGGAAACCTCTCCGGCCGAGGCCTTGCGGTTCGATTGATAAAACCAGACTCCGACCCCGGCCAAGAAAATGAAAACCGGAGCGCAGAAATGGGTAATCCACCGGGTCATGAATAATTCAGGCCAAGTCAAGGCCAGATTGGATGCGGAAAACCCGGTCGGACACCAGAAATCCCGGACATGGTCAAGCGCCATCAGCATCATGACGATGCCACGCAAAGTATCCAGACTGTTGATCCGGTTCGAACCGGCTTCCACCGAATTTATCGCACCCATGGCTGAAGCCTCTTTATTAGCATTAGTCCGCCGACAGATTGCGTTCTTGTTCATAAAGCCAAATCGCCCAGCGGAAGATGGCGGCGGCCACGGCAAGTGTAACAACTGCGGAAAGCAAGGGCTGCAACGGGTCAAGCCCGCTTCCGGTAATCAGTCGGCCGAAGCTGACCATCTGACCGAACACCGGGAAACAAGACGCCCACAAGCCCGGCGTCGTCGGCGCCATGGCGGCGGCGACCCCTGGCAGCGCCGGAACCAGCGGGAGCAAGCCCAGATAAATCTGCGCTTCCTTCATGCTGCGGGCAATAGCGGCAACGACAAGCTGAACCGTAACCGACAGCGCCACCACCGGCAGCGCCATCACGAACATCAGCAGAAACACACCCGAGCCGGGTGGCGCTTCCAGCCCCGGCACGTTGACGGCAATTAGAGAGAGCACCGCTCGGAACGCAATCAAATTAAGCGCCAGCGTTGCAACCGTGAATAAAAACGCGGCACCGGCCTTGCCGAGCAGCAACTCCCAGCGCCGCACCGGAGCGGTCAGCAAAGGCTCCAGCGTCCCGCGTTCACGCTCTCCGACCGTGGCATCCAGCGCAATATAGACCGCGCCGAGAAAAATCATGAACACGACCAAAGGCGGGATCAAATTATAAAACAGCATGGCGATATTCAGCCGCCGGCCGATGTTGATCCGCTCGATCGTGACCGGTTGCAGAATCGATAGATCAAGCCCGCGGGCCGCAAGCTGCCGTTCACTCACCGTGCGACCATAGGCGGTGATCAACTCGGCAATTTGCGCGGCGACACCGGACGCCGCCGCGCTGTTAATGTCGTAGAGCAAGCGTACCGAATAGTGGCCATCGCGGGCGGCACCGGTTGGAATCTCAAGTACCACCGGGTCTCGCTCACCGGCGGGTACCAGCGTGACCTTGCGCCGGCTCAGATACTCGACCAATTCAGGCGCCTGATCGGCACCACGGGTTGCGGCCGTTACCGCCCGGACACCCGGTCCGCTGTTCCGCATCGACTCCGCGGACACCGCCAGCAGCATGCCGATAACCAGCGGTCCGAGCAGCGGATAAATCAGCGCCAACCCCAGACTGCGCCGGTCTCGCAAATGATCGAGCATCTCCTTGCGCAACACGACCAGACAGCGCCGCCACCAGGGCCACAATTCGCCCCTCGGCTTCAGAGACGGCGGCTTTAGAGACGGCATGATTCGCTCTCTCTTTCCGACTGAGCGCGGGCCAGAGCCTGCACGAACATTTCCTCCAGATCCGAGGTGCCGATCCAAGCGCACAATTCCTCGGGCGTACCGGAGGCCAAGGCGCGGCCTTGCTCGATGATCACCAGCCGGTCGCATAGCGCGCCGACTTCAGACATCAAATGGCTTGAAATCAGGATGCAATGGCCGGCGTCGCGCATGGTGCGCAAAAGCCGACGGACCGCGCGGGTGCTGACCACGTCGAGCCCGGCGGTCGGCTCGTCGAGAATCAGGTTGGCCGGTTCATGAACCAAGGCCCGCCCGAGCGCAACCTTCAGCTCCTGCCCGCGCGAAAAGCCGCGAGCGCGGCGGTCGGCAAAGCCCTGCATTTCCAGCAACTCGACCAGCGCATCGATACGCGCATTCAGCGCCGGTCCCGACAGGCCGTGAAGATTGCCAAAATAGCGAATATGCTCGCGCGCGGTCAGACGCGGATACAGGCCGCGCACATCGGGCAGCGCACCGATCCGCCGTTGCGCCTCGATACGCTCGGTCACGATGTCGAGACCGTCCACGCTCACGCGCCCGGCATCGGGCCGCAGTACGCCGAACACAGCACGGAAGGTGGTGGATTTACCGGCGCCGTTGGGTCCGATCAGGCCGGTAATCCGACCGTCGCCGGCGGTGAGCGACAATCCGCGCACAGCCTCCACCCTTCCGAACGCCTTGGACAGGCCGGAAATTTCGATCATGGGGCGCGACTATAGCCATAGTGGCCGGCGGGAGCCACAGCGCAATGCGGGGCGGACCCCTTCTCTCGGACTTAAAGTATAGACTAAACGAATTTTTGCCAAAAGTGCCGGCGGGCAGGGTATATAGAAGCATGCTGCATTGCAGCGCACCAGCTACGGGACATCGTGCCTTGACCTCCGCATCGGATCCGGGCCGCTTGGCCGATTTGGCCGGCATCGAGCCGTTCTTCTACGACATCTGGGGCCATCGCTACGATATTCCCCCGGACACCAAGGTTTCCCTGCTCGGCGCTTTCGGGCTGCCGGCCGGCAGTGCCGCGGAGATCGAGGCCAGCCTGTCCCGGCTTGAACGGGCGCCGTGGCGCCGTTTGCTGCCGCCGGTCGTGGTGCTGGGCGAGGCCGAGCCGGTGTCCGTGCCGGTCGCTCTGCCTGACTCCCGACAGGACTTTCCGCTTGCCTGGGCGCTGGTCGAGGAAAACGGCACCCGTCACGAAGGAACCGTATCGCCTCGAACGCTTACCGTCGAGGCGACAACCACCATTGACGGCAAGGGGTTTAGCCGGCGGACCATGCCGCTCCCGGTCCGGCCCCCGCTCGGTTACCATACACTGACCGTCATTCGGGGCCAGGAAACCGCGTCGTGCAGTTTGGTGCGCGCGCCCGATCGCTGCTTATCGCCGAGCGAAGTCGTGCCGGGCGGGCGCAGTTGGGGACTGGGGGTTCAGCTCTACGGTCTGCGCAGCGCCGGTAATTGGGGCATGGGCGATTTCACCGATCTTGCCCGGCTTGGCGAGCTGGCGGCGGCACGCGGCGCCGGCATGGTCGGACTTAACCCGCTGCATGCCCTGTTTCCGGAGGATCCGGGGCATTACAGCCCGTACTCGCCCTCACATCGCGGCTTTCTCGACATTTTTTACATCGACCCGGTTGCCGTGCCCGAACTGGCCGAATGCGCCGAGGCGCGCGACCTGATCGGTAGTCCCGGATTTCAGCGCGCACTTGCCGCCGCCCGCGCAACCGATTTGGTTGATTACCCGGCGGTAGCGGCGCTTAAGCGGCCGGTGCTGGAGCTTTTGTATAAGACTTTCTCTCAGGGCCATCTGAAGGCGCCGGTGTCGAGCGCCCGGGTGAAGGCCTTCCACAAATTTTTGGCGGAACAAGGTCCGGCACTGGAACGCTTCGCCTTGTTCGAAGCCCTGCATGAGCATTTCTTCAGCACCGACCCGAATCGCTGGAACTGGCAGGACTGGCCGGACGCTTTCCGTGATCCCGCCAGCCCCGAAGTCGCCGCCTTTGCCCGCGAACACGCCGAGCGCATCGCCTTCTTCCAATATCTGCAATGGCTGGCCGATGAACAATTAGGCGCGGCTGCCACCTGCGCAAAGACTGCCGGGCTGCCGTTCGGCTTTTATCGCGATCTTGCCGTCGGGGTGAATGCCGGCGGGGCCGCCGCCTGGGCCGATCATTCGGTTTTCGCTCCCGGAGCCGGGGTCGGAGCACCGCCCGATCACTTTAACTTGCACGGCCAGAATTGGGGGCTGGTGCCGATGTCGCCGCACGGGTTGCGCGACGCGGCCTATCGCCCGTTCATCGAGATGGTGCGGGCCAACATGCGCCATGCCGGGGTGCTGCGCATCGACCATGTGATGGCGCTTCAGCATCTTTACTGTATTCCACCCGGCAAGGAGATCGGCGCCTATATGATCTATCCGCTAAAGGATATGGTCCGGCTGATCGCTTTGGAGTCGCGCCGCAATCGTTGCGTCGTGATCGGCGAAGATTTGGGCACCGTGCCCGACGGCTTCCGCCCGGCAATGCAAAGCGCCGGAATTTTGTCGTGCCGGGTGATGTATTTCGAGCGCAGCCATGACGGCAACTTCCTGCCGCCCGAAGCCTATCCCGAAAGCGCCCTGATCACGGCAACCACGCATGATCTGGCGACCCTGAAGGGCTTCTGGCAAGGCGTCGACCTGCGCTGGCGGGTTCAGCTCGGCCTTTACCCGACCCGTGAAATGCAAGAGGGCGAAGTCGGCTCTCGCGATCACGACCGCTGGCGCCTGCTTCATGCGCTGGAGCGCGCGGGCGTGCTGCCCGATTCCCTGCATCCACGCCATGGACTGCCGGCCTGGGGCGATGAATTGATGATCGCGATTTATCGGTTTCTGGCCAAAAGTCCGAGCCGTCTGCTCATGGTTCAAATCGAAGATGTCCTGTCGGAAGCGGAGCAACCCAACCTGCCCGGCACCATCGACCGGCACCCCAATTGGCGCCGTCGCCCGGCCCTAACACTCGATCGATTCGACTCGGCAACGCCGCTGGCTTGTCTTGCCAAGGCGATCAGCGGTGAGGGGCGGTAAGGGAACACCGGACTATAGTTGTTGCTCAAGAGCGGCCTTGCTGAAGTCAAGGGGCGGATACGGCTTTTTCCGACTTGCTGCCGCGCGGCGTCATGGGTTATGTGTTTATTAGCGGCTATAGTCGGATTATTATAGCTGATTTGAGAGAAAAGCGACGATTTGAGAGAAAAGCCATGGGACGCTTATATAGACGCCTGACGAAGCTAAAACCTGAAACACGCCAGTTCCTTATTGGCGTCGGGTTGGCGTTCGACCCGCTCCCGGATGATCGTTCAAATTTTGAAACCGACGACCACGCGGCACTGTGCAGTGACTGGAGTAAAGTCGGCGCTGATATGTGGTGTGCCGTTGAACGAGCCGAGAACGAGGGTCGCCGTGGATCAAGGTGAACCCGGCAACCTGACTGTAGCCGCATCGTTAGCTGAGCACGATACGCATGATGCCCCCGCGGAAGCACGACAGGTCAGTGTGCCCAAAACGTCTCATACCAACCGCAAAAAGTCTTCATGCAACAGCCCAATTCCGAGAAGCAA
>JBAWVF010000097.1:0-15243 GCA_037147415.1 Rhodospirillaceae bacterium | reverse complement strand
CGGCCGGGAAGATTGAGCCGCCTCGGCGAAGCTCGATAGGTTTTCAGCCTCTCAGATCGACATTGCGCAGCATGGCGCCGCGCAAATCGCTGCCGCTGAAGTCGGTGTTATCGACTTTTGCGCCATTAAGATTGGCGTTGCTCAGTTTTGTGCCGCGAAAGGTTGCGCCCGACAGGTTGGCGTTGCTGAGATTGACGCCGTGCGCCTGCGCTTCGTTGAAATCGGCGCCGCATAGCGTGGCGAACGACATCTCCGCCTGTTCCAAATTGGCGCCGCACAGTCTGGCGTCGGTCAGATTGGCGTTTTCCAGATTGGTCCGGGTCGGCAGCAAATCCTTTTTTTCAGCATCCCACTGAACGATTCGGCCCGGCCGCAGGTCGGCACCGTCCATGATGACGCCGGCCATTTCAGCGCGTGAAAAATTCACCCCGCGCAGATCGGTCTTGCGAAATGTCGCCAGCGTCAGGCGTGCCTCGGTGAAGTTCGCGCCGAACAGGTCGGCGGTGTCGAAGCTGCACGCGGCCAAGTTACTGCGGTGAAAGTCGGTGCTTGGTAAACAACAGCCGAAAAAAGACAGACGGGCCAGGTTCGCGTTCGACAAATCGCCATTGCGCAGGCAAAGCTTGACCCCGCCCGCACCGCCTTTTTGGTAGAGGATATGGGCGCGTACCGCCTGGATGGTCTCGGGGGTCATCCCCTCTCCCTGTCGGTGCAGACTTGGCTTGCTCATCAGTACGATTAGTTTGCCGGAGAATTTTCCGGGAGCTGACCTGACTTGTCAACAAGATTGTGTGCTCAATCTTGTTGCCTTCTAAGCGGTTTTGTATTACCTTTACGTAAAGGTCAACAAGGAGCTGGCCATGGGCACGGCGAACGAGACGCCGGACAGCTACACGATCGGTGAACTGGCGGCCGAGCTCGGGCTGACGCCGCGGTCAATCCGGTTTTACGAGGATCAGGGCCTGCTTGCGCCGGTCCGGGTCGGCAGTCAGCGGGTCTATGATCGGCGCGACCGGGCACGGTTGGGGTTGATCTGCCGGGGCAAGCGGCTCGGCTTCACGATTGCGGAAATCCGGGACTTCCTGGGACTCTACGACGTGGATGACAGCCAGAGCGAACAAATGCGCTATTTGGTCGGTCGGGGCCGCGAGCGGATTGCGGCACTGGAACATCAGTTGCTGGATGTGCAGGAGACGCTGACTGATCTGCGCGGAATGGTAGGCGCGGCTTCCGAACATCCCGCCCGTGCAAACGATATCGATAAGGGGGCCGCACCATGAAGAACGTTGTGATCGCGGGCTATATCCGCTCCCCGTTTACCCCGTCGGGCAAGGGCGCGCTGGCTCGAATGCGGCCCGATGATTTGGCGGCGGTGACGGTCCGCGAAGTGATACGCCGAACCGGTGTCGCCCCGGCCGATATTGAGGATTTGATCCTTGGCTGCGCTTTTCCCGAAGGCGAGCAGGGCATGAATGTCGCGCGCAGCGTGGGCTTGCTGGCCGGATTACCGCTTGAGGCGGGAGCGATGACCGTCAATCGCTATTGCGGCTCGTCGATGCAGGCGATCCACATCGCAGCCGGGGCGATCCGCTGGGATGCGGGCGAGGCCTTCGTCTGTGCCGGGGTCGAATCGATGACCCGGGTGCCGGTGATGGGGTTCAATCCGCTGCCGAACCCGGCTTTGGCCGGCTTGCGCCTGGGTGCTTTTAATTCGATGGGCTGCACCGCCGAAGATTTGGGGCGCAAATACGCAATCAGCCGAGCCGATCAGGATGCCTTTGCGTTTGATTCTCAGCGTAAGGCTGCCGAGGCGGTCGGCAACGGTCGTTTCGTTGACGAAATAATATCGGTTGAGGTCAGAGGGGTAATGGTAGCCGAAGACGGCTGCATCCGGCCCGATACCACGCTGGAAAAGCTGGCGGCGCTGGCTCCGGCCTTCGATGCCGCAGGCACGGTCACCGCGGGGACATCCTCTCCTTTGACCGACGGCGCCGCGGCGACTTTGGTGACGACCGAGGATTACGCGCGCAGGCACGGGCTGCCGATTCTGGCCCGGATTCGGTCGATGGCGGTTGCCGGTTGCGAGCCTGAATTGATGGGCATCGGTCCGGTGCCGGCCACCCGCAAGGCGCTGGCCCGGGCCGGGCTGAGCTTGGCCGATATCGATATTATCGAGTTGAACGAGGCGTTTGCCGCGCAAGCGCTGGCCTGTATTCGGGAACTCGGAGCCGATCCGGCGCGAATTAATTTGGACGGCGGAGCGATTGCGCTCGGCCATCCGTTGGGGGCGACCGGCGCTCGCATTACCGGCAAGGCGGCGTCATTACTGAAACGCGAAGGCAAGCAATTCGCGCTCGCCACTCAATGCATCGGCGGCGGGCAGGGCATCGCGACCATTCTTGAGGCGGTTTAGCATCCTGAGAGGAGACGGGCCATGCAGATTCGCCAAGCCGCCGTGATCGGCGCCGGTGTCATGGGGAGCGGTATCGCCGCTCATATCGCCAATGCCGGGATACCGGTGCTGCTGGCCGATCTTGTGCCGGGGGCGGCAGCGAAAGCTATTCAGCGCATGCTCAAGGCGGATCCCGCGCCCTTCATGCAGACCGAGGTGGCGAAACTGGTCACGCCGATCGACTTGCCGGACGGGCTGGCGCGCTTAAGCGAGGCCGATTGGATACTCGAGGCGATTATCGAAGACCCGGCAGCCAAGACCGCGCTGTACCGGCAATTGGACGGCGTGCGTAAGCCGGGTTCGGTGGTGTCATCGAACACCTCAACCATTCCGTTAGCGAAACTGATAGCGGAACAAAGCGACTCTTTCGGCTCCGACTTTATGATCACCCATTTTTTCAACCCGCCGCGCTATATGCGGCTGCTGGAACTGGTGGCCGGGCCGAAGTCGCGTTCCGAGGCGGTGGCCGCGATCGCCGATTTCTGTGACCGGCGGCTGGGCAAGGGCGTGGTGCCCTGCCGCGATACCCCCGGCTTCATCGCCAACCGGATCGGCGCGTTTTGGATTCAAGCGGCGATCAACGCCGCCTTTGAACTCGGTTTGAGTGTCGAGGAGGCGGACGCGGTGTGCGGACGGCCGTTCGGCTTCCCTAAGACCGGGATCTTCGGCCTGATGGATCTGGTCGGGCTCGATCTGATGCCGCATGTCACCCGCTCTTTAATGGCGAGTTTGCCGGCCGAGGACCGCTTTCGCGGGCTCTATCTGGAACAGCCTTTGATTGAGCGCATGATCCGTGACGGCTTTACCGGGCGCAAGGGCAAGGGCGGTTTCTACCGGATGGACAAGCGGCCCGACGGCAGCCGGGTCAAGCTGGCGATCGATTTGGCAAGTGGCGACTATCGCCGTTCGGAAAAACCGGTTCTCGACAGCCTGGAGGCGGCGCGCAACGGTGGTCCGGCGGCTTTGTTCAAGCATGGCGACCGCGGCGGCGCCTATGCCCGCGCGGTGATGTTGCCGACGCTTGACTATGCCGCCTCGCTGGTGCCGGAAATCACCGAGGATTACGAGGCGGTCGATCGCGCGCTAAAGCTCGGCTACAACTGGAAATACGGGCCGTTCGAACTGATCGATCGGTTGGGCGGGGCCGGGATCGCCAGCCGTCCTTACTATCGTACCGAGGGCGGCCGGCTGGAGGTTGCGACGGTGACCGGCCCCTATCGGCCGGTGGAGCGTCCGCCGGGTGTCTTGTTGCTGGCCGATATCAAGCGGTCGGGCAAACCGGTCAAACGCAACCCGTCGGCGTCGCTGTGGAATATCGGTGACGGCGTGCTCTGTCTGGAATTCACCTCCAAGATGAATACGCTCGATCCGCAGGTGTTCGCGATGATCGATGCCGCCGGCGCCCTGATCGGTGACGGTAAAGGCGCCTGGAAGGCGCTGGTCATTTATAACGAAGGCGAAAACTTCTCGGTCGGCGCTAATCTCGGGCTGGCGATGTTCCTTTATAACGTCGCGCTTTGGGATCAGATCGAGGAGCGGATCGCCGAAGGCCAGCGCTGTTGTATTGCCTTGCGCGATGCCCCGTTCCCGGTGGTTTCGGCCTGTTCGGGGCTGGCGCTCGGCGGCGGCTGCGAAATCCTGCTGCATAGCGATGCGGTTCAGGCTCACGCCGAATCCTATATCGGGCTGGTCGAGGTCGGGGTGGGCGTGTTGCCGGCCTGGGGCGGCAGCAAGGAAATGCTGATGCGCCACACGCACGAACGCAAACGCCCGGGCGGGCCGATGCCGGCGATCGGGGCCGCTTTCGAAACGATTGCGCTGGCCAAAGTCGCCAAGTCCGCATTCGAAGCAAAGGCCCTTAAATATCTGCGCCCCGGTGATGGTATCACCATGAACCGCGACCGGCTGCTCGCCGAAGCCAAGGCGCGCGCTTTGGAGCTGGCCCGTGATTATCACCCGCCCGGCCCGCCGCCGCGAATTTCTCTGCCCGGTCCTAGCGGCCGTCTTGCGCTGGAGTTGCTGATTAATAACTTGCGGCTTCAGGGCAAGGCCACACCGCATGACGTTACGGTTTCGAAAGCGGTGGCGACCGTGCTGACCGGCGGCGATACCGACCCGGTCGACAGTGTCGGCGAGCAAGACTTGCTGGCGTTGGAGCGTCGCGAATTCATGAAGCTGGTGCGCACGCCCCAAACCCTCGACCGCATCGACCATATGCTGAGCACCGGCAAGCCGCTGCGGAATTGATTTATTGAGGAGGTTCGCCATGCCCGTCTACCAGGCGCCGTTGGACGACATCCGTTTCGTGCTGGAAGACCTGCTCGAAGTTGAACAGCTCTCCCGCCTGCCCGGCTGGGAGGAGGCGACCCCCGATCTGATTGCCAGCGTGATCGAAGAAGGCGCCAAGGTGTGCGAGGAAGTCTTGTTCCCGCTCAACCTGACCGGCGATGTCGAGGGCTGTCATTTCGATTCCGGAACGGTCACCACGCCCAAAGGCTTTCGTGCGGCCTATCGCACCTATGCCGAGGGCGGCTGGACCGGGCTGGCCTGCGATCCCGACTATGGCGGACAGGGCTTGCCGGAACTGGTCAATTTCGTGATGGAGGAAATTGTCTGTTCGGCCAATCTGGCGTTCGGGATTTATCCGGGGCTGTCGCGCGGCGTCTATAACGCGCTGAAACTCCATGGCAGTGATGCCTTAAAGCGCCGCTATTTGCCGAGGCTGGTCGATGGGACGTGGTCGGGGACGATGTGCCTGACCGAGCCCGATGCCGGCTCCGATCTCGGCCAAGTCCACACCCGGGCCGAGCCGAGTGGTGACGGTCGTTATTCCGTAACCGGAACGAAAATATTCATTTCGGCGGGCGAACATGATTTGACCGCCAACATCGTTCATCTGGTGCTGGCGCGGCTGCCGGGCGCGCCGGCCGGAACCCGTGGCATCAGCCTGTTCATCGTGCCGAAATTCCTGCCCACCGACGACGCGGGCGGGCTCGGTGATCGTAATACCGTCAGTTGCGGCTCGATCGAGCACAAGATGGGGATCAGGGCCTCCTGCACCTGTGTGCTCAATTTCGACGGGGCGACCGGATGGTTGGTCGGTGAGCCGAACAAGGGCATGCGCGCGATGTTCACCATGATGAACGCGGCGCGGCTGGCGGTCGGTTTGCAGGGGCTCGGGCTGGCCGAGGTCGCCGGGCAAAACGCGCTGGCCTATGCGCGCGAGCGCTTGCAGGGCCGGGCGCTCAAGGGGGGCAAATACCCGGACAAGCCGGCCGATCCGCTGATCGTGCATCCCGACATCCGGCGCATGCTGCTGACGATCAAGGCTTATACCGAGGGCGGGCGGGCGTTGGCCTGCTGGATCGGGTTGGCGCTCGATCGTCAGGAACGCCACCCGGACCCGAAAGAGCGTGAGGCGGCGGGTGAACTGGTCGCGCTGATGACCCCGATCGTCAAGGCGTTGCTGACCGATACCGGATTCGAAGCGGCCGATCTGGCGGTGCAGATCTTCGGCGGGCACGGCTATATCTGCGAGAACGGAGTAGAGCAGTATTTGCGCGATGCTCGCATTACTCGCATTTACGAGGGGACCAACGGGATTCAGGCGCTGGATCTGGTCGGGCGCAAGCTGCCCCATAATATGGGTCACATGCTGCGTCATTTCTTCCATCCGGTCGCCGAGGAGCTTCAACACGCCCCGCCAGCTCTCGCCGAGCTGGCGACGCCACTGACCAAGGCGTTCGGCCGGTTGCAAAATGCCACCACCATGGTCGCCTTTCGCGGACTGGCCGACCCCGACGAGGCGGCGGCGGCGGCAAGCGATTACTTGCGGCTGTTTGGGTTGGTCGCGCTCGGTGTCATGTGGTTGCGTATGGCAAAGGTCGCCGTGACTCATCTTAACACGAATGCCGATGATCCGCGCGCTGCCCTTTACCGTAGCAAGATTTCGACCGCGCGCTTTTACATGGCCAAGTTGCTGCCGCAAACCGGCGCCTTGCTGTCCACACTACAAGCCGGAGCCGGAACCCTGATGGCGGAGGATGCGCTTGAATTATAGGTTTTCAATACATTTGCTTATCATACCGGGGACTTCGAACGGACAATGGAGCTTCCTACAAATTTCTGCGATAATGTGACGCATGGTGATGGGTCGCTTTGTTTCAGAAGTTATGAATAATGTTGGAATTTCAATTGGATAGAAGGCTCCGCATGAACACCGCCTGTTAGTTAAGGTGCCGAGTTGCGTTCCGGTCAGAAAATTTTTCTGTTGATACGTCAAATTTAGGCCGATACGAGGAGCATCGAATTTAGCAGCATTGCAGACGGTGTTAAGATGACGGCAGGACAGCATAAAAAGCAACCACATCCACATGCGCCGGGGAGGCGGAACGGAGAGGTTGCAAAAAAAGTTCTAACAACAGAATTTTGTATAAACTTTGTTAATAAGTTATTTTATTACGGGTTTATGTGTTATGTTGTGTACAATTTTACGGAATGTGTCGGGATTCTTGCTGGAAAGACCACGGTTGTAGACGTCCTGGCTAATTGGATGGTTTCGGTTCAAGGTAAGGCAGCGACAGTGTTCGCAGCTCTTGCGGGAGGAACATCAGTATGGGCATGTTTTGAAAGAAAAGAAAAACAAAGAAAGATAGAATATTTCACACACAGAGTGCATGATCTAGAAAGGAAAATTGACCCGAACCGGAGTAGTAGTGGACTCACTGAGACTGGCGAAACCGATGAGCGCGATCTTTGAGATGGAGGCTAAAATGGCAAATCAGCTAGATACAGTGTGTTTTTTTATAGGTCTTTTGTGTCTTGTAGCCTTCCTTTATGGGCCGTGGCAGAAGTTATGGATTGATTACGCTCGCCAACGGATGTTTGAAGCAAGAGATTCGGTGTTTGACATTGCTGCCGGTGGCGGAATCTCATTTTCAGATGAAAAATACATAATAATTCGGAGCGGGATAGAAAATGTCATAAGGTTTTCCCATAAAATTACTTGGCCAAGGCTCTTAATTTATCACTTTGTAATGGCAAGAGAAATAGAATATTTTAGAGACAAACCGGATAGCATGCTTGCATCCATTGATGCAATTCAGAATGCTCAGGTTAAAGACAGTATTCATAAGCAATATAGAAAGGTAAAGAGGGCATCCGCCTTGCTATTATTACTGAGATCTCCTATGCTGTTGGTTGCAATGCTTGTTCTCGTTATTCCAGCTGCGGTTATATTAATGTTTGCTAAGAAAATTGGGCAATGGGTGTTCCAGGAAATTGTTCGAGAGGCAGAGCGCTGCGATATCTTCAATAACTCTGCACGGCCCATCAGGGCGTAATTTAGCACATTAAGTAAGCTGGGGTACGTTGTGGTACCCCAGCTTCGGGCTGTAAGCGCTCACACCCCCGCATCCAGAACAAACGTCTTGAAGACGCGCAGGAAGTTCGGGTCGAAATGACCGGGCATGTCGTCGCTCATGATGCCGAGCGCTTTTTCGGTCGACATGGCGGGTTTATACACGCGCTTGTCGGTCAGGGCGCTGAAGACATCGACGATGGCGGCCATCCGTGCCAACTCGTTCAGTTTGGAGCCGGCTAAGCCGTTGGGATAGCCGCTGCCGTCCATCTTTTCGTGATGCTGCTCGGCAATGATTATGGCGCCGTGGGCAACGCCGTCACTGCATCGCAGCATGCCTCGGGTCGCCATGACGTGCCCTTCCATGACTTCCCGTTCCTCGGGGGTCAAGCGTCCGGGTTTATTCAGCACACCGTGAGGTATCGCCATTTTGCCGACATCATGCAGCAGGCCCCCGGTTGCCAGCACCAAACGATCGGACTGCGAAAGATTGCCGGCGAGACCGAACAAGGTTAGCAGCGTCGCGACCTTTAAACTGTGCGCATAGGAATAATCGTCATGCGCTTTGACGCTTTCCAGAATGCTTTTGAAATTATTGGCTTCAACGGCTTCGACCAGGGGGGTGCACGATTCGGCAATCGCTTCGTAAGAAGGTGTCGGCCCGCCCTCGAAAAAATTCCCCAGCAGCTCGAAGCTTTTAGAAGTGTCTTCCAAGGTTTTCCGGGACAGTTCAGGTAAATTATGCCAAAGAGTTTTCGCCCTTTGACTGATAAGTTGGCAGGAAAGCGTAATCAGGCTCGTTTTTCGATAAGGCTTCTTGAGATAGGCTTTAACCCCGTAAAGATCGGGGTGATTGAGGGTGGCGTTGTCCTGTCGGTTGGTCGTGACGATCACCGCACAGTCTGCGCCGGGAATTTCATGTTTTATACGCCACGCTAAATCGCGCCCGCCGCGCGGTAGAGTATTATCGTCGGTAATGATCAGCGCGGGCAGGACGATTTTAAAAGCATTTAAGGCCGCATCACAGTCGGAAAAGTATATGACGGTAAAAAGTGTCTGCAAGGCTTCGGAAATTGCCAAATAATGCGCCTTGTTTTCGTTAACAACGGCCACAAGGGTATTCCCGCTCGTATCGACCGATGCCGTATCGATGGAACACGGGAGCATAATGTTTATTCTCCGGGGGTGATCCCAGTTTCGTTGCGTGGCTCTATCTGACGAAGAGGCGGAGCAAACATGAATATCTAATCAGACGCCGCGACAATGTCCATTAAAACCAAGTATGGTGCAGGCGCGTTGTCGCCTGCGACGCAACCGCACTGTGACACGTTGCCACGCTCCGAGACCGTGTCGCTCGTGGCAGGGTGATCCGACACGCATGATGTAATCAACTATGCAATGTCGGGGCGGGATGAAGCGGGACAGTGGAAGATGAGCAGCGAAAAGCGTCGGGTGCCGACGGGCCTCACTGTCCGCACCATCGTTCTGGTCGGCATTTGGGGTTTGCTCCTGGTGCTGATCGGTGCCATGACCAACACTATCGGCACGCCGTTTTTTGTCGGTATGACCGTGCTGTTCGCTTCGCTGATCGGTGCGATCCCGATCATGCGGGCCCTGGACCGCACCAAAGATAGCGACGAACCTTAAGGACCGTTTCGTCTTGCAATAAAGTCATGGTATCGTCGCCTCGGAGACTTGAGTTCCGAGGAGTGTTCGTCATGGCCCGGTTTGCTGTGTTACTTCGGTTGTCGGTGCTGATTGCCTGTTTGGCGATGCCGACTCTAGCCGCCGCGTTTGAACTGCCCGGCCTTGATGCCGATGCTCGGGCCTATGCTACGGCGCTGACCGCCAAGGGACCGCCCAAACCCGATCAGATCATGCGTGACGAGGCAGCCAATCAGGCGGCACAGGCACTCGCCGCAAAGGACATGGCCAAGGCGGTGCAGGCATTCGAGCGCGCGATTGCGGCCCGCGATGACCGCCCGGCGACCTGGATGGCGCTGGCCACGGCCTATGCCGCCATGACCCCGCCGGTACTGAACCGCGCGCTTCAGGCCGGCTGGCTCGGCTATTCGAAAGCCGAACCGGGCAAGGATCATGTCAACAACGCGCTGTGGTTAGCCCGTTTGCTCGAAGGCCCGCTCGCCCGTCCCCAAGATGCGGTCGATGCCTATCAGGCCGCGTTGGACGAGGCCAAGGAACTCAAGCTGCCTCTCCCCGAAGCGGGACGCCGGGTGGCCGAACTGCGGGTCGCAATCGGCCTCAACCTGAAGAATATCAGAACCTCCCCCGACGAATTTCCGGCCCGCTTGTGTTTGGACTTTTCCGACCGGCTCAGTACCAAGCGCGACGTGCATTTCGAAGACTTCGTTAAGCTTGAGCCGGCGGTTCGGGTAAGTGCCGTTGCAAATGATAATGAGCTATGTCTATCTGGCGTCACGCATGGAACGGCTTATCAGGTGACCGTCCGTCAGGGCCTTCCAGGCGTCGACGGCATGGTCCTGAAGCACGACGAAACCAAGCGGGTGCAGGTCGCCAACCGTTCGCCCTCGGTGGCGTTCCGTGGTCAATCCTTCATTCTGGCCCGTGGCGACGGGGGTGGACTGCCGCTGGTGACGGTCAATCTGGAGCTGGTCGGGCTGAAGGTTTACCGGATCAATGATCGTAACTTGGCCAGCCGGCTGAAGGAGAGCGGGCTTCGGATCCTGAGCGGGTATGAACTGAACCAATTCCGCGAGTCGGACGGTGAGTTGATTTGGGAAGGCAAGGTTCCGGTCAAGGGCGAGCGCAACAAGGAAAGCGTAACCGGCATCCCGGTCCGGACCCTGATTCCGCAGCCCAAGCCCGGGCTTTATGCCATTGCCGGTGAGCCGTTGGAGATTCCCCGGGCCGAGCGGCAATATCAAAAGGCCACTCAATGGCTGATGATCACCGATATCGGCCTGACCACCACGCGCGGCGCCGACGGGATTCATGTCTTTGCGCGCTCGCTGGCGACCGCCAAGCCGATTGCCGGCCTGGATATCGCGCTGGTCGCGCGCAATAACAGCGAGTTGGGCCATGTCACCACCGGCCCCGACGGACAGGCCGCCTTTGCCGCCGGTTTGACCCGGGGCAGTGGCGGACAGGCGCCTCTGATGGTGACCGCCAACGGGCGGGACGGCGATTTCGCCATGCTCGATCTGAGCTTGACCGCGTTTGATCTCAGTGACCGCGGCGTTGGCGGCCGGGCCACGCCGGGGCCGCTTGACGCCTATATCTACAGCGATCGCGGCGTTTATCGACCGGGCGAGACCGTCAATCTGACCGCCTTGCTGCGCAATGACGGTACCGTCGCGGTCGAGAACTTTCCGCTGACTCTGAAGGTGCTGCGCCCGAGCGAGACCGAGTATATGGCGGTGACGCTCAAGCCCGCCGCTACCGGTGCCTATGTGCTGCCGTTGGTGCTGAGTAACACCGCGCCGTTCGGTGAATGGAAGGTGCAGGCGTTCGGCGATCCTAAAGCCGACCCGATCGGCACCCTCAGTTTCCAGGTTGAAGCCTTCGTGCCCGAGCGGCTGTCGGTCGGCTTGACCCCGTCGAAGCCGATGATCGCGGTCGGGCAGCCCTTCGAAGTCCTGGTCAGCAGCCGCTTTCTGTATGGGCCGCCTGCGGCCGGTCTCGGCGGCACCGCCGATTACGTGCTGAAGGAGGACTCGGACCCCTATCCGCAGTATGAAGGTTATCATTTCGGGCTGGCGCGCGAGCAGGTCACCTCGCGCGTGACCGAGCTGGTGCTGCCGGTCAGCGATGCCGAGGGCAAGTCGGTGCTGTCGATCGATCTGCCGCCGGCGCCCGACACCACCAAGCCGTTGCGGGCCGTGATCCGGGTCGCGGTGGCCGAGCCGGGCGGACGGCCGAGCCGGCAATCCATCAGCGTGCCGGTGCGCAGCAAAGCCTATGCGATCGGGATTCGGGCGCGCTTCGACGGGGACCGGGTGGCCGATAACCAACCGGCCGGGTTCGAGGTGATTGCGCTCGATGCCGAGGGCAAGCGCATTGCCAAGCCGGACCTGCGCTGGGAACTGGTGGCCGAGCATCGCGACTTTCAGTGGTATTACGAAAGCGGACGCTACAAGTACCGGATCCTTCAGCGTGACCGTAGCGTGCGTGCCGGCACGCTTGCGGTCGGGGCGGAGGCGCCGACCTTCCAAGAGGCCGGGATTTTGCCGTTCGGTCGCTACCGGATGGAAGTGTCCGATTCGTCCGGCGGGGTGGCGTCGTCGTTCGGCTTCTCGTCGGGTTGGGAAACCGGACCGGAGCAGGGGGATACTCCCGACACCGTAGAGGTCACGTCCGACCGTCCCGCCTATGCCGCGGGGGAAACCGCGCGGGTTCGCATTCAGCCGCCCTTTGCCGGCGAGGTGTTGCTGACCGTAGCGACCGACCGCCTGTTCACGACCCGGAATGTGAGTGTGCCCAAGGAAGGGGCTACCGTTGATATCCCGGTCGATGCCGCCTGGGGCCCCGGCGCTTATGTTACCGCGACGGTTTACCGGCCGCCGGTCCATGGCAAAGAGCGGGTGCCGGTGCGCGCGATCGGTCTGACCTGGCTCACCGTCGATCCGGCCGCGCGGACCTTGAAAGTCGCGATTGATCTGCCGCAGGTGGTTCGGCCGCATCAAACGCTCACCGTGCCGGTGCAGGTGACGCCGGCAAGTGATGCCTTTGTCACCCTTGCCGCGGTTGACGAGGGGATTTTGCAACTGACCGCATTTGCCTCGCCCGATCCGGGCAAGTATTTCTTCGGCAAACGCATGCTCGGTCTCGATATTCGGGACGATTACGGCAAGCTGATCGACACGATCGACGGTCCGATGGCCGAATTGCGCCAGGGCGGCGACGGCTTGGCCGGCGGTTTGCCCAAGGTACCGGTCACCGTGGTCTCGCTGTTCAGCGGCCCGATCAAGGTCGACGCCGCAGGCCATGCGACGGTGCGGTTCGAGATACCCGAATTCAGCGGAAAGCTACGCCTGATGGCGGTGGCGTTCGACAAGACCCGGCTGGGCTCGTTGTCCTCCGGGGTGATCGTGCGCGATGCTTTGGTCGCCGACGCCACGCTGCCACGCTTTCTGGCGCCCGGCGATGACAGCCGGATGACGGTATCGCTGCACAATGTCGAGGCTCCGGCCGGTCGCTATCGGGTCGAGGTCGCCGGCAAGGGGCCGGTACGGGTGACCGTTCCGGCCGAAGGTACCATTGTCGAATTGGCGCGGGAGGCACGGCAAAGTCTGGTTCTGCCCTTGACCGGCGACGGGGCCGGAATCGGCGGAATCGTGCTGACCGCGACCGGCCCGCTCGATGGCCCGCAAACCGTCTCGGTTCGGCAGGAACTCGATATTACCGTGCGGCCCTCACGCCCGGTCGAAAATCAGTTCGTGGCGCGCCAATTGCCGCCGGGGGCGGACGCGACCGCCGATGCGACTTTGCTGGCCGGCTATGTCCCCGGCACCGCCGGGGTTTCACTCAGCTTCAGTTCCGGCCCGCCCTTTGATGTCGCCGGGTTGCTGGCCGCGCTCGACCGTTATCCCTATGGCTGTCTGGAGCAATTGGTCAGCCGTGCGCTGCCGCTGCTTTCGGTCAGGGATGTCGAGCAGGCGCTCGGTACCAAGCAAAAGGCCGATGACGGGGTTGACGCCCGGATCGGTCAGGCGATTTCGCA
Source organism: Rhodospirillaceae bacterium (assembly GCA_037147415.1). GTDB lineage: Bacteria > Pseudomonadota > Alphaproteobacteria > Azospirillales > Azospirillaceae > BOG-933. The sequence continues at coordinate 1,731 of JBAWVF010000097.1, read as the reverse complement.
AATCCTCGACAAGCAACGCTATGACGGCTCCTTCGGGCTGTGGAGCGCCAATAGTGAAACCGCGCCGTGGCTGACCGCCTATGCCCTGGAATTTTTAACCCGGGCCCGGGCGCGCAAGCATCCGGTGCCGGACGCGCCCTATCTGGCCGGTTTGAATTGGTTGCGTCAGCATGCGATCGATGGCGGCACCGGCCCGGCGGAATTGACCAGCCGGGCCTATGCGCTGCACACTTTGGCCTTGGCCGGCGTGCTGACCGCCGGGCCGGTGCGTTACTTCTACGATGCTTTCGGCACCAAATTGCCGACCCCGCTGGCCAAGGGGCAGGTCGGGGCGGCGCTGGCCCGGCTCGGCGACCATGGGCGGGCCGAGGCGGCGTTTGCCGCCGCGGTCTCGGAACTGGCGCGCGAGTTCTGGCCCGAGGATTACGGCTCGACCGTCCGCGATGCCGCCGCTTTGGTCACTCTGGTGACCGAGGCTGGCGTGGCGGAAAAGGGCCGGCTTGCCGCTCTGATCGACCGTCTGCCCGCCGGGTCGGTTGCGGTGGCCCAAACCAACACGCAGGAACAGGCGTGGCTGGTGTTGGCCGCCGATACCCTGATGCATGGCGCGGCGCCGTTGGCGCTGGTGCGGGATGGACGCCCGTTAACCGGAGCCGATCCGTTGCGGCTCAGCCCCGGTTCGGCCGACCTGACCGCCGGCGTTAAAATCCGTAATACCGGGCGTCAGCCGATCTGGCAGGCGGTGGCGACCTATGGTGTCCCCGTCGTGCCCAAACCGGCGGCGCGCGAGGGTCTGAAGGTCAAGCGCTATTTCTTCCAGCGCGACGGCTCGCCGCTCAATCTTGATCTGGTCAAGCAGAACGACGTGTTCGTGGTCGTGCTGGAAGGCGAGGCGAGCACCAAGCTGTTCCATCAGGCGATCGTGACTCAACCGCTCGCGGCCGGGTGGGAGATCGAAAACAAGTCGCTGGGTGCGGGCGGGCTGGAAGGTTTGGGCTGGCTCACCGGGCTCACCGAACCGGTCGCCGCCGAATTGCGCGACGATCGGTATGTCGCCGCCGTCAATCTTACGGACAGCAGCGCGCAATTCAAACTGGCCTTCGTCGTGCGCGCGGTCACGCCGGGAAGTTACGAATTGCCGGGGGCTCAGTTCGAGGACATGTATAAGCCGCGCTTCTTCGCACGTCAGGCGGTCGGGCGCATCACGATCCTGCCGGCCGGGCCGTGACAACGGGGGGCTGACATGAGATACTTATACGCATGTCCGGAAGTCTCCGGACATGCCGCGCTCATACGCCGCGCGGGCTTCGCGCGCATGGGCGCGCGGGGCCGCAGTCGCGGCCCGATACGGATTTCTGAAAACTTTCAGAAATCCGTATTATTTGTGAGCAACCCGGACCGGGAGACGTCATGAACGCCGTTGCCTTCGATACCTATCGCGTCGTCAAACGACTGAAGGAAGCCGGGTTCAGCGAAACTCAGGCCGAAGCGGTCACCATCGCGATTCAGGACTCGACGATGCTCGACCTGTCGCATTTGGTAACCCGCGAGCACTTTGATGAAAAATCGAGGCAGACGGATGCTCGTCTCGATTCGCTGGAAAGCCGTCTCGATTCGTTGGAAAAGCGCCTGGATGCGACCAAGGCTGAGCTTGATGCCCGCATTGATGCCGTCGAATCGCGACTGCTGACTAAGATTGCCGATACCAAAATTCAGCTTGAATTACGCATG
>JBAWVF010000096.1:0-15263 GCA_037147415.1 Rhodospirillaceae bacterium | reverse complement strand
CGTTCAACCGAGCTTCCGCGGCGGCTACGCGCCGCGCAAACTCTTAATTCGTTTGTGGCGGGCGGCGGAGATTGCGCTTAAAGCGAATGCCGTCGTCTTGGTGATGCTGGCGTTGCCCGGTTCGTTGGAGCCGACGGAACTCGGGCGGGCGCTGTACGGTTTGCGCTGTCCGGCCAAGTTGGTTCACTTGTTATTGTTTACGGTGCGTTACCTTGATTTGGCCGGGCTGGAGTATCAGCGGCTCCGCACCGCGATGAAAGCGCGCGGCTTTCAGATGAAATGCAGTCTACATTGTTGGCGGAGCGTGGGATACTTGTTCGGCATGTTGCTTATTCGAAGTTTGGAACGGTCGGAGCGGGTGGTTGATGCCATGCGCTGTCGCGGCTTTCGCGGTCATTTGCCGCCGCCCTCGACAAGCAGGGCGGTGACGCATCATGATCGGGGCTTTGCCTTGGCTTCGCTGGTTGCCGGCATCGTTCTTGTGACGTTGGAGCGCTTGTGACCGAGGTTTTATTTCGGCTGACCGGCATTTGTTTCTCATACGGCAACGAGCCGCCGGTGCTGAGTAATGCCGCCTTCGAACTGAAGCGCGGCGAGCGGGTGGCGCTGGTCGGGTCCAACGGGGCCGGTAAAACCACATTATTGCATCTGATGGTTGGCTTGCTGCGTCCGCAAGCCGGTACGATCGAAGCCTTCGGCGCGGTGCGGCGTAGCGAGCGGGACTTTCACGAGGTCCGGGTTCGCGCCGGGCTGTTGTTCCAGAATGCCGAGGATCAACTATTCTGTCCGACCGTGGCCGAGGATGTTGCCTTCGGGCCGCTGAACCTTGGTAAAAGCCGGGCCGAGGCGGAGGAGATTGCGCGAAAGTCGCTGGCGGCGCTCGGTTTGGACGGGCTTGCGACGCGCGTTACCCATAAATTATCGGGGGGGCAGCGCCGGTTGGTGTCGTTGGCGGCCGTGCTGGCTATGGAGCCGGAAGTCTTACTGCTCGACGAGGCAACAACGGCTTTGGATCGCCTCGCTACCGAGCGCTTGATTGAAATATTACTTGGCCTGCCTCAAGCCCTGGTCGTGATCTCACATGATGAGAATTTTCTTCGGCGCTTGACTCAGCGCCAAGTTTACTTGGAAAACGGGTGCTTTAGCGAATTCCTACTGCCCCATCCGTAATAGCGCCGGTAAAGTCGGCGCCCTCCAGACTGGCTCCGGTAAAATTGGCGTTCTTGAGTATGGTGTTTCTAAAGCAAACCAGTCGCAAATCCGCATCACGAAAATCAACAGACGGGCAATCGGCTGCCCGAAAATTCGATCCCTTTAAATCAGTGGCTCGAAAATTAGTACACCAATGCTTTCCCTGGCTGGAAATAACCGGAGCAAGCTTTGCGTTGCTGAAATCGCAGGCCTGCATGAAACAGCCATTAAACTTTGAGCCGCGCGCGTCGACGTCGCTCAGGTTCGCCCCGTGCAAGGTGCTTCCGGAAAAATCAGTCATCGAAATCTTAGCTTGGTGAAGATTGATATCGGTCATGTTGACCGAAAGTAATTCGGCCGCCGACCAATCAACTTCCGTCATCTGCAAGCCGACCAAATTGGCATTTTTAAGAACCAATCGCTTGCCGCTGTGAGACAGGCTTTCAACCCATCTCTGATGTTCAAGAATATCATGCTGAAGGGATTGATCAATTTCATGCAGGTGACGTACGATCTTTGCGCCCTTGAATTCAGGGGCACTGGTATCGACACCTTCCATATTGGCTTTTGTGAAATCACAATCCTGTAATGTCGCATTTTGGAACTTGGCACTTTTAAGAACCGTGCCGGTCATGCAAGCGCCGGTTAAGTCGGCACCGCAAAAATCAGCATTATCGAGCGCCGCCATGCCGAACTTCGCCGCGATTAAATTGGCGCTACGGAAATTAGCACAGGTCATCCGCGCATTTTGAAACGACGCCGCTCTTTTTGCGTGCTCAGTCTTGACATCCTGTAGTTGGCCGTCACGTCCCTGAAACAACATGACGCCTTCACGGCAGTCGGCCCCTTCGAACAGGGCGCCGGTCAATTCGGCCCCATCAAAACAAGCGCCGCGAAGATCACTACGAATAAACTTGGCCCAAACCAGATTAGCTTCGGTAAAATCGGCACAAAATAAATTAGCATTGGTAAAGTTAGTGCCGGAAAGATCGGCCCGGACAAAGATAGCGCCGGTTAATTCGGCTCCCGACAAATTGGCCGCCACCAGCTTTACGCCGACCAAGCTGCGCATCGATAAGTTAAGCCGTCGGCCGTTGGGTTTTCCGGCAAGAAATTTGGCATGTTCTTCTAATAATTTTCGAAGTTCAATCACTGAAACCGGTACGCCGACCCGTCCGTCACGGGCGACGGTGGCCGTTGTCTGTACAGCGTAAGACGCTCCCTGATAGTTTGACTCAATAGTCGGCCGTAATATGGCAGGAGCGGCAATAGTAGCCACCTTGGTCTTAGCGGGTTCGCGCTCCGGCGCCGCCGCAGCGGTACGTTGGACCGGGGGAGGGGACGGATGTGAGGTTGCCGGGGTGCCGGCCAAAAGTTCTTCGGCAAAATCCGCAGCATTTTGCCAACGATCCCGGGGCTGAACCGCCAGTGCTTTCATAATTGCCCGATCAACCCGGGCCGGAACCGACACTCCTAAGGCTGAAAGCGGTTTAAGCTTGTCATTCATCAACCGTTTAAGAGAATCAATCGGCTTGGTGCCCGATAATAACGTGTAGAAAGTTGCTCCCGCCGCATAAATATCAGACCAGGGGCCGTGATTTGAATAGTCGCTATATTGTTCAAACGGTGCGTAACCTGGCTTCAGGATAACGGTCAAACGCTGGTCTTGATTGGATAAAGCTTGACGAGCTGCTCCGAAATCAAGCAGCTTTATCTCATCAACATCATCAACCATAATAATATTGTCAGGGCTGATATCCCGATGAAGGAATTGTTGGTCATGGATTTGCAGTAACGCCGATAGCACATTTTTGAAAATGGGAAGAGCCGTCTGAGATGGCACCCTTTTATTCAAATGTGTATCTTGAAGCTGTTTTAATGTTCGACCTGATAGAAATTCCATAATAATATAAGCGGTATTATTGCCTTCGAAGAAATCATAGACAGAAACAACCCGGTGAATAGAGCGAAGTTTAGCGAGAGTCCGGGCCTCTTCCAAAAACTTCGAGCGACCGAATTGAAAATTATCTTTGATATGCGTAGATACGGTGATTGAACTACCGTCGGCTGAACGAGTGGCTGCACCATATGGGAAATATTCTTTGATGGCCACCAGCGAAGCCAACCGCGTGTCGTAGCCGCGATAAGTAGCACCGAAGCCGCCTTGTCCTAATAGACCGCCGACCACATAGCGTTCCGCCAGTGTGGTTCCAAGCAAAAGCGCATTCGTTTTAGCGGTGACGACAGCCGGGTCATGGCCGCAACCGGGGCAGGGCGGCCAACGTACCGCCGGCGCAAAGCAACAGGGACAGAGGGAAGGGTCCAGCATCAAAAAATTACGCCGCCTCCTGTAACCGTTGAATGGTTGCGCACCTTACTGCCGGGGCCGATGTGCTGGCAACCGCAATATGTTGACTGCGCGCAAGACCGGTGCGGTCAGATCATGCCCCTGGTGCGTAGAAAATCACCATATCGGCGATCACTTGTCTGAATATGTTTTACCAGCCAGTTCTTAAGAAACCCCATCACTTCCAGGCTTAGCATCGTAGTGGCGCCGGCATGATAGCGCTGTTGAATGTCGAGCACTTTCCTGGTTAGTTCCTTATGTTCTGCATGGTGGCTGTCCAGACCCTCATAACCGTATTCTTTAAGAAGAATTTCTTCATTCAAAAAATGAGTTTTAGTGTACTCAACCAGCCCGTCAAGAACAGTGCCAAGGACTTGACGGCCTTCTCCGGTAGAAACTCCGTCAAAGAGCGTGTTCATCAAGCTTATCAAGTATTTATGCTCTTCATCGAAGCGAGAAATGCCGATGCTCATTTGCTCGGTCCACTCTATCAGCGACATTACGGAGTTCCTCAAATCAGGTGCTGGCCGCCGGTGACAAATATCTCCGAGCCAGTGATATAGTCCATTTCAGCGGTGCACAGGCGATACACGATGGCAGCGACGTCTTCAGGAGAGCCCAGGCGATGCAACGGAATGCGAGGAATCAGGACTTCAGTTTCCGGCGAAAGCATTGCGGTTTCTATTTCACCGGGGGCAACCGCATTGACTCGGACCCCCATTTCGGCAAACTCGACCGCCATTTCGCGTGTCAGTCCGGACAGCGCCGCCTTTGACGTGCTATAGGCTGAACCCGCGAACGGGTGGACCGAGTGCCCGGCAATCGAAGTGATATTGACAATTGCACCCTTGGCACGGGCCAAGCCGCCGGCAAAACCTCGTGCCAGCACCAACGGTGCAAACAAGTTCAACTCATAGACCGTACGCCAGCCGGCAATATCGCCATTCAGGCAGCCGAGACGCTCCTTAAACGGGGTCTTAGGCGAAATTCCGGCATTATTAACCAATGCGTGCAGTGGTCCACCTTCTAACAGGCGATTTGCATCAGTAATGAATGCGGCACGGCTTGCCTCATCTCCCAGATCTGCAACGATATGGTGTGTCCAGTTGGTGTCACGGCGGCACTCGGCTGGCACCACCTCGCGCGAACACGTGATTACCCGCCAGCCCTCATCACTGAAGCGCTTGACTGTGGCGTGTCCGATACCCCGGCTGGCGCCGGTCAGAATGACGGTCGGGCGGTGCGGCATGGCATCAATTATAACGAAGAACTTTGTGCCCGGATAGGGGTGTCAGGCGGAGGAAGTAGCTGGAAGGGTCCGGGTCATTAGAAAATTTGCCCGCTTCCAGCAATCAGTTGCAAGCGAATCGATAATTTCAATGTCCAGAAAATAATCTGCCTGCACACGATAACTTAATAAGAATTCTAAAACTTTAATGGCCTTAACAACATCAGGCTGATCTGATTCCTTCAGATGGTTCAGAAAAGATCTATGACTGCCGGTATTTTGCCCTGGGCTATGGCGATAGCCCTTGGCTACATCATGAGAATGTAAGTGTTTGTAGGCCGCATAATAACAACGGCCGATAATGGTTCGGCGTCTAGCTTCGGTTCTGGTTTCAGGCGGCAAATCCAACAGAGTTTTCGCTTCACTAAGAATGTCAAAAGGTGTAATCACGATTCCAATCTCCCGGATTCTTCTGGCGGGATAGTTACCATCATGTAATTATAAAACATAGCTGCCGGCCCTGGTTTGATCCCTTGCGCTTTATAATAGTCCATAAGAACTTCAGTCCCCTTAAATTCTAGATTCATCGCCTTTTCCCAATCACAGCGAACGGCGTATTTAACGCATATCGTCCATTCTCCGTCCTCGGGATCAATATAGAGTTCTAAATCATACCAGCATGGTGCAGGCTGAATCGCGGAATGGATCAGCCGCTGATGCTCGGCGATATGCGGAGCCAAGCCATATGCATTGATGGCCGAAAGATAGACTTCAGCAGCATTGAACTCGTTTATCGCTGCGATCAGGGGGCTTAGCTTTTTCAGCGAAGGAATATCACCGACGACAAAGCATAAAGCTGCTAATGTACGAAGAGTAAAGGAGTTGTCAATAATATTAAATCGTTCAATCAGTTCTTGACCCAACTGTCGCGCCCTGTCAAGATTGCCAACAATGATATATACATTCGCTAAAGCAGTATAGTCTGGACGTGTTGCTGAACTTCGCAAACTCCATGCGGCATCAAGCAAAGGCATGGCTTGGTCGCGCTCGCCCTGCATGATCAGCACCGCAGCCAAGCTGACCAAGACTCCGACATCATTGGGCTGTTTTTTTCTCAGGATACGCAAGCGCCATTCGTACTGTTTTAGCCGTGGGCCATCATAGAGCAAACGGAGACTTTCGGCATTTTCATGAAAAATGCTGTTGAACAGGTCATTCGTTTCGGACTGAGGCTGGGCTATGGCGGACATGGCGATCGGTCAGTTTAAGGCCCGGAAGCTTAACATGGCGTTCTCACCGAAAAAAGCAATTTCAGGCCTTACCCGTTTTCCATCAAAACGCTCCCGGCCAGATAGAGAGAGCCGCAAATCAAGATGCGCGTACGTCGTTGAAGCGTATCTCTTAAATCAATAATTGCATTTAAGGGATTTTCTGCAATACTAACCTCATTGAAACCGGCATCCCGTGCAGCTTGGGCCGCTTCAGACGCGGGTAGAGCGGCATGCTCACCCGGAATAGGCACGGCAACCAGTCGCTCGGCATAACGGGCAAGTGGAGCCAGAAAATCGGTTGGTCGCTTGGTGTTGAGCATACCGAAAATGAGCACTAACGGCATGTCATGTTTAGCAGAAGCCCAGGCTGCGAGAACTTCACCCGCGGAATCATTGTGACCGCCATCAAGCCACAACTCCCAGTCGGCTGGTAACGCATCAATTAGCGGGCCGCTGCGTAAGCGTTGAAGCCGTGCCGGCCAAGAAACCGTTGTCAAGCCGCGGCGGATCGCCTCGTCCCGCACGGTAAAACGGTCGGTTAATGCATCCAGGCAAGCAATGGCGGTTCCGGCATTAATGAATTGGTGTGCGCCGGGCAAAGTGGGAGCGAGTAAATTAAGATTTCTAAGCGCACTCTCAAAGTGAAAACCACCATCAGTTAGTAAATCAATTCGCCAGTCGAGCGCCGGTGCGCCCAAAGCCGCTGCTCGGTTTAACAAAACCTCGCGCGCTTCAGTTTCCGGTTGAGGTGACAGCACCACCGACACGCCCTGTTTTAAGATACCGGCCTTTTCTCCGGCAATATCGGTCAAGGTTGGACCGAGATATTGCATGTGGTCGTATGAAATACGGGTAATGGCAGTCACAGCCGGCCGGTCAATAAGATTGGTGGCATCAAGCCGTCCACCGAGTCCGGTTTCCAGCAACACGATATCGGCCGGAGTGCGCGCGAAAGCTAAAAAAGCGGCGGCTGTGGTGATTTCAAAGAAAGTGATCGGCTGACCGGTGTTAAGTCTTTCGCACTCTTCAAGCAAAGCGAGCAGGGCTGCATCGGTGATCAGTCGGCCGCCCCCGGGCGCTCCCAAACGAATACGCTCGTGAAAGCGCACAAGATGAGGCGAAGTATAGACGTGGACCTGCAACCCTGCCGCCTCTAAAAAGGCGCGCAAAAAAGCAATAGTTGAACCCTTGCCATTGGTGCCTGCGACATGAACGACAGGCGGCAGGCGATTCTGCGGATTATCCAGCGCCGCCAACAACCGCTGCACCCGGCCTAACGAAAGGTCGATAATCTTCGGGTGCAGTCGCTGAAGGCGGGTGAGAACCGGGTCGATCAAATCAGTGGTCGGCGGGTCACGCCTCGGGTCGGTGCTCGTGCTGGCCATGATCCCCCGGGGGCGCGAGAACGGCTGGTGCTCCATCGGCTTTTTCAGGCTTACGGGCTCCGGCATCAAAACCGATTTTCGGCACCTCGCTACCGTCGGGCCCGGCCAGCATCACCACCTCGGCCGAAGGACCGGTATGTCGCAGAAGCTGAAGCACACGCACCAAAGTATCGCGTAAATCCTTACGATGCACCACCATATCAACCATGCCATGTTCCAGCAAATATTCGGCGCGCTGAAACCCTTCCGGTAAAGTCTCGCGGATGGTGTCTTCGATAACGCGAGCACCGGCAAAACCGATTTGTGCCCCTTTTTCGGCAATCTGTATGTCACCCAGCATTGCGAAAGATGCGGTGACACCACCGGTGGTCGGGTCGGTTAATAGAACGATGTAGGGTAGCCCTGCTTCCTTAACTATCTCAACTGCTATCACCGAGCGCGGCATCTGCATCAACGACAGGATGCCTTCTTGCATGCGCGCACCACCGGAAGCGGGCACCACAATCAGTGGAGCTTCTTGAAGCACGGCAAGCTTTGCTGCCGATACCAGCCCCTCGCCGACGGCAATGCCCATCGACCCGCCCATGAAGCGGAAGTCGAAGGCGGCAATCACGACATCAAGACCGCCCATCTTGCCGAACGCAACGATGATCGCGTCGTTGCGCTGGGCCTTGGATTGCGCTGCTTTCAGGCGGTCCGTGTAACGTTTGGTATCACGAAACTTAAGCGGGTCAACCAATGATTTAGGCAGCTCTACTACCTGATATTCACCATTGTCGAACATCATCGACAGGCGCTTTTCCGGGTCGAGCCGCATATGATGACCGCAATGCCGGCAAACATGCAAATCTTCTTCCATCTCCCGATGGAAAATCATCGCCTCGCAGCTCGGGCATTTGTGCCATAAATTCTCCGGCACCTCACGCGGAGCCACCAGAGCGCGAATTTTCGGACGGACATAGTTACTGAGCCAGTTCATGGGGCGGCCTCAAGGTCGGAAAGGGCGGAGTGTATTCGTGTTGAGATGTCTATTATGTCCCGTTGAGCTGTCGACATCTGAATCGGAAGAGAAAGCTCGCCTTCGTGTGCAATTTTGTTACGGTCGCGATAAAGCTCCTTGGCCCGATGGTATAGGTGAATCTCATCCGGCAACAAGAATTTTACCATGGTCAGGAAGTCTGCTTTTGATGTCTTAACTCTCTCCCAGGCAATTCGATCCGCACCGATGGCCTTCGAACCCCGACTGTTGCAGAGCCGCATGAAAGCGCTCTTGATGGCCTGTTCAAGCTGAAAAACTAAAAGGCAAAAATAAGCATGATCATTGGTTTGCCTACTTTTAATCCATGTGTGTTTATCCTTTAATGAATCTGCATCGTCTTCTTGTTCGCTCAGGCAGTATTCAATCTGATCATCAATCAAATCGTTGCACACCTCATGTAGCCAGATAATATGTCCGAATTCATTCATTCGCGGGCTCCATCAGAGCCAGCAGTTGAAGTCGGTCAAAGGGCAGCCCTCTCCATTTGCTCATGTCAATCGGTTTCCCCAGTGCTGGACGCACCCGATCGCGACGAATTAAGCGCCAGCCGCGCTCGACAAATGGAGATGTGCTGTCCACCAATGTGTGTGGAATAGTCTTATGATTTCCTTCATTCACATAAATCCGTCCCGCCGCACCGATAATCCAGCAGGCATTCGGCGTAAAGATAAGCACCGGCTGACTATTGCGTCGCACTACCAGTTCCGGCACCGGTTGGGGCGGGACGCCAGCATGACGCATCGGCCCCTCGTCGGCCATGTGATCGCGAATTTCGGTCTCATAGCCTGCATCGGCCGGTAACCACGAGATGATGTCGGCATAAAGCGCGTGTAGACGCCGACGCCAGTTTTCTAACTGCGTGAATACTTCCTCCCGGGTGGGGGGATGGTATTCCAGGTCGTCGTCATCGGTGTCGAGCATTCCGGGCATGGCCCGTTCCCTCCCTACCGCCGCGCCCCGCGCACGCCGACGGCCAGTTCACGCACGAAGCCCAGCACCTCTTCAACCAAACCCGGCTTGGCCTTGCCATTGGCATCCAGCCCGGCGGCGATGCGGTCGACAATGGCCGAACCGACCACGGCCGCGTCGGCCACGGCGGCGATTGCGGCGGCGCGGTCCGGGGTCTTGATGCCGAAGCCGACCGCCACCGGCAGATCGGTGTAGCGACGTAGCCGGGTGACCGCATCGGCCACGGCGTGTTCGTCGGCGGAGGCGGCGCCGGTGATGCCGGTAACCGAAACATAATACACGAAACCCGAGGTGTTTTGCATAACCACGGGAAGGCGGGCGTCATCGGTGGTGGGGGTGGCGAGGCGAATAAAGCTCAGCCCGGCCTTCAGCGCCGGCAGGCACAGTTCGTCGTCTTCTTCGGGCGGGAGATCGACCACGATCAGGCCATCGACCCCGGCAAATTTGGCGTCCTCCAGAAAGCGCTCAACGCCATAGCGATAAATCGGGTTGAAATAGCCCATCAGAATCAACGGGGTTTCATCATCGGCGGCCCGAAAGATGCGAACCAGCGACAGCACACTCGTCAGGCTGGCTCCGGCCGCAAGCGCACGCAAGGATGCGGCTTGAATCGACGGGCCATCGGCCATCGGGTCGGTGAAGGGCATGCCGATTTCGATCAGATCGGCACCGGCGGCCGGCAGACCGCGCAGCAGAGACAAGCTGGTGCCGGAGTCGGGATCGCCGGCGGTTACGAAAGTGATTAAAGCGGCCCGGCCTTCGGCAGCCAAAGCGGCGAAGCGGCGTGCGATACGGCCGGTGTCGGGTGCGCTGCTCATAGTGAGGTTCCCAGAGCCGAAGCGACGGTGAAAATGTCCTTATCGCCGCGACCGGACAAGTTGAGGACCAGCAGGTGATCTTTCGGCAGACTGCCGGCACTGCGGGCGATCCAGGCCAGCGCATGCGCCGGTTCCAGCGCGGGCAGAATGCCTTCGGTGCGTGAACAGAGTTTGAAGGCTTCCAAGGTCTCGGCGTCGGTTACCGATTCATAGCGCACCCGACCGAGATCATGCAGCCACGCATGTTCGGGGCCGACTCCGGGATAATCGAGCCCGGCTGAAATCGAGTGACCTTCAAGAATCTGGCCGTCTCCGTCCTGAAGCAGATAGGTGCGGTTGCCGTGCAGCACACCGGGCGCGCCGCCGGCCATCGAGGCGGCATGTTTGCCGGTCTCCAGTCCCAACCCCGCCGCTTCGATTCCGACCATCGCAACGTCCGGATCATCGAGAAACGGGTGGAACAGCCCCATGGCGTTGGAGCCGCCGCCGATACACGCAACCAGACTGTCGGGCAGGCGTCCCTCGGCGGCAAGCATCTGCGTGCGAACCTCTTCCCCGATCACGGCCTGAAAGTCGCGCACCATCATCGGATAGGGATGGGGGCCGGCAACGGTCCCGATCAAGTAATAAGTGTCGTCGACATTGCTGACCCAGTCACGTAACGCCTCGTTCATCGCATCTTTAAGTGTACGCGAACCGGAAATGACCGGCTTTACTTCGGCACCCAATAGCCGCATGCGAAAAACATTAGGCTTTTGCCGTTCGATATCAACTTCGCCCATATAAACAGTGCAAGGCAGATTGAACAGCGCACAAACCGTGGCGGTAGCGACACCGTGTTGGCCGGCTCCGGTCTCAGCGATAATTCGGGTTTTGCCCATGCGCTTGGCCAAGAGAATCTGACCGATACAATTATTGATCTTGTGGGCGCCGGTATGATTCAGTTCTTCGCGCTTAAAATAGATTTTGGCGCCGCCGATCTCGGCACTAAGGCGGGCCGCATGATACAGCGGACTTGGCCGTCCGACATAATCGGTCAGGTAATAGCGCATTTCGCGCGCAAATTCCGGGTCGGCTTTGGCGGCGGCGTAAGCCTTTTCCACCTCCAGAATCAGCGGCATCAGTGTCTCGGCGACGAAACGTCCGCCATAGAGACCGAAATGTCCGCGCTCGTCCGGGCCGGCGCGGTAGGTGTTGAGCTGGGTCATGTCCCGCATTCATAATTTACGAAAGGGCATCACTGACGAAACGGCATCCGCGAATGGCGGTCAGCATAACTCGCTACCCGCATATTTTAAAGACCCGGTGTTTTTGAGGGGTTTTTGACCGGAGCCCGTACGAGGGCACTGTTGCGGATAAAAGGCAATGCGACCATGCGTCGCAGATATGTCGAAGTTAGGCTTGCTTTTCATAAAAATCCGCTACAATTTGTCGCAGCTTGCTGAGTGTACTAGACGACTACGAGGTGTGAATATGTCCACAGCGCATGCCTATGCCGCCACTAACGAGACTGAGCACCAGGACATGGAGGCGATCGGGGCCGAAATATGTCGTTTGGTTTCTGAAATTTCGATCGAGCCGGCTAAAGTAGTCAACGCGCTCAACCTGTTGAAAGCCTCAATGCTTCTTCATTTTGCCCATGAAGAAACCCTGATGAAGGAAGCAAATTTTCAAAACTTTTTTCATCATCGCCGCAGTCACAACTATATTCTGACTGAGCTTTCTGTTTTCATTTCATCATTTGCGTCCGGTCGGACCGACACTATCTCGGAAATCTGGCCGCACTTGAAGACAACCCTCGATACTCACTTGATCCGTTATGACGAGGACTTAGAGCGCTTTCTCAATCGCCGCGCCGAGTCGTAAGGTCACGACGCCGTAATTTGCCGTTGGCGGTCCGCGGCAAACGCTCCAGAAACAGCACCTTGCGCGGTCGTTTATAAGCGGCCAAATGTGGTGCGGCCCACTCGAGCAGCTCAGACTCGGTGAGTGCGCCATTCGCCACCACGAAGGCGGTTAGAACCGCCAGATCGTCGGCAAGCACGGTTTCCCCGACCGCAACATCGGCGACGGCGGGATGCCGGGCCAGCGTGTGTTCGATTTCCAGCGGTGAGAGCCGATAGCCGGCGGTATTCAGAATGTCGTCGTTGCGGCCATGGAACCACACATAGCCGTCTTCGTCCAAATGGGCGAGATCGCCACCGGCAAACCAATCGCCACGCCGCACCAGCGCCTCTTCTTCGGGACGGCGCCAATAGCCCAGCATTAAACCGGGATCCGAGCGGTGAATGGCCAGCAGGCCGATTGCGCCGGGCGGTAATTCGCGGGCTTCATCGGGGGGGGCGTCGGGGTCGAGAATGGCGACTCGGCGTCCGGCTTGCGGGCGTCCGGGGCTGCCCGGTTTGATCACCATGCCGGGGCCGGTTGAGACATAGGTTGAAATTTCGCTCATGCCCAGCGCTTCATAAAGCGGCTTGCCGGTGCGTTTGCGCCAGGATTCCAGTAAGGCCGGGGCCAGAGCCTCGCCCGCGGTCAGGCCGTGGCGCAGGGTGGCAAGCGAGTCGCCCGACAGATCGCCATATTTCAAAATGCGGCGATAGAGACTCGGCACGGTGGCGAACAGGGTCACGCGATGGTCGCGGATCAGACGCGGCCAAATCGCCGGATCGGGCGGGCCGTTATAGAGTACCGCCGTGGCGCCACTCGCCCACGGGTCGAGCAACCCGACCCCAAGCGTATAAGTCCAGTTGAACGCGCCGGCATGAAGCACGGTGTCGTCCGCCGAAATGCCATACCAGCCCCGATACATCGGCCGGCGTCCGATGGCGACCCGGTGACCGTGCAGCACGCCTTTCGGCCGTCCGGTGGTGCCCGAGGTATAAATCAAAAAGGCCGGATCATCGGCAGTGGTCTCGGCATAGTCGATTTCCGGACCGGTGGCGGCCAGGGTCAGCACGTCGGTGGCGTCGAACACCCGCAGGCTTGCAGGCAAGTCATGGTGAAAGGCGAGTTCACCCGAGACCGCCACCAGCGCGGCACCCGAGTCCTTCCGTAAAAAATCGGCTTCTTCCTCGGTTAGCGCCGCCGACGAAGGAAACGATACCAGCCCGGCCGCCAACCCGCCGAAAAACGCCAGGATATAGGGCAGGTCATTATCCATCCGGATCATCAAGCGCTGGCCCGGCTGCGCTCCCGCCGCCAGCAGTCCGCCCGCCAGCCGCCGCACCATCAGGTCGAGCGTGCGATAGCTCCACGAGCGCGCAACCCCGCCCTCACCGACGATGATCAGCGCGGTTTTGTCCGGGCAGGTGCGCGCCTGCTCGGACAAACAATGACGGGCGATGTTGAGTTGAGCGGGCAGGGCAGGGGGCATTCAACTCTAGTGTCCGAAGAATTTGATCGCCGAAAGAAAGGCCACTCCGGCACCGATCATGGCGCCAAGCTTAATCGTGAGCCGTAATTCCATGGCTTCCATTTTGCGCTCAAGCCGTTCGACGTCGGCCTTGGTCGCAACACTGTCACGCAAGGCTTCATCAAGAGCGTGGGCATGAGCGCGTGCCTGGTCGTCGGCTACTCCGGCCGCTTTGAGGGTTTCCAGGTAAACCAGCTTGTCAAACGTTGCCACGCTCATCGCCGTCTTCCTCACCGCCGCGCCATCATCCGTACAAGACAAGATATCAGCGTTGACAACCGAATCCAACAGGGGCACCATTTCAGTTATCAGGCAGCGGGGGGAGGTTGCTTCTCCCCCCGCCCG
Source organism: Rhodospirillaceae bacterium (assembly GCA_037147415.1). GTDB lineage: Bacteria > Pseudomonadota > Alphaproteobacteria > Azospirillales > Azospirillaceae > BOG-933. The sequence goes on along the minus strand of JBAWVF010000096.1, from coordinate 1,258 downwards.
CCTTCAGGTGCGGTTGATCGTCAGGCGGATCGTGATCCGCCAAAACGTAACCGTGAGCCTGAAGGAGAAGTGGCATTCTGTCATGCCTGTTCTCCTCAGGTTGCCGGCGGGGCCATTCCCCGCCGGTGGCCGCACCGTAGCGGGCAAAGCTGCGCTTCACAATTGCTTGGCTAGTGGTCTGGCTGGTTATTCTTGTGTCTGGTAAGTGTGAGAATGATCTGGATGGAGACACAATGAAATTTTATGGCATGGAGTTTTCAAGCTCTTTTATTGAAATTATTCGAATTTTGAATGGAAAATCACTAGGCAGCAAATTTGAGATAGTCGATTTTGTTTCTTCAGAATTAGACAACACCCATATTTCAAGATTTTCTAAAAACTTTATTATTAACGTTGTCTGGCCTTCAGTAGTGGCCCCAATCTTCATTCTCTCAGGAATAGAGCGAACTCGCTCAACTAGCAATTGAGAAAGTTTTATTATTCGTAGAACAGCTTCATTAGCTAATAATGACTGAAAGGATCCGAAATAAACATATTTAAATCCTGAAAAATCATGGAGCATATTAAAGCCAAAGTGATTGCCTAGGTGAAATACCTCCATATCTCCTTGGTTGCTAAGCGGAGCAACCACAACGTTATTTAATAATAAAAACATGTTAAGCTTATAATTAAAGGTTGTATCAGAAGGAATTTGTGTAGTGGTACTTTGTATGGATTTTTCTATTGCCTTAGTAGCTTTCTCCTTAAAGTTTGTACTATTGTAAAAAACCATATCAATTCCCCGCACATTAAATGGAAGTTGTTGGCCCTCTCTAACAAAAGGAATAATATATTTATTAAAACCAAGCATCATCCCATATTCTATATTTACATTTGCATTAGGAACTGTAACGCTATTAATTGATGAGCTATTTAACAATATAGCGCAAAATTGGCTTGTTATAATTTGTGAACAAATTTTTCCACAAAAAACCAAACCTTGCTCGGTTGACGAGCCTGCCTCAACAGGAACAATATTATATTTTTCTAAAATTGACTTAAGAATATCAACCTCGAGCGGGCTATCTACAAATCCAAAGCCAATAAAGCAGCTCCGCTGTGATGAAAAATGGTAATCACATCGCGGAAGATTAATTATGCAGTTTTCATGTCGGCGGGTTCTGCAATCCATAACTTTTCTCCAAAGCTCCAAGAGCGTCGGCAACTACTACTACAGTGGCACTTTCTGAATCCTTGCAATCTTTCTCTTGATATGGCA
>JBAWVF010000095.1:0-15468 GCA_037147415.1 Rhodospirillaceae bacterium | reverse complement strand
CCGATGGATCGGGCTTATCAATTTTCCCAGTCCGTACAGGCGCTCCATCAAGAACGTGCCATAGTATGCTCAACTGCCAGAGAGGAGGCTTGTCCAGGTGACCTCGCAAGAAAATGGATTTACTCCATCTGAGCGATTGGTGGCTGGCTTTTGTCATCGGTCCTTTCTGCGTCTTTGGACCCACCCCAATCCGAAGGGGAAGAAGGGAAAGGAATTGTGTGACTGCCTTATCGTTTGTGATCGGCATGTCGTCATTATTTCTGTGAAGGACTGTGCTTATCGAAACACTGGCGACACCACTGGTTGGGAGCGATGGAAAAAGAAGGCGATCGAGGCGTCCATGTCCCAGATCGCCGGTGCGGAGAGGTGGTTGGCGACCAGCGATCATGTCGAACGCGCCGACGGAAGGATTGTGCGGCTTCCACCTCATGATGCGCGGCTATACCACCGCGTTGCGGTCGCCCTCGGCGCAAATGGGGAAGTCCCGGTCGAATGGGGCGACAAGGGCAAGGGGTTTATCCATTTGTGCGACGAGCGCAGCCTGGAGGCCATCTTCGCTTCCCTCGATACGATCACTGACTTCGTCAAGTTCCTTTCCGACACCGAGGCTTTGTTCGCCGGCAACACCCAGATCATTTTTTCCGGCGGCGGAATCGAAAATTTGCTCGCGCTATACTTGGAATGGGGGGAGGAGTACAGCCTTTCTGGCAGTACAGATGGCGCGTTGCCTGATTTGATGGTCTTGGAAAATGATTTGTGGACCGGCCTGTCCTCGTCCAAGGATTTCAAGCAAAGGCAGAAGGATTTGGAGGTTTCCTATGTCTGGGATCGCCTGATCGAACACTTTACGGATGACCTATTGACCGACGGCATGTTTGACTTTCAATCAAAAGAGGTCACCCAGAATCAACTCGCGCTGATCGAGATGGTTAAGCAGCCGCGGCACAATCGCACGCAGCTCGCCAAGGCGTTTCTCGACTATCTTTCCAATTCCAAATCTGCCGCCAGGGTTGCGGTCGGGTACGGGGGAACAGCTTTTGTTTTCATGGCCCGCAGCAGCGCCGATAGGGACTTCAAGGTTAAGGAGTTGCTGTTGCGGTGTCAGATCGTGAGGGCGTGCTGTCCAGGCGTTACCAAGGTTGTAGGCATCGGCACCGACCGACCGGGCTCCTCGGCGATCGGCCATTCCTCGGACCTCATCTATCTGGACTATCCAGAGTTCACCGACGAGCAACGGGCGGTCACCCTGAAAATGCAGGAAGACCTCGGGTATTTCAAAGGAGTGACCTGGGGCAAAGGGTGACGGGCTTGCTCTTGAGGAAATGTGGCGACTTTGCCTCATTGGCACGTTCTAAGCGGACATTCCGCTCCCGGCCCGGAGATGTCGCAGCTCAGAGCCCCCGTCAGGCCATCCTCTGCGTCGGGACGCCGAGCGCCGGCCCGGCTTCCGCAAGCCGTCGGTCGAGCGTGTGCAGAATTGCGCCATGCTCCGACGCGACCGCGAGATGCAGGGCGTCGCCGGCACGAAGCCCGAGGCGATGCTGATCGACAAATTTGGCTGCCGCCCGGAAATGCCTGCCGGTGACCGGCAGCACCGTGAAGCTCTCAACCACCAGTTGGTTGAATAGAGCAAGCGCCGCCGCGCGCTGGTCCAGATTGCTCTGTCCCGTCCGCAGCTTGATCGCCAGGGCGGAGGAAACCTCGGTGATGGTCCAGTCGCTGATCAGAAGCTGCGCCGGATCCTGCGCCGCCAGCCAACCCTGAACCTGCGCGGTCATCGCTTCGTTGGAAAGTGCTGCGACAATCAGCGACGTGTCGAGATAGTGCATCAATACCGATCACCATCCCGCATCGAGCGCACCAGATCCGCGGTGTCCTCGGCCTGCGGCGGCATGATCGCCGTCAGGGATCGGAGCAGGGCCGCGTCGATCCGCTTGCGCGGGCGGGCCACAGCCGTGAGCCGCGCGACCGGCTTGCCGCGCCGGGTGATGTCGACGGAATCCCCCGCCTCGACCCGATCGATGAGTTCGCTCAGATGGGCTTTGGCATCTGCCAGATTGACCGCGTTCATGTCACGCTCCTGACTATTCAGATAGTCATATAGCGCATCGAACGTGACGGTGCCAGCGGGGAGGGGGCTCATCCCCACGCTCATCCCGGCGAGCCCGAACCGCCCCATGGGTACGGTGTCGTCGTCCGCTACCCGCAGGTTGAATAGCCGCAGCTGGCGCAACGCTTACAGCCCTCTTGGCGGAACAGCGAGGGGCTATCGCATTTCGGGCAGGTATCGCCGCCGGGTTGACCAGCCGGCGCGCGTAAAATCACGGGTGGCCGGGGGGCGGCGCCCGAGGGACGATTGCCGGAAAGGCCGAGTTCCTCCAGGTGACGGCGCATCACGCTGGCGATCAGGGCGACCACGCCATGCATATAACGACCATTGACCCAGGCGCCTTGTGCCGCGCGCACTCGTTCCAGGTCTTCAACCAGGAATAGCGGATTTTCCGAGCGCCGCATCACCGCCGACAAGGTCAGGGTTAACGCCGACATCAGTTCGGCATGCTCGGCCGAACGCGAGGCGATAAAGATTTCGAACGGACGCCGCCGGCCCTGTTCTTCGATATCATTGATGGTGACGTAGAGATTTTCTTCGGTCAGCGGCCATTTTATCTTGTAGGTCTTGCCGAGCAGCGTATCGGGCCGGCGCGCCGGTTCTTGAATCGTGCCGTCGCCGGCGCGTTCGCCATCTTCGGACACCGGTTCGGTGCGCAGGATCGAGCCGCGGACACCACTGGGTCGGTAGGTGGTGCAGCCCTTGCAGCCCAGATCATAGGCCAGGCGATAGACCGCCTGATATTCCTCGTAGCTCATATCGGGCGGGCAGTTGATGGTCTTCGAGATCGAGGCATCGACATGGCGCTGACACGCCGCCTGCATGCGGACATGATCCTCGACCGTAAGCTCCAGCGCGGTCACCATCGACTCGGGCAGGCCCTCGGTCGGTGCGGTTGCCGGGTCGAGATTGTGATGACGGCACCAGGATTCAAAGCCGGAATCGACCACGGCGAATTCGCGCCAACTGCCGTCAGGTTGCAGGACCTTGCGGAAATAGCGCCAGGCAAAGGTCGGCTCCAGGCCGGAAGACACGTTATTGTAGTAAATTGCCGTGGTCCCGGTCGGCGCCACCGTCATCAGCACGCCGTTGCGAATCCCGTGTTCGGCGATACCGCTGCGCAGACGCTCGGGCAGTTGGCGTACGAACGGCCGTTCCAGGAACCGATCGCGGTTGAACAGCGGGAATGGGCCGCGCTCGCGCGCCAGATCGATCGAAGCTTCATAGGCGGCGTCACGCATGACTTCCATCAGGCGCCCGGTCACCTCTTCGGCGCTCAGGCTGCCATAGCGTACACCCAACATTTGCAGCGCGTTACCCAGCCCCATGATCCCCAGGCCGGTGCGGCGCTTGTTCTTGGCCTCCTGCTCCTGCTCGGGCACCGGGAAGGGCGTGATCTCGATCACGTTATCAAGGAATCGGATGCCGAGTTTGGTCACCGCGGCCAGCCGTTCAAAATCGACTTTGGCATGGCCGGTGAAGGGATCGCGCACCATCACCGCCAAATTGACACAGCCGAGATTACAGGCGCCGTCGGGCGGCAAGGGCTGTTCGCCGCACGGATTGGTGCAGCGAATCTCCTCGCAATAGCCGAGATTGTTCCACTCGTTGACCCGATCGATGAAAATCACCCCCGGTTCGGCCCAATCATAGGAATTGCGGGTGATCAGCTCCCACAAACGCCGGGCCGGCATCCGCTTATAGATGTACCAGGGCTTGCCGCCCCGCTCTTCGACCGCCAGGATTTGAGCGGAATCGATCGGAGGTACGCCGAAGCCGAGTTGCCACTCCTCGTCGGCTTCGACCGCGCGCATCAGCCGGTCGCTGACCAGCACCGACAGGTTGAAGTTGGTCAGGCGGTTGCGCTCGCGCTTGGCCATGATGAAGTCGGGCAAATCGGGGTGATCGTCGGCCAGCGTTGCCATCATTGCGCCGCGGCGCGAACCGCCGCTCATGATGGTGCCGCACATCGACTGCCAGATTTCCATGAAGGACAGCGGCCCCGAAGCGACCGAGGCCACCCCGGTGACCACCGCGCCCTTGGGACGCAGAGTCGAAAAATCGGTGCCGATGCCGCCGCCCTGCTGCATGGTCAGCGCGGCCCGGGTGTTGGCGGCCATGATGCCGGGCATCGAATCGGACAGCGTTTGGTTGACGAAGCAATTGATCAGGGTGACCCGCCGGCCGGTGCCGGCCCCGGCATGAATGCGTCCGCCCGGGCACCATTCCCGGCGTATCATCGCCTCGGCCACCGCCGGTTCGAACTCGGCACGACGCGGATCGGCGACGAACACCGCCGCAGCCACCCGGCGCAGACTGTCGGCCGGGCAAGATTCGAGCGAGGAGCCGTCCGGTTTGATCAGCCGGTATTTTTCTTTCCAGATCGTCTCGACGATCGGCTGAAGCGCCGCCCGCGTCTCGCTACCTTCAGTCACGCCCGGCCCTCCCGCGGAGATACTCAGTGACGGCTGTATAGCCTAACTCGACGCCCAGGGAAACCGTCGGGGTGCCGATCTCGGGCATCTCGGGCCGGCGGGCTGACCGGTCAATGGCCCATCAGCTTGACCAAGCCGAACACGATAGCGATGACCACGGCCGAGTTAAGCGCAATGGCGCCGAAGATGATTTTTAACAGGTCAACCTTGATCGAGGTAATCTCGGTCATGAGTTCCGATTTGAAATCCGCAAACTTCGCCATGACCTCGGTTCTGAGTGCGGCGATTTCCGACTTCAGTTCGGTTCTGAGTGCGGCGATTTCCGACTTCAGTTCGGTTCGGAGTGCGGCGATCTTTGCTTCGAGGTGGTGATCGACTTCAACCAAATCGGCTTTCAGTTCCGCTTTGGTTTCCGCCAAATCAGCCTTCAGGTCCGCCTTAGCCTCGGCCAGCTCGGTTTTCAGCTCGGTCTTGACCTCAAAGAGCTTGCCGTCGAGATGTTCTTTGGTGACCAGGGCGGTTCCCGCCACGGCATCGGCAAAGGCTTCCGCGGCGGCTTCCGCGTGCTCGGGGGTAAATCCGGCGGTTTCGCGCAGGCGACGGGCCAGTTTCAAGGTGTCGATGGCTAAGACGGTCATGGTGGCCCTTCAACTCGAATCGCGTTCCGCTGAAGTCGAATCGCGTTCCGCTGAAGCCGAATCGCGTTCCGCCTTATCATCCTCCCGGAACCGGTACCTGTCAACACAGCCCGGCGTCGCTCAACAGTTTGTGAAAGTCGCGCAGGGCTTGGCGTTTGGCGGCCGGCTCGGCGATGCCCTCGACATAAGCGCGATCGAAACCGGATTGGCGCAAATGGCCGATGACCAATTGGCGAAGGGTGTAAAGTGCCCGGGGGCTGCGCAGCACACCGGGCGTGCACAGGCGAACCAGCCGGTCGGCGCGGTCGCGCAGATGTTCTTCCGGGGTGTCGAGGCGATCGACCACCTGATGATTGGCGATATACGCCGCGAGCAGTCTGTCGATCCGGTCGGCGATCTTGTGCCGCTCGGCCGGCGCCAGTCCCGAGTCGAGCGCAAGTTCATAAAGCGCCGTGACCCCGGCAAGCCCGGTATCCAACGGTGCGTCCTCGTCGAGCAGGCCCCGGGCATCTTCGAAGCGTCCGAGTAAGTCTCGAAGCTCTTCGACGATATCGGCGGTGTATTGGCGCCCGAATTCGGAACCGGACAGGCTGAGCAAATAGCGCAGCCGGTCCCCGGCGTTGCGATAACGGTTCAGCATGCCTGAAATGGCTTGCCGCCGGCCGCTGGCACCGCCGACCTGCAAGGTGCGCCCGAAGCGGGAGGTCAAGGCTTCGGCCATGCCGCTGCCGCCCGCGACTCCGGAGGGCTCGATCAGGCTGGCGACCAACCGGCTGAAAGCCTCGTCTTCGGCGGCGTTGTCGCCATGGACCAGGGGGCGGGTGCCCTTAACCTGACGGCGCAGGATGTCGAACAGCGTGGCTCGACACTCTTTTAACGTCCAGCCGGCTTTTAATGACCCGCCGGCCAGCGCCGTGTTGAGACGGAACAGGCGGGGCTCGGTATTCTCCGGCAGTAAACGGGGCGACAAGCGGCCCCGGCACAGCTCGAGAGTATTAAGAATGCTCTCCAGCAACGAGGCTTGCGGGCCGAGCAAGGCCGGCAGCACCGGCGGCACCGCCAGTACGTCGGCACAGGCGCCGTCGAGCACCGGGATCGCGCCTTCCGCCCCGGACGGAGGAACCCCTTCCAGCAGTTCAAGTAAGAAATCAAGCTTGAACAGCCAGTTGCGCATGCGGATCAGATCGCGCGACAGCACGACCCGACAGTAAAAACCAACGTCGTCGGCGGCGACGCGGTCGGCCAGCGCGGCAAAAATCGGATCGAAGCGGCCGTCTTTCAGTTCCGGTAAATCCTCCAGCGCGGAGGCGGTGCGGGCCCGCTCGGTCAAGCGCCCCAGCGTCTGCGCCATATCGTCGCGTCGGGTGCCGCCCGCAGTGGTGCCGTGCCCGCTTTGCAACGCGGCCACCCGCGATAAAGCCGCCTGTATCAGACTGTCCCGGTCGAGCAGGCGTTTCAACTCGGGATAATTATGCAGGATTTCGGTGGGGGTAACGACGTTGCGTTCGACATAGCCGCGGAACAGCCGGCCGATGGCAAGCCGGGCATCAACACCGTAATACTCGGCATCGGTCGCACAGACCGGAGCATCCTCGATCGGCGTTACCGAAAGGACATCGAAGGCCGGGCGAAATTTTACGACAATCTCGGCCTCGAAATGACAGCCCGGCGACTTTTGCCAGTCGCGCACCACCCGATAGCCTTCACAGCGAGGTCTGGCAAACACTTGTTTACCGTAGGCGCGCGCCTCGGTTTCTGTCGGGAAGCTGCGGTCGAGCACCCAATGGTCGGTGCTGTAAACCTGAACTTCATATGTCACGGCGGGCCCGGTCATTGCGCCCCTATAACGCGAAATCTTGTCATAATCAAGACCGCCGAATGCCGCAGCACCGAATTAAGTCCATGATATCTCAAATGCATTACAGGTTTTCATGGCTCATGGTTAACTATACTGGACGGTGTCGGGTGTGACCGCGGTGGCGCAGGGCATGGCTTTTCGTTTGCATGCGGCGGCAGGGTCCGGTACTTAGCGCCATAATCGCGCATTTGTCGCGTCTTGCGGATATATGGAATGATGAGCGAACCGCTGCACCATGCCCTGCTGCCGGAGGGCTTGCCCGATGTGCTGCCGCCCGATGCGGATCACGAGGCCGCGCTGGTTGCGCGCCTGATGGCTGTATTTGCTTCGCACGGCTATGACCGGGTCAAGCCGCCGTTGCTCGAGTTCGAAGACAGCTTGTTTACCGGCATCGGAGCGGCGGTTAAGCAGAACTCTTTCCGGGTTGTCGATCCGAAGTCGGGGATGTCGATGGGCATCCGGGCCGACATGACGCCCCAGGTCGCGCGCATCGCCACCACCCGGTTGGTTCATGCGCCCCGGCCGTTGCGGTTGGCTTATGCCGGGCAGGTGTTGCGGGTGTCGGGCGGTCAGTTGCGCGGCGAGCGCCAGTTCGGGCAGGTCGGTGCCGAGTTGATCGGGGCGTTTGAGCCCGAAGCCGATGCCGAGATCATTTTGCTGGCGGCCGGCGCGCTTGGCGAGTTGGGGATTACCGGCTTGTCGGTTGATCTCTGTGTGCCGACGCTGGTACCGACCTTGTGCCGGGCTTGGGGCCTGGACGGCGAGACTGCGGCGCGGCTGCGCGAGGCGCTCGACCGTAAGGACGCGGCCGGGGTTGCGGTCGAAGGCGGGGCGCCCGCGGCGACTCTTGCCCGGCTGATGGCCGCGGCCGGACAGGCGGACCGGACGTTGAAGGCTTTGGAATCGATCGATTTGCCGCCGGAGGCGGCGCCGGATCGCCGCCGGTTGGCCGAGGTGGTGCGGCTGATCCATGCCGCCGCGCCCGATTTGTCGGTGACGGTCGATCTGGTCGAATATCGCGGCTTTGAATATCAGACCGGGGTAAGCTTCACTTTGTTCGCCCGTGGCGTGCGTGGTGAATTGGGCAGCGGCGGCCGTTATCGTGCCGGCAAGGCTGTGCAGGCGGATGGCAGCGTCGGCGAAGGTGCCACCGGTGTTACTCTCTATTCCGACACCGTGCTGCGTGCGGTGCCGAGCCCGGCGCTGCGACAGCGGGTTTATCTGCCGCGCGGCAGTGACCGGGGGCAGGGCGAGCAGTTGCGGAATGAGGGCTGGATAACGGTGGCCGGTCTGGTGCCGGTGGAGAATGCCGAGGCGGAGGCAATCCGACTCGGCTGTAGTCATGTGCTGATTGACGGTAAACCCCGCCCGGTCGGGCGGACTTAAGAGAGACGGAGAAGGTAGGATGGCCAACGTTGCAGTGGTCGGCGCCCAGTGGGGTGACGAAGGCAAGGGCAAGATCGTTGACTGGCTGTCCAGCCGGGCCGATGTGGTGGTGCGGTTTCAGGGTGGCCATAATGCCGGCCATACTTTGGTGATCGATGGCGTTGAATACCGCCTTAGTCTGCTGCCCTCGGGGGTGGTGCGGCCGGGCAAGCTGTCGGTGATCGGTAACGGCGTGGTGGTTGATCCGTGGGCGTTGCTGCGCGAAATCGACGCGATTCGGGCCAAGGGTGTCACGGTCACGCCCGATACTTTGGTGCTGGCCGAAAACGCGGCCCTGATTCTGCCGGCGGTTCACGGCAATATCGACCGCATCCGCGAAGAAGCGCGCGGCGTGCTTAAAATCGGCACGACCGGGCGCGGTATCGGTCCGGCTTACGAGGATAAGGTGGCGCGTCGTGCCATCCGGGTCTGTGATCTGGCGGAGCCCGAGCATCTGGCCGCCAAAATCAACGAGTTGTTGGTTCACCATAACGCCTTGCTGCGCGGTCTGGGGGCCGCCGAGATTGATGGCGCGGCGTTGATCGCTTCGTTGTTGGAGATTGCGCCCCGGGTGCTGCCTTTTGCCGGAGTCGCATGGCAACGGCTCGATCGGATGCGACGGGCCGGCAAGCGGATTTTGTTCGAAGGCGCGCAGGGCGCCATGCTGGACATCGACCACGGTACCTATCCGTTCGTCACCTCGTCCAATACCGTCGCCGGTCAGGTCGGCAACGGCAGCGGTATGGGGCCGGACGCGATCGGCCGGGTGCTCGGGATCAGCAAGGCTTATTGCACCCGGGTCGGCGGCGGGCCGTTTCCGACCGAGCTGGACAACGAAATCGGGCGCCGTATCGGTGAAATGGGCCGCGAGTTCGGCACCGTGACCGGACGGCCGCGTCGGTGCGGCTGGTTCGACGCCGTGCTGGTGCGGCAAGCGATCAAGGTCGGTGGCATCAACGGCATTGCCTTGACCAAGCTCGATGTGCTTGACGGCTTCGAAGAGATCAAGGTCTGCACCGGCTACCGGCTGCACGGCAAGGAGATCGATTATCTGCCCTCGAGCCCGGCGGCGCAGGCTGCGGTTGAGCCGATCTATGAAAGCTTCGAAGGCTGGCGCGACAGCACCCGCGGCGCTCGTACCTGGGCCAAATTGCCGGCCACCGCAGTCAAATATGTGCGTCGCATCGAGGAATTGATCGAGGCGCCGGTCACTTTGCTGTCGACCAGTCCGGAGCGCGACGATACCATCCTGATGCAGGATCCGTTCGCGGATTAAATCCGGTGCGGGATAGCGTACCGAACCTTTTGTATGGCGTGATGCAGCGCACCGTGCTACGAAAATGCGTTGCGTCTCCCCTTGATTTGGCGATCGATGCTTACATTCCTTGAATTTGAAAAACCCATCGCGGAACTCGAAAGCAAAATCGAGGAGCTGCGGCATCTTACCCATAACGGGGACATCAACATTGCCGAGGAAGTCGGCAAGTTGCAGGTCAAGGTCGACCGCCTGTTGCGGCAGACCTATGCCAAGTTGTTGCCGGCACAGAAGGTTCAGGTCGCGCGGCATCCCAACCGGCCGCATTTTTCCGATTATGTTGCCGGGCTGGTCGAAGATTTCACCCCTTTGGCCGGCGACCGCGGCTTCGGTGAGGATCGGGCGATTATCGCCGGGTTAGGGCGCTTTCGTGGCTATTCCGTCATGGTCATGGGCCAGGAGAAGGGCAACGATACCGAGTCCCGGGTTGCGCATAATTTCGGTATGGCTAAACCGGAAGGGTACCGCAAGGCGCAACGGCTGATGCATCTGGCCGAGCGTTTCAAGCTGCCGGTGATCACGCTGGTCGATACCGCGGGGGCTTATCCTGGGGTTGGCGCCGAGCAGCGCGGACAAGCCGAGGCGATTGCCCGCGGCATTGAAACCTGTCTTCGAATCAAGACCCCGCTGGTTTCGGTCATTATCGGGGAAGGCGGCTCGGGCGGCGCAATCGCGGTGGCTGCGGCCGACCGCGTGCTGATGCTTGAACATTCGATCTATTCGGTGATTTCGCCCGAGGGTTGTGCCTCGATTTTGTGGCGCAATAACACGCTGGCCAGTGAGGCGGCAATCGCCTTGCGTCTGACCGCTCAGGATCTGAAAGAACTGGCGGTGATCGACGGCATCGTGCCCGAACCGATCGGTGGTGCCCATCGCGATCCGCAGGCGACGATTCAGGCGGTCGGCGATACGGTCGAGGCGGCGCTGGCCGAGTTGCGCAACGAAAGCGGGGCGGCGCTTCGCAGCCACCGTCGCGAAAAGTTTCTTGCCATGGGCCAGCAGGCTCTGAGTTAAAAGGCGCCAGCAGGCCCTGAGTTAAAAGGCGCCGGTCAGCGATTCGGCGTCATGCGCCGATACCACTCGAAGGAGCGTTCGAGCATGGTCTCGGCGGTAACCCGAATCTCTGCGGTCGGTCCGGTTTCGGCGCTGACCGACAGAATCACCACTGCGGCTCGAATCAGGCTTTCGGCCAAGGGTTCATCGTCGAAGTGCGAGTCCCGGCTGATCACGTAAAGCTGGTTTAGTACCCGGGCAAAATCAGCATCCTTCAACGGCATTGCGGATCCCTAATTCGGCGGGGGACTCGGCCGGGGCGACTCGGCGGGTGCGTACGACAGGATGGTAGCATCGTCACCTTGCTACTGTCGAGCCCCCGGCCGTCACTCGCTTGCCCGCACAAAATCAGCGCACCCGCACGGACGGACCGAACCAGGGCAGCGGCAGCAGCGGCCCGGTGGTCAGGCCGCCCACAGAAGGCGCGTAATAAACCGGCGGTGGCGGCGCGTAATAATAGCTCGGCGGTGGCGTGTAGATGGCCGGTGGCGGGATGAACAACTCACCGCGCCACCCATAGTGATGATGATGGTGGTAACCGGAATGATACCGTTCGTGGGCCGCGGCGGGAAAAGCGCTTCCGACCAACAGGGTCGCCAGCAGCGGAACAAGCCATAGCCAAGCGGTCGGCTTCGGACGGGCGGTCTGCAACAGACGTTCCATGGCGATGTCTCCGGCGTGAGTGTTTCAAAACTCTTGGTAAGAAGGTTAACACCGGCCGGTCGGTGATCATTCCCGGATCGGGGTGTAGTCGTTGAAAAAAAACCGATTAAAGGGGATAACCGGGTAAGATTTGACAGGAGGGAAGGCATGCCGGACACCGCAGCGACAGAAACGGACGCCCGAAGAATTGCCGAAGCCGTCGGGGCGGCACTTTATGCCCGCGATCACGCTATTCATGGGTTGGGGATAGAGCTGGCTGAAATTCGGCCGGGCTTTGCTCGTATGACAATGATTGTGCGACCCGATATGCTGAATAGCCACGAAATTTGCCATGGTGGTTTTACGTTCGCCTTGGCGGACACGGCCTTTGCTTATGCTTGCAACTCGTATAATCAGGTTACGGTTGCAGCCGGCTGTGACATTGTCTATCCCTCTGCGGGTCGGCTCGGCGATCGCCTGACCGCGGTGGCTGAAGAGCGGCACCGCTATGGGCGCAGCGGGGTTTACGATGTCGCCGTTAGCAATCAGACGGGGGAGGTGGTGGCGCTGTTTCGCGGTCGCTGCCGCCGGATTGCCGGTGCGGTCGTTTCCGAGCTATAGGCCCCGATGATAAGTATCCACGCAAAATTCGGCCGACGAGTAACGAGGATCACTGAAGCGGGGCTGACTTCGCCTTACGCTGACAAGGTAAGGCTTCCTGGGAGGGAGCGGGAGGGTGCGCCCTCGCAAGGTAGATGGAGGAAGATATGATGCGGGGTAGCAATAAAGTCGGGGGCGTCCTGCGTGATAAAAGCGGCGGTGTTGCCGTTATTTTCGCTCTGATGTTGCCGGTTATTGTCGGTATGCTCGCGCTTGGCGTCGAGGTCGGCATGTGGTACAAGCTTCAGGGGAGCATGCAGGCCGTTGCTGACGCCGCCGCCATGGCCGGTGATCGGGAGTTGGCGAACGGAGGCGGTCTGACCGCGGTTACCAATGCCGCGACCGTCGCGGCCCAGTTGAACGGCTGTACCGCCAACGCCAATTGTTGGATTAATCAACCGGCGCCCAACACGTTTACCTCTACCGGATCGACAGTACTCAACGGGGTCCAGGTTACCGCGCTGACCAAGGTCACGCCGTTGTTTGCCGCCCTGTATTTTCCCGCGGCTCAAAGAAACGCGGACGGCACCATCAATATTAAGGCAACCGGTAAGGCGGCCTACACGGTTCAAGGTGGGGGCGGCGGCTATAGCGGAACGATTGCCGGTTGCGTGCTTGGTCTTGATAGTAATGCCGCATATACTGTAGCATTGAGCAATAATGCTATTGTCGGCTGTGCGACCAACTCAAATTCCAAGTGCCAGGGCCAGAATTCGCCGACCTGCTCGTTCGATGCGGCTACGTATGGCTCGTATAGCTGTAGCAGCAGCAACGATCCGCAATGCGGCGCAGCGCTCAAGGATAAAACGTTAGGCAGCATGTATCTGAACAACAATGCTGCAATCAATAGTGTAGCTGCCTCGGCCGGCAATATCTATCTCGGCCAGAATGCCACCGTGACGACCAAGGTTCCCAACAGTACCCAGGTCACCGACCCCTATGCCGGTGCAAGCTACACGGTGCCGACCACCACGAATTCATTGGTGATCAAAGGCGGCAATGGCAGTACCGATGTCACCGATGTTTCTGCAACGCCGGCGGCGACTTCAGCCATTGATATCAGTGTTGCCGACGGTGCCTGTTCAACGACAGCCGTTACCTACACTAATAATAAATACGTCCATATTCACCCCGGTTGTTATAATGGCTGGGAGTTCCAGAATAATGCTACGATTACTCTTTACGATGGCTACTATAAAATAAAAAGCAAGTTTATTTTGCAAAATAACGCCATCATCAAGGGCGGCTCGGTTGGCACGGCCTTGATCTTTGTCGGCAGCGGTTCGAGCAGTTACGCGATCAGCATCGGCAACAATGCCCAATTAAAGTTGACGGCGCCCAATTGGGGCACGATGAAGGGCATCGCGTTGATGAGTGATCGCAGCGCCACGGCGACCATTGTTCAGGAATTTTCGAACAATGCCGTACTCGATATCAAGGGCGCGATCTATTTTCCGAACCAAATTGTCCTGATGGAAAATAACGCCGGCAATGGTGCCCTGACCTGTCTTCAGATCATCGGTCGCCGTGTTTTGCTTTCGAACAACGCGACTTTCAACCTGGGTACGAATTGTTCCAGCGTCGGCGGCACCGATATCACGATCGGCCAGAAGGTTTCCAAGATCATCGATATCGTTCAGTGAAACGGCGGAGAAGAGGAGGTGTGAGATGCTGAATTTCAAACGATACTCGAACCGCCGTGACGGTTTTGCGGCAGTCGAGTTCGCCCTGATTGCCCCGATACTGGTGGTTGCATTGCTGGGTATGTTCGACTTCGGTCAAAAGGCCTACTTTGCATCCGAGTTGCAGCAGTCGGTTCGGTCGGGCGGACAATATGCGATCGGAACCGGGCATGCCGCGGATATTGACGGAATAACCACCATTATCCAGACCTCGTCCAAGCTAACCGGTATCGTGGTCGATGCTTTGGTTTCGGTTTGTTATTGTGCCAACGGGGCTTCGATTGCCTGCACCGGCACGACCTGTAGCGACAGCAGTTCAGTCGGGAATTATGTCACGATCACAGCGCACTATACTTATACGCCTCTGATTCAGTATTTCACTGTGGGTAATCGGACGCTGACGTCTTCCGTAACGGTACGGACATCGTGAAAGGACGTGCCATGACCAAGCTTACTCCCCGGTTTTTCCGTCGGTTTCTTCGTCGCACCCGCTCGCTACCGGAAGATCGCCGTGGTGTAGCGTCGATTGACTTCGCGATGGCCCTGTTGCCGTTCCTGATGTTGCTGCTCGGGATCGTTGATGTTGCGCGGTTCATGTGGCTACAGAATACGCTGGAGATGGCGTCCGAGGTGGCCACGCATTATGTCTTTGCGCATTCCTCCGAAACGGTGAGTGCGCTTAAGTCCGAGGTTCCGGGGCAACTGAAGGCGGCGGCAACCGGGCTCGATCAGAGTCTGATCAATGTGACGGTGACCGACTCCATGCTCAACAGCACGACGCTGCTGACGATCAATGCAACCTATCCGTTTGTCTCGATCGGTTTAGTCGGTTTCGGGTCTTTCAACGTTACCACCAAGGCGATTGCTCCGGTCGAATAGGAACAAAGCCGCGCTTATGGGAGGCCGGGCAATGCCTGCTCGGCCTCTGCTTGAAGCCGGGCTTCGTGCCGGCGCACGAACAGGGTCAGCCATGTGACCAGAATCACGAAGCTGACGAATCCGACGGCACCTGCCGGGCCCATCAGGACATGAATCTGCTCTCCCAGCAGATAGCCGCCGACGCCGAACACGATCGACCAGATGACACCGCCGATGGCATTGAACAAAAAGAATTTAGGAAAAGCCATGCAATTCGCGCCCGCCAGAAATGCCGCCAGCACGCGCAGCAACGCGACGAATCGCCCGAAAAAGACGACTTTTCCGCCATGGCACAGAAATAAATATTGTCCGAGTTTCACCCGCGCCGGAGTTAATAAGATATAGTGGCCATAGCGTATCAGCAGAGGAAGCCCGATTCGCCGTCCCAACCAGAAGCCGGCATTGTCGCCGACCACCGCGCCCGCTGCGGCGAACGATATTATCAATGAAATGTCCAGTCGTGCGGTCGAACCGGCATAAATTGCGGCTGCGACCAGCGTGGTTTCCCCCGGCAATGGAATGCCCATGCTTTCAAGAGCAACAATGCCACCGATCACCCAGTAGCCATAGGTGGCGATCAGGGAATGAATTTGGCTTTCCCAACCGGACATGTGCAGGCTTTCAATGAATAAAGAACGATTAGCTGAAGAGTCGGCGTCTGAAGTGCTGGCTGCTTTGAATCATGCCTATCGGCTTGACGCACACACCCACTAGATATAGTATTTTCCAGAA
>JBAWVF010000094.1:0-15738 GCA_037147415.1 Rhodospirillaceae bacterium | reverse complement strand
GCAGACTCGTATGGGCTGCATAGATGCCCATGTATCTCTACCGAAGACCCTCTGAAGCAAAGCTCATGGTGGCAAGGTTTCTTGAAAAAATCGATCTATCACCGATTATCCTTCATGAAAAAGAAAATGAAGGGAAAACGATTATTGAAAAGTTTGAAAAGCATTCCGATGTTGGATTCGCAATCGTATTACTGACCCCGGATGATGTCGGATGCTTATCCACTGAAAACCCGGCGGGTTTAAAACCGAGAGCCCGTCAGAATGTTATTTTAGAACTTGGCTATTTCATCGGTAAATTAGGGCGTTCACGGGTTTGCGCGCTCAAAAAGAGCGACATTGAGTTGCCGTCCGACTATCTCGGCGTCACCTGGACCGAACTGGACGCAGCCGAAGGATGGCATAAAAAGCTGATAAAAGAGCTACGAGCTGCCGGATATGCAATCGACGCCAATAAAGTGCTTTAGTCACGACGCCCGGGGCGGGGCGTAGGCCAGGGTATTCGGCAAGCGCCGGCTGATCTCCTCGACCCGGCCGCGCAACTCATAGAACTCGGCGGTTTGCGGCGTGTTGGCAAGAATGCCCTCGATCCGGGCGATCCGCTCGCCCTGAATTTGCAGCAGATTTCCCTGTGCTTGCAGTGTGTTATGGAGATTTTGCAACATGTTGCACATACCGCCCAGCGTGGCGAATAATTCGGCTTCCTTTTCCGGTGACATCGGCGGCTCCCAAGGCGAGTTGCGGCGCTCAGTATAGCACGAAAAGCGAGGTCAAAACTTCTTTCGTCCACCCCGGCCCCGGCTCTTGGGCTGAGCGGCGGCGACCGCTTTCGGCGCCATGCCGGGGCGGTCAAGGCCAAGTTCTATCGCCTCCAGGCGGCGCAACTCGTCGCGCAGACGGGCGGCTTCCTCGAACTCCAGATCGGCGGCGGCGGCGCGCATACGCTTTTCAAGATCAGCCATCACCGTCTTAAGGTTACTCCCGGCCAGATTGGCCGCACCCGAAACACCGGTATCGACGATGACATGATCACCGCGCTCATAAACGCTTTCCATGATGTCATTGATCGATTTGCGCACCGTTTCCGGAGTAATCCCGTGGGCGGCATTATAAGCCTGTTGCCGTTCCCGCCGACGATTGGTCTCGTCGATCGCATAGCGCATGCTTTCAGTAATCTTGTCGGCATAAAGAATAGCGCGCCCTTCAAGATTACGGGCGGTGCGGCCGATGGTCTGAACCAATGATGTCTTCGACCGCAAGAACCCTTCTTTATCCGCGTCGAGTATCGCCACCAGCGCACATTCCGGAATATCCAGCCCTTCGCGCAACAGGTTAATCCCGATCAATACATCGAACGCCCCTAGCCTCAAGTCCCGAATAATCTCGATCCGCTCCAGGGTTTCGACATCGGAATGAACATAGCGAACCCTGACCCCGGCCTCGTGCAAGTATTCGGTCAGCGCCTCGGCCATTTTTTTGGTCAAGGTGGTGACCAACACGCGCAAACCACGCGCCGCCAACGCCCGACACTCGACCAAAAGATCATCAACCTGATGCTCGGTCGGACGCACGATCACAACCGGATCGATCAATCCGGTCGGGCGCACCACCTGCTCGACGAAAACGCCGCCGGTGCGCGCCAATTCCCAGGGGCCGGGCGTGGCCGAAACAAACACGGTCTGCGGCCGCATCGCCTCCCATTCCTCGAATTTCAATGGCCGGTTGTCCATGCACGACGGCAAACGAAAGCCATACTCGGCCAATGTGGTTTTGCGCATGAAATCACCACGATACATGCCGCCGAGTTGAGGCACCATGACGTGACTTTCATCGACGAAACACAGCGCGTTCTTCGGCAAATATTCGAATAGATTGGGCGGCGGCTCGCCCGGAGCCCGACCGGTCAGATAACGGGAATAGTTTTCGATGCCGGCACAAGCCCCGGTTGCCGCCAACATTTCGATATCAAAGCGCGTGCGTTGCTCGAGTCGCTGCGCCTCAACCAGCTTGTTTTGCCCCTCCAACTCGGCCAAGCGCTGCTTTAATTCGCGCTTGATCAGCTCGATCGCCTGATGCAACGTCGGTTTGGGCGTGACATAGTGACTATTAGGGTAAATCCGCACCCCCGGCAACACCACCAGCTTTTCTCCGGTCAGCGGATCGATTTCGTGAATCGCCTCCAGCTCGTCACCGAACATCGAGAAGCGCCACGCACGATCCTCCATGTGAGCGGGAAACAACTCAACCGTATCGCCGCGCACTCGAAAAGTGCCGCGTCCGAACGCCAGGTCGTTGCGCCGATATTGCAAATCGGTAAAACGGCGCAGTAGTTCGTTGCGATCGACCCGCTGCCCGGCCACCAACGGCAAGGTCATCTCGCTATACATTTCGGCCGAGCCGATACCGTAAATGCAAGAAACCGACGCAACGATAATCACATCGTCGCATTCCAGCAAAGAACGGGTCGCCGAGTGGCGCATCCGGTCGATTTGCTCATTGATGTCGGCTTCTTTTTCGATATAGGTATCGGTGCGCGGAACGTAGGCTTCCGGTTGGTAGTAATCATAATAAGAGACAAAGTACTCCACCGCGTTATCCGGGAAGAACGACTTCATCTCACCGTAAAGCTGGGCGGCCAAGGTCTTATTCGGGGCCAGCACCAACGCCGGCCGCTGCAAATTCTGAATCACTTGCGCAACGGTGAAGGTTTTGCCCGAGCCGGTCACCCCGAGCAAAACCTGATCCCGCTCGTGGCGGACAATGCCCTCACAAAGCGCTTCGATCGCTTGCGGCTGATCCCCCGCCGGCGAAAATTCCGAAACCAAACGGAATCGACGCCCGCCCTCGGGGCGCAGCGCAGAGGGTGAAGGAACGGGATTAAGCACGGGCGAACGGGTCATGAGACGAAGATTAACAGCGTTAACGGCAAAATCGACATGAATCCGACTTTTTTGAGGTGCGGCAGAGGTTGCAGGGCGAACGGTAGCTGCTTATATGTGCCAACGGCAAGTTAGTCACATTATACCGCCGTACGGATCGACAGGGGATCGTGGCGGTGCCGGTCACCGGGCCGCCGGGGATTCGCCAGCAACAAGAGGTAGGACATGAGCAAAGTCATCGGCATTGATCTTGGCACGACGAATAGCTGCGTCGCCGTGATGGAAGGGTCACAGGCAAAGGTCATCGAGAACACCGAAGGCGCACGCACGACGCCGTCGATGGTCGCCTTCACCCAGGGCGGCGAACGGCTGGTCGGCCAGCCGGCCAAGCGCCAGGCGGTGACCAACCCGGAAAACACGCTTTTCGCGATCAAGCGCTTGATCGGCCGCCGCTATGACGACCCGATTACCAATAAGGACAAGGCCCTGGTGCCCTACCGGATCATCTCCGGCGACAATGGCGATGCCTGGGTCGAGGCGCACTCCAAGCGCTACAGCCCCTCCCAGGTCAGCGCCTTCATCCTTCAGAAAATGAAGGAAACCGCGGAAAACTATTTGGGTGAAAAGGTCACCCAGGCGGTGATCACGGTTCCCGCCTATTTCAACGACAGCCAACGTCAGGCGACCAAGGATGCCGGCAAGATCGCCGGGCTGGAAGTGCTGCGGATTATCAACGAGCCGACCGCTGCGGCGCTCGCTTACGGCATGGAAAAGAAGGGCACCGGCATCATCGCGGTGTTCGACCTCGGCGGCGGCACCTTCGATATTTCGGTATTGGAAATCGGTGACGGCGTGTTCGAGGTGAAGTCGACCAACGGCGACACCTTCCTGGGCGGTGAGGATTTCGACGCCAAGATCATCGATTATCTGGCCGACGAGTTCCACAAGGAGCAGGGCATCGACCTGCGCAAAGACAAGCTTGCGCTCCAGCGCTTGAAAGAGGCGGCGGAAAAGGCCAAGTGCGAACTGTCCTCGGCGACTCAGACCGAAGTCAACCTGCCCTTCATCACCGCCGATCAAACCGGACCCAAGCATCTTAACATCAAACTGACCAGGGCCAAACTTGAGGCGCTGGTTGATGAGCTGGTCCGCCGTACCGTCGAGCCCTGCCGCGCCGCCCTGCGCGATGCCGGCATCAAGGCCTCGGAAATCGACGAGGTGATTCTGGTCGGCGGCATGACCCGCATGCCCAAGGTCATCGAGACGGTCAAGCAGTTCTTCGGACGGGAACCGAATCGCAGCGTCAACCCGGACGAAGTGGTTGCGGTCGGCGCCGCAATTCAGGGTGGCGTGCTCAAGGGCGACGTCAAGGACGTGCTGTTGCTCGACGTGACCCCGCTCAGCTTGGGGATTGAGACCCTGGGCGGCGTGTTCACCCGCTTGATCGACCGCAATACGACCATCCCGACCAAAAAGTCTCAGGTGTTTTCTACCGCCGAGGACAACCAGAACGCCGTGACCATCCGCGTCTTCCAGGGCGAGCGCGAGATGGCGGCCGACAACAAGATGCTGGGTCAATTCGATCTGGTCGGAATTCCGGCGGCGCCGCGTGGCGTGCCGCAGGTCGAGGTCACCTTCGACATCGACGCCAACGGCATTGTCAATGTCGGCGCCAAAGATAAGGCGACCGGCAAGGAGCAGCAGATCCGCATTCAGGCTTCGGGCGGACTCAGCGACGCCGACATTCAGAAGATGGTCAAGGACGCGGAACTCCACGCCAGCGAGGACAAGAAACGGCGCGAGCTGGTTGACGCCCGCAATCATGCCGACGCCCTGATTCACACCACCGAGCGTACGGTTAAGGATGCCGGCGATAAGGTGCCCGCGGCCGACAAGGCGGCGGCCGAGAAGGCGATTGCCGATCTGAAGACCGTGCTCGACAGCGGTGATCTTGCCGCGCTCAAGTCGAAAACCGACGCCCTGGCTCAGGTTTCCATGAAACTGGGCGAGGCGATGTACAAGGCCGGGGCCGGCGGTGAAGGTGCGCCCGGCGGTGCGGAAGGGGCCGCAGCGAGCGATGCCGCTCATGCGGACGGCAAGGCCGGTGTTGTCGACGCCGACTTTGAAGAAGTCGACGACAGCAAGAAGAAGTAGCTGTAAAAGGGTCCGGAAACCCCTCCCTCGGTTTTGCCGAGGGAGGGCGCGGGTAATGGTGCAGGCACGGCGCTGGAATATCTGATGGCCAAACAAGATTATTATGAACTGCTCGGTTGCTCGAAAACCGCTAGTGCGGACGAGCTGAAAAAGGCCTATCGCAAACTGGCGATGCAGTATCATCCGGACAGAAACCCCGGAAACAAAGACGCTGAACACAAGTTCAAAGAAATAAACGAAGCCTATGATGTGCTGCGCGATGAACAAAAGCGTGCGGCATATGATCGATATGGCCATGCCGCGTTCGAGAATGGCGGCGGAGGCCGCGCCGGGGGTGGACCCGGCGGATTCGACTTTAATTTTGGCGGTGGCTTTGCCGATATCTTCGACGAGATGTTCGGCGACTTCATGGGCAACCGGCGCGGCGGCGGCGGCAACAGCGGGGCCCGGGGCGCCGACCTGCGCTACAACATGGAAATCACCCTTGAAGATGCCTTCAAGGGCTCTCATACCACCGTGCGAGTGCCGACCTCGATCGCCTGCGAAGGGTGCAAGGGCACCGGAGCCGAGGGAGCACAACAGCCGGTTTCCTGCCCGACCTGTAGCGGTCACGGCAAGATTCGAGCCCAGCAGGGCTTCTTCACCATCGAGCGTACCTGCCCGAGTTGTCACGGCGCCGGGCGGGTGATCAAGGATCCGTGCCGGCAATGTAGCGGGACCGGCCGAGTCCGCCGCGAGAAAACGCTTCAAGTCAACATTCCCCCCGGCGTCGAAGACGGGACGCGTCTGCGCCTGTCCAACGAGGGCGAAGCCGGTTTGCGCGGCGCCTCTCCGGGTGATCTTTACATTTTCCTGGCGCTGGCGCCGCACCGCTTCTTTCAACGCGAAGGGTCGAACATCCATTGCCGGGTGCCGATCCCGATGACGACGGCAGCGCTCGGCGGTATGATTGAGGTTCCGACCATTGATGGTGGGCGGGCTAAGGTCACCGTGCCGCCCGGCACGCAAACCGGGCAACAATTCCGGTTGAAGGGTCGCGGCATGTCGGTGCTGAACAGCATTGCACGCGGTGATATGTTTATTCTGGCCATGGTTGAAACGCCGGTCAATTTGACCAAGAAACAACAAGACTTGTTACGCGAATTCGAAAAAGCCGGGGCCGGGGCCACCACAAATCCGGAATCCGAGGGATTCTTTGCTAAGGTGCGGGAATTGTGGGAGGATCTCAAAGACTGACCGTGAACCTGGGGGCCGCAACCGATGGATCAATCACCCCGCCATACGCTCCCGCCCCCTCGTGAGGAGATACGGCATCACCCGGCTCGGGCTGTTCCGGCCCAGCGCGGTTGGATCGGGGCGGTTTCCTTTACGGCATTCTTGCTTAGCGTCATTGCCCTGTCCATTAAGGCCGTTGCGGGAACGTTGGCGTTCGTATTGCTGGGCTCCGTTATATTCGTCGTGGCCGTGTTCCACCGGGTATTTCCGGGCAGCCACTTTTTTACCTTGTCGCTGGTTAATTTTATCGGGATTTACGCCTGTATTTTCACGGTCATCGTCGAAAGTAACTTTGCCGGCGTCAGTCCGCGCGAGCAGGCACTAGGCTTCATTTTGCCTTTGCTTGCTTTTTTGGGAGGGGCCGCGATTCGATCGCGGAGCGTGCGCAATATCGTGATTTCGCGCCGACCACGCCATGATTCGCATTTCGGAGAGATCTTTCTATGGTTGCTGCCGATGGTCGGCATGATTGCGCTGACCTTTGCCTTACCGGGAGGCTTCGGGGGACAATTCGCTCCGGTTCCATTCGTGGCCTTTCAGGCCGTGTTGGCGGTAATCGTGTTGTTTGTCAGCCGCGACATTGCGATTTTCTTGCTGGATGTCGGATTATTGTTTGAAGGTTTTTTTCAACAGGCCTCCCGACTGGTGATGCCGGCCTTTGCCTTTTTGACTTTTTATTCTTTGCTTGTCATTATCTTCGCCGCACTTTATTCGATTGCGCAGCGGCTTTTTACCGGCATCAACTTTATCGCCAGCGGTACGCCTCACACACTGAACTTTGCCGAATGCCTGTATTTCTCGGTGGTGACGCTAAGCACGGTCGGCTATGGCGACATCCAGCCGATCAGCGGCCCGATTCGCTTCATCTCGGCGATGGAAATTGTAATGGGGGTATTGTTGTTGCTGTTCGGTTTCAGCGCCATTATCCGCCATTCACCGTCGGCCAATCGCTCGCCGCCCGACGATTTTTAGCGTTCCGGTGATGACTTTTTGCTCCGGTTCGGCCATGTTTCCGCCATGACTGATACCAATTCCACAGTCCCGGATCCGGGAACACTTTATCTGGTGGACGGTTCCGGATTCATTTTCCGGGCCTTCCATGCGTTGCCGACCCTCACTCGGTCCGACGGAACGCCGATCGGGGCCGTACTCGGCTTTACCAACATGCTGATCAAGCTGTTGGCCGACTGCAAGGCGCAGGCCGTCGCGGTCATTTTCGATGCCGGGCGAGTCAACTTCCGCAACGAGATTTATCCGGCGTATAAGGCCAATCGAGAAGCCACACCGCCTGATCTGGTGCCCCAATTCCCGTTGATACGGGAGGTCACCCGCGCCTTTAACGTGCCGTCGGTCGAGTTGGAAGGCTACGAGGCCGATGACCTGATCGCCTCTTATGTGCGCTTAGCGCGCGCAGTCGGGCGCGATGTGGTGATCGTGTCTTCGGATAAAGACTTGATGCAGTTGGTCGGGCCGGGCGTGTCAATGCTCGACCCGATTAAGAATAAGACGCTTGGCCCGGCGGAAGTCTTCGAGAAATTCGGCGTGACACCGGACAAGGTGGTCGATGTCCAGGCGCTGGCCGGAGATAGCACCGACAATGTTCCCGGCGTGCCGGGCATTGGCATTAAAACAGCGGCTTTACTTATTAATGAATATGGCGATCTCGATACTTTGCTTAGCCGAGCCGGTGAGATCAAACAGGCGAAGCGCAAACAGTCTTTACTGGAATTTGCCGAACAAGCCCGAATTTCTCGACAATTGGTTCAGTTGGCAATGGAGACGCCGGTTCCGGTTCCGCTTGACTCGTTGCGAGCCCAGCGGCCTGATCCGGACATACTATTTGCTTTTCTGCGTGAGCAAGGTTTCAAGACCATTGTTCACCGCATTGAAAACGAGTTCCTGCATGGTCATGGCACTAGCGTTGCCGTACCCGCTGCGCCGTCTCCGACACCTGCACCGATTAATGAGACGCCTGAGTCCGTCAATCATCCGCCGGTAGCGCCACCCGAATCCGTGAACTATGAGCTGGTACAAAGCCTTGATGCACTTGAAGCCTGGATAGCGCGCGCCACTGAGGCGGGTGTGGTTGCCGTTGACACCGAAACCACTTCGTTAAATCCGAGCACGACAACATTGGTCGGGGTATCATTAGCCGTCAAGCCGGGCCTTGCCTGCTATATTCCACTTGGCCATGTCGCCCCTGATTCGCGTGAAGATGGTTTCGATTTCGGTGAGGCAAAGCCTGTCCAAATACCGGTTCAAGCGGCCCTTGCCGCGCTTAAGCCGCTGTTGGAACATCCGGGCGTCTTGAAGATCGCTCATAATTTGAAATTTGATGCCCAAGTATTCGCTCAACACAATATTGCCGTCACCCCCTATGATGATACCATGCTGATTAGTTATGTTGTTGCCGGCGGCAAGCATGGCCACGGAATGGATGAGTTATCTGAACTTCACCTTGGGCACAAAACCATCAGCTTTGCCGAAGTCTGTGGCAGCGGTAAAGCACAAATCACTTTCGACCGAGTCGCACTGGATGTCGCCTGTACCTATGCCGCAGAAGACGCCGACATCACCCTCAGACTGTGGCGTACACTGAAGCCGCGCCTGGTCGAAGACCATATGGTTGCTGTTTACGAAACACTGGAGCGACCGTTGGTTCCGGTGATTGTCGAGATGGAACGTACAGGCGTATGTGTTGACCGTACCGTACTTGCCGGGTTGTCGCGTGACTTTGGCGTCCGGCTTGCGGAACTGGAAGGAGAGATACACCGGCTGGCCGGGCATTCCTTCAATGTCGGCTCGCCCAAGCAATTGGCCGAGGTGCTGTACGTTGAAATGAATTTGACCGGCGGCAAAAAGGGCAAGAGCGGTACGCTGTCAACCGACAGCGCCACCCTCGAACCGCTCGCCGAGCAAGGCCTTGAAATTGCTCAAAAAGTTCTTGATTGGCGCCAATTGGCCAAGCTGAAAAGCACGTACACCGATGCTTTGCCGCAGCAGATCGCTACACGTACAGGACGCGTACACACCTCTTTTTCAATGGCGACAACCAGTACGGGACGGCTGGCTTCAAGTGACCCTAACCTTCAAAACATCCCGATTCGCAGTGATGAGGGCCGTAAGATACGAACGGCCTTCGTTGCACCGCCGGGCTTCAAATTATTGTCGGTCGACTACTCCCAAATAGAGCTTCGGCTGGTTGCCGCGATTGCCGATATTGAAGCGCTGAAACAAGCTTTTCGGGATGGTGTCGATGTTCATGCATTAACGGCGTCCAAGGTGTTCGGGGTTCCCCTTGCCGACATGACATCCGATCTACGCCGAAAGGCGAAAGCCATTAATTTTGGTATCATTTACGGAATCAGCGGCTTCGGTCTGGGCAAACAGCTTGGTATTTCTACCGGAGAAGCGACGAGCTTTATTCGCGACTATCTCGACCGCTTTCACGAGTTGCGCGACTGGATGGAAGCCACAAAAGCCGGTTGTCGCCAAACCGGCTATGTCACAACCTTGTTCGGCCGTAAATGTCATATCCGTGATATCAATGATCGCAACCCCGGCCGCCGCTCCGGCGCCGAACGTCAGGCGATCAATGCCCCGATTCAGGGGAGCGCCGCCGACATCATAAAACGCGCGATGATCCGCATTCCCGGAGCCTTAGCCGCCGGTCACCTGACCGGGCGGCTATTACTTCAAGTTCATGATGAACTAATCTTCGAAGTGCCTGAATCCGAACTGGAGGCGACCACCAGCTTAGTCCGCGCCGTGATGGAGTCAGCCGCCGATTTCGGCGTCCCGCTTATTGCAGAGGCCGGCATTGCCGACAATTGGGCCGCAGCACACTAAGGCCTTATACTGTTAAGACAGAACAGCTTCCGGTGCCGAGAGCAGTAAAGGCTTGGTTTCAATTACATCGCGTTGCACATCTGACCCCGGATTTTGCCATTCAATGCCGTTCTCGTGAAACCGTTCCCAAATCTTAGCCAAAACATCATTGACGACCATATTCTCGTCATTGCCCTTTTTGGCATAAAACTTGACCCGATAGCGCGCCGTCCATAAACCTTGCTGGCATTCGACCCCTTTGAACTGGGCATCCGGGCCGAAATAGTTGCTGGCCAAGTTTATAAATATGTCGAAGCTGTCTAGTGCCTCTTTAACCAATTTTCGGATCAACCGTGGATCATAGCGCGGGTCAACAAACAATTGCAGACGAATAAAATTATCGGCCATGTTGCTATAATTATGAACTTCCGCTTCCGAGACCTTTGAATTGGCAAGGCAGACCAGTTGCCCCTCCAGATGACGGATGCGGGTCGTACGCCAAGTGATATCGACCACCTGCCCCATGACATTGGCATTTAGTTTAATAAAATCTCCAACTGTAAACGGTCGTTCAATATTAAGGACAATACCTGAAAAGATGTTAGCAATATTCGCCTGAATCGCAAGACCGATAATCATCGCCATTAAGCCGGACGTTGCCAGCAGGCTGGTTATGGTCTTACCCATCACAAAAGCAACCACGCCAAAAATCGCAAATAAATAGATTACCAACGAAACAGTGGCTCGAATAATATTTGGGATTTTTCTTCCGGTCCTGATTTCCAGCGGCACCCAAATGAAGCGCTCGACTGAAATCGCAGCAAGACGCCCGGGAATCAGCCACCACAATGAACTGAAGACTAGAACGAACATATCAACAGTCGAAGTGGAAAGATTCTGAACCCCATAGTCAAGCGCAAGACTTCCAGCAGACATTAGTAAAAGCGGCCAACTAAAGATGCGCAACCCCAAAGTCTGCATCCGCCAAAATTGGCCCCGATCCTTACGATCAAGCAATGAAGCGACAACGGAGCCAACCAGGGAAAAAATGGCGATGACCACAAACCATTCCTGCGGGATCACATCCCGCGGTTCGAATTGATCGGGTTTCAGCAACGCGCCCATGTCGAGTTGAGAAAATTCGGCGCGCGGTTTACCGAAACCGACAAAGGCCGGGTCGCCCTCGGCGCCGCGGAGCGCCACATCCTGCGACACCCATGCCCGATCAAGCAGCCAACCATTAATTGCAGCAAGGACACGCGACCGCGTCATTGATTGCAGCAACGGATCGGCAACCCCGGTTCCCGGCGATACCATCCCCAACATATTTTGAATAAAGGAAGCATCACTGGTGCCGGAACCGGGATCAAACACCAAACTGGACTTAAGCAATTGCTCAGCCAGGGTCGAGCCGCCCGCAAGGTCCATTCCCAAAATGTCGCTAACATACATCAAGTTATTTCGACTAAGGGTCCGATGATGAAATGTGATACCGATTATCTGTGTCCCATAGACACGATCAACTGAAGAATAGTTTAGAAAGAACTTGCCACGCGCACGATAGCTACGCCAAATCATATCCCCGGCTTTAACTTCACGCTCCAGCTTATCCAGCTTGATCGGTTCTGCGGCATTTGTAAAAATAATATCTTGCGGTTCAACAGCACCTCTCCAGCGGAACCATATTACAAAGTCAAGAGAAACTGTATTAGCTGAAAGATCAAGACCACTGATTTTATCAAGCTTCAAGCCGGCATAAACAACATTAGTCTTATACATAAATCGATCATTGACATATAGTGCCCGGCCGGCCACCAACTCTTCAAGATAGTTTCCAACATTTTCTTCAACAATTGGCGACAGTTGGGTAAGCGCCGCGACCAGAGCCGTGCCATCATAACTACCGATCATGATCTGAGGCGCTGAAACCCCCTTAGCATTAAAGGCGACCGGTCCAAACAGAGTATCAAGATGCGTGCGACCACTACCGTGACTGCCATCCAGAGCTGCAATCCGCTCACGTATTTGCTTACGGACAGCGTCCAAACTCAGGCCGGCATCCGTACGTCCCGGCTTGCCCCGTGCGTACACCAACAGACGTACAGCATTAAACCCGCTGGCCGCGACCCAATCGGGCTCGCCACGATGGTTCTTTTGGTAACCGTTTTTAAAGCCTTGAGCCAGTTCATCAGCCGTATCGAACAGCAATGGGGTCGTGGTGAGCGTGCCGTTCAATACTGAATCCAGCGATGCCGGCGCCTTACGTTCAGACACCGGGCGTACAGTTTGCCACGCCGTCCTAAGCGCATTTTCGAAAGCCGTGGTTGCAAGTATTGAAGGCCCGACCGCCCGGTTGGAGATGCCCTCGCGCCGAAGAGCTGCCAAAGCCCCGGCACTTGATTCGGCATCCCCCAATAATAAAAAGGCGCCGATCAGCTTTTTATCCTTAATCTCGGCAGTAATCGCAGCAAGGCGTTCCGGGGTACCGTCATGCTCCCAGCGATAGAGAACCTTTGTCCCGAAACGCTGCATTACCTCGTCAAATACCCGCGCAAGCGTTTCATTGTCGGTACCGGCACGATATATAATTGATACTGTTTTTTCTCCGATAACATTACGGACATAATTGGCAAGAAAACGAGTCTCCACCGTTCGGTCGATTGCTGTTTTGAACAGCCAGGGATTGACCGTCCCTTCACTATCCAGATCGGCGGCAGGCGTAATAGCCGGAAGGCCATGCGCCCGATAAACCTCTCCCGCTGCGGCCGCCGCATCGGCGGACCAGTGGCCCACCACCCCGATCACCCCGGCTTCGGCGGCTTGCTCTGCCACCTGTCGAGCCTTTTCCGGATCGCTGCCATCATCGAACGCCAAAAGCTTGAGCGCCCGCCCGCCGACACCACCCGATCGATTAACCTGCTCGATGAACAGAGCGGCACCCCGTCGAATCTGCTCGCCTTGTGCGCGATCAGGCCCACTCAAGGGGGCAATCACCGCGATTTTCATCTCCTGATCGGTCGGCCTTAGCACTGCGAAGCGAACGACCAAAGAGATAATCGCCGCCACACATGCCGCAATGGCCAGGATAATCAGAAAAAGAGAGCGCTTAGACCAACGCTGTTGCGTGCTATCGGATTCCGATGAGGACATTGAAGACCGATTCAGTTTATGAGAATGTTCAGTTTCTATTGAAGATCAACAGCGCAAAATATAGCCAATCTCCGACAAGGAGACAAGACAATCGTAATACAAAATTTATGGGGCTTGCAATACTATTGCTACTGAGCATAAAATGCGAATTTGGCGGCTCTATTTTTCTTTGCCTTGCCTGCAATCAGCGCAATCGCCGAAATATAGACAGCGCCGCACGATTCACCCGAATGCGCGCCGGCAACAACACAGCCGAAGCGGAGTCCGACCGATTCAAACCTTATTCATACGCTCAAACTGGCTTGCATCCTGAAGAGCGGCAATCGCCAGTGTTTTCAGGGTCTTAGGATCGTCGGCCCGCTGCATCTGCGCATGCGGCATACCGACGCCGTCCCGCCGGACGGTCATAACCTGCCAAAGGCCACCACCCGGTCCCAGCCTGCGGAAGATTTGTCCTTCGGTGATATCGCATTTGCGGGACATCGGTCCCCTCCATTGCCGGAACTATCATTCACTGACGCCTTCATGCCGTTAAGGTGGCTTCGGCGCCCAAACTTGTTACCAATTTATAAAGGTTTTTTCGATACGCGGAAATATCAATGCTAAATTGACGATTTCATGTGACGCGGAAGACACGATGGCGGTTACTGTCGGCTCACATGAGCCGTCAAACTAGTCTAATTTCAGCCATAACTAAGATGAATTACACGCTATAGACGATTTAGTAAAAAAGTATCCCGGCGGAGAACCGCCGGGACGCTGTTACACAACGGATATAGAGACGTCACCAGGGTCGACGCGGGACTATTTCAGCTCAGCAAAATTACCGTCATGCCATTGATAGACGACGTAAGCCGGGCTGGTGATATCCCCCTTAGCATCAAAGCCGAGATTGCCGATCACGGTATCATAGCTACCGGTGTGAAGTTGCTGAGTCACCTTGGCGAGATCGGTACCCCCCGCCCGCTTGACCGCCTCGGCATAGACCTGCATGGTCGCATAACCATAAAGAGTGTAGCCCTCGGGCTCATACCCGGCTTTGCGGAAGGCATCGACCACGGCCTTGGCCTCGGGCTTGAGCCGCGGATCGGGACCGAAGGTCATCAGCGTACCTTCTCCGGCCGCACCGGTGATGCCCCAATATTCATTAGTTACCAGAGCATCCCCACCGACGACCTTTGCTTGCAGACCCTGATCCCGCATTTGACGAGTCAGCAAACCGGCCTCGGTATGATAGCCACCGACAAACACAACTTCTATTTGTTCTTGCTTCAGCTTGCTGACCAGTGCCGCGAAATCTTTTTCGCCGGCGGAATAGGCTTCATTAATCCGCTCCTTGATCCCGGCGGCATTAATCGCACGCTTCGCCTCGTCGGCCAGACCTTTACCATAGGCCGACTTGTCATTGAGAATGGCAATTCGGCCATTCTTATAATGAGCGGCAAGATAGGCACCGCCGACCGCACCCTGCTGATCGTCACGCCCGCACACCCGGAACACGTTCTTGAAACCTTGTTCGGTGAATTTGGGATTGGTCGAGCCCGGTGAAATTTGCAGAACACCTTCTTCATTATAGACCGCAGATGCCGGGATCGATGATCCTGAACAGAAATGACCATCGACGAACTTAACACCGGCCTTTACCATTTGATTGGCTACCGCCACAGCTTGTTTGGGATCACAAGCATCATCACCGGTCAACAGGTCCAGCTTCTTACCCGATACGCCACCGGCCGCATTTATATCTGCGACCGCCATCTCGGCGCCGCGTTTAATTTGCTCGCCGATCGAGGCAACCGCTCCGGTAAAGGGACCGACCACGGCAACCTTGATCGAATCCTCGGCATAAACCGGCGGCGCACCAAAAGCGGTCAGCGCAACGGCGGCAAGCAGGGCCAATCTCAATTTCATCAGAAGAGATCCCTTCGGCTGTAAATGGAAAGATAGGCAAACTATAAAGCATCACCCCCGACAACGCCAGCCGAACGGACCGTCGCGCTCATACAGCCAGGGATATTGCGTAACCATCCGCCGTGCCAATGTCAGGCGATAGCTGCACAGGCCGATTATCACCGGAACTATTCCATGGCCGATAAAGCCCGCAGGCGACCACAAAGTCCCGCCGAATAAACCATAGACCAGGAACCGATCGGCCGCGGCCAACACTATACATTGAAGCAGCACGCGTCCCGGTCCGTGCCATGCTCCAGCCGCTCCTTGCCCGGCCAGAAATGCGCAGGTACCGAACAGCCCGATCGTCAGCCCGAAAAAAACCGGCAGGGATACGTCGAACCGGGCGAGAACATCAAACAGGGAAGCAGCCATGGTTTATCTCTGTCCGAGTCGACGGAAGGCAGCCCTGATCATCGAGCGCCGACCCGGCACAAGTCAACCGGATTATCCAGCTGTTCTAAATGCGGCTGAGTCGCAGTTGCAGTGGTGCGACAAGTTGACT
>JBAWVF010000093.1:0-15740 GCA_037147415.1 Rhodospirillaceae bacterium | reverse complement strand
GACTGGAAGCACACAACATCTAGTGGGTGTGTGCGTTAACCCGATAGGCATGGTACGGAGCAGCTATGAAAATGGCATCGCCGGTCTTTCCGCAGGCGACAGCGGTTACACCAAGGGACTTTGGGCAACGTACAGCCATGGTTGGATCGGCAACGACTGGGATTCCCTGAAGTCATCCTCCGAACTCAACACCGGCATTATCGGCGCCGATGTCCGGCTTGACGAACGTTTTCTGGTCGGTTTGTCGCTGACCTATCAAACCACCAACAGCATCCTGAGCTTCCAGGATGGCCTTAGCGATGCCAATGGCTACACGATCATTCCCTACGCGGCGCTGGCCTTGATGGACGGCAAATTGATTCTCGATGTCATGACCGGTTACGGCTCGGGCAACACCACCGGTTCACGCGCGCGCTCTTCGACCGCTCCGGTGTCCTATACTTTCGACAATGACCGCTGGATGCTGTCAACCAACGCCACGCTCAACAACACCTGGAACGACTTCGTGTTCTCCGAGAAACTCGGCTGGATGATGAGTTATGACTGGTCGGCGGCGTATAACGACAGCGTCGGCAACCTGTTTGCCCATCAGGCGACCCGGGTCGGCGAAGTCAGCCTCGGCTTCCGCGCCGGTTATACCGGGTGGGAGGGCTTCGAGCCCTATCTCGGCGCCACCGTTGCGGTCGATCCGATCATGGCGCCGGATAATGTCGGAACCACCGGAGACAAGCTGGACAACAAGGAAGTCATGGGCTTGATCGGCTTGAACTGGATGCCGACCGAGCGCCTGACCACCGGCATCGAAGTCACCAATGCTTTTTTCCGTGAAAAGCAAAACGCGACCACAATCGCGATCAATGGCCGTTTCGCGTTCTAAACAACCCGAAGTTGTCTGAACGATCGGGCGGGATGAAGACAGCACGTCTATTCCCGCCCGAACTTTTTCTGAATACCCTAAAGTATAGTGTGACACTCTCGCAACGCTTGGGTCAAGAGTCCGGGGTCTGCCGGCGAATCGCTTGACCGGCTGCGATCCACTGGACAAATATCGCCCTTGAAATCAAGATCGGGTAAGACACCGGCAACACGATGGTGTGAAACCCGCATGTAATTTACCTTACATTCAGGGGATAACCATGGCTGTTGTTAAAGTGAAAAAGACGGCGTCATATTTTCTGTCGGCTTGCCTTGGCGGTGCTTCGCTGTTGGCGCTGACGGGCGTGTCTTTTGCGGCGGATTCGTTTCCGATTGATTACTCGATTAGCTCGAATGGCTCGACCACGAGGTCCGTCGGTACCTTTTCGGACCCGAGTTTTGATTTTACCTCGACAACCACGTCTCAGGGCGGGTCGTCCTCTAGCAATCGTGTGACCGGTACCATTTCCGGAAACAGCTACGCATTCACGAGCACAGGGGCTTCATCGACGACCAGCGTGAGCGGTACGGTCACCGGCTCTACTAATACGACCCTGGTTGCCAATCAAACGTCTAGCACAACCTTTTCGGGCCAAACCTTCAGATCAACCAGCAACATTACTTTTACGAATCCTTCATCTAACATCGTGACGATTAACGGGTCAACGACTTCATCCGGGACTACGTCCAGCTTTAGCTGTACTTACAACAAGTCCAGCGGCTCGATTAGCGGGACCAGCGGTTGCTCCAGCGTTGTCGATGCGCTGAAGCTTTACGAGCAATACGCTACCTCTAAGACCAAGCAGTCTCAGGCGCAGGCGGCGGTTTCGGCGCAGGTCAACCGGACCGCGACCCAGATGACGGTCAGCATGATCGAACGCCGCATTTCGGCCAGCTTGTCTCCGGCCTTCGCCGCCGCGTTCCGTCCCGGCAGCGCGGATGACAAGAAAAAGCAGAAGCTGAGCGATGCCTCGGGCGTGCGCTCCACCTACGAAGACGGCATTGCCGGCATTTCGGCGGGCGACAGCGGCTATACCAAGGGCCTGTGGGCGACCTACAGCCATGGCTGGGTCAGCAACGACTGGGATGCGCAGAAGTCGAACTCCGAACTCGACACCGGCATCATCGGTGCCGACATTCGCATCAACGAACGCTTCCTGGCCGGTCTGTCGCTGACCTATGTCCGCACCAACAGCAATAATACCTTCGAGGACGGCGTCAGCGACGCGAATGGCTTTACCGTCATCCCCTATGCCGCCATGGGATTGATGGACGGTAAACTGGTTCTTGACATCATGACCGGCTACGGCACCGGCGATACCGGCGGCACCCGGGCCCGTTCTACCAACGCCTCGCGCTCTTACAGCTACGATAGCGATCGCTGGATGCTGTCAACCAACGCCACGCTTAACAATACCTGGAACAACTTCGTGTTTTCCGAAAAGCTCGGCTGGATGATGAGCTATGACTGGACCGGTGCCTATACCGACAGCGCCAGCACGGCGTTTGCCCAACAGGTGACCCGGATCGGCGAAATCAGCCTGGGCGCCCGGGCCGGTTACACCGGGTGGGAGCGGTTTGAGCCCTATGCCGGCGTCACCCTCGCCATCGACCCGCTCAATGATCCGGACAATGTCGGCTCAACCGGCAAGCGCTTGGATAATAAGGAAGTTCTGGGCTTGATCGGCTTGAACTGGATGCCGACCGAGCGCCTGACCACCGGCATCGAAGTGACCAACTCGTTCTTCCGCGAAAAGCAGAATTCGACCACGATCGCGATCAACGGCCGCTTTGCTTTCTAAACCGGTCGAATTCGGGTAAATACAGCCGGGCGGAGGCGAGAGATCAAACTCTCCTTTCCGCCCGGTTTTTTTGTGCGGAGAATCCCATCGTGACCGCTCTTACCCTGGTAACCGGTGCGACCGGCTTTGTCGGTGCCGCCGTGGTCCGTCACTTGTTGGCAGCCGGGACCAGGGTGCGGGTGCTGGCCCGCCGATTGAGTGATCGCCGCAACATCGACGGCTTGACGGTCGAAGTGGCTGAGGGCGATTTGACCGATCCCGCGACGCTGGAGCATGCGCTGATCGGTTGTGAGGCGCTGTATCACGTCGCCGCCGATTATCGCATCTGGGTGCCCGATCCCGACACGATCTATCGCGCTAATGTCGAGGGCACCCGGCACTTGATGCTGGCGGCCCTGGCCGCCGGAGTCAAAAGAATCGTCTATACCAGCAGTGTCGCCACCCTTGGCATCAACAAGGACGGCACGCCCGCCGACGAATCGACTCCGGTTGGAGTGGAGGACATGGTCGGCCATTACAAACGTTCGAAATTCCTGGCCGAAGAAGTCGTATCCGCCCTGGTTCGGGACCACGGTCTGCCCGCAATCATCGTCAATCCGTCAACGCCGGTCGGGCCGCGTGACATCAAACCGACGCCGACCGGCCGGATGATCGCCGATGCCGCAGCCGGCCGCATGCCGGCTTTTGTTGATACCGGCTTGAACATCGTTCATGTCGAGGACGTGGCCGCCGGCCACCTGTTGGCGTTCAAGCACGGCGTGATCGGACAGCGCTACGTCCTGGGGGGCGAAAACCTATCACTGAAGCAAATCCTGACCGAGATTGCCCGGATTAGCGGGCGCCGGCCCCCCTCCATCAGCCTGCCCTGCGGCCTGCTCATGCCGATTGCGGTGGTTTCCGAAGCCATTGCCCGTTTGACCGGCGGCAGCGATCCCATGGTGACGGTGGACGGGCTGCGCATGGCCCGCAAAAAAATGTTCTTTTCTTCGGCCAAGGCCGAACGTGAACTGGGCTATCGCCACCGTCGGGCAACCGAAGCGCTGGCCGATGCCGTTGCTTGGTTTAGAGACGTCCCTTGATTTAAGGACCCTTGCCTTAAAGACAGGGGTTACTTGTCTTAAAGACAAGGGTCCCGCTCGCTGAGAGGGACTTCGATCGAGAACACCGAACCGCTGCCCTGCCGAGTGCGAACCGAGATACCATGCCCCAGCAACTCGGCCGTTCTGGAGACGATCGCAAGGCCGAGCCCCATGCCTCGTTCACCTCTGCCCTCCGCACTTTTACGGATCGCAACGTCGAGTTGTTGAAATTCTTCGAAGATCGTTGCGAGTTGACTGTCCGGAATCCCAGTCCCGGTATCGTATATTTCGATATGCACGAACCGTCCACGCCGTCTGGCACCAAGCAGAACGCCGCCCCGTTCGGTATAGCGAATAGCATTGCCGACCAAATTCCTGAGAATCCGTTCAAGAAGAACCGCGTCGGTTTCCACTATAAACTGCGGAGACCGTACGCGCAGCCTAAGCCCGCCGCTGTCCGCATTCGACTGCATCTCGGCGCCGATACGCCTCAGCAAGCCGGCCAAATCGACGGCACGGCGCCGGACTTCGACCCTGCCCATTTCAAGGGCACCGTAAGCCATCAACTCGGAAAGCAGGCGCTCCAGCCAGCCGAGCGCATCCGTCATCATTGCGCAGGCCGCTGCAAGTCGCGGGTTGTCGCTGCTTTCCCGGGTCAGAGCCTCAACGAACAGCGACAGACTCATGACCGGTTGGCGTAAATCGTGACAAACGGTTGTCAATAGCCGGCTTTTCGCCTCACTCACCCGTTCCGCACACGCTTTTGCCGATTCGGCCTGAAGCGTTGCCTGCACGCGCTGGCTGACTTCGTGAGCAGCACAGGCAAGCCCCTCGATTACGCCGCCCTGGCCGAAGATCGGTTCCACCACCATTTCGAAATACTGGGGCGCGGGACGGCGCAGACTTTGGACTTCGATATCTCTGACCAGCCGCGCTCGGGTCTGCACCACATCCCGGTAAAAACTCCTCAATCGCTCCGTGGTGGCCGGGTCAAATAAATAATCGTCTGTCTTGCCAATGATTTCTATCGGGTCGTAGCCGACGCGATCCGAGTGTAACCATGTATAATAAAAATTGAGGTCAAGCGTGAAAACAACCGTTTGCGAAACGGCGGTAGTCAGCCGAAACTTTCTTTCGCTATCGGCAAGTCTTTTAATGGCTTCCCTTTGCTCGGTTATATCGATAACAACAGTATTGATACCGAGAGCACAGCCCATGCTGTCGAATGCCGGATAATAACTGACCTGCCACTGCCGCACTTGCGTCGGATTTACCGGGGAATGGCCCTCGACCACCTGATCGACAATCGGAGTGCCGGTCTCCAGAATGAGCCGGCATGCGGCTTCCATTTGGAAACTCAACTCACTTGGAAAATCGTTCAAAGGCCGGCCAAGGTAAGCTTCGGGCAGGTGACCGCTTATTGCCGCAAAATGCCGATTAATCATGATGTAGTGCAAGTCGGGACCGATAAAACACAATCCGACCGGTGCGCAATCATAGACAACCGGCAGAAACTCCTCGGCCGCTGTCGCATCCGTATGCCCGAAATCGAATTGGGTCCGCGGAAAGAAAGAACTAAAAGGGAGGGACATTACCTTCCCAATCGGCTGAAGCTAGGTTTCAGCGGTCAGGTTTATCGTCAAGCGACGCCTCCGTCAACCCGATAGCCCCCACCGAAACCGGAATTGTTATCAGCGCCAGCCGCGCGCCCGTACCGGAGCAATCTCCGGAACAACCGGAGGCAAGTTGGAAAGAATAAATACCGGCAACCGAAGCCGAGCCCGACGAATATTCGCAAACTCAAGAAGAGCGCTGTCGTCGGCAAGCTCGCATTGATCGACTCGCCAGCCACTTCCCTGCCTGATCACCATGAAATCACGCGACCGTAACCACCGCACCATGACTTCCGCAGACGCAACAACCGGCGGCGTCGGCTCCGGTCGTACAACAACCGGCCGCGGGGCTTCAGCTTTTGCAACCAATGTCAGACGCGCCAACCCCGCCGC
This sequence comes from Rhodospirillaceae bacterium, assembly GCA_037147415.1. GTDB lineage: Bacteria > Pseudomonadota > Alphaproteobacteria > Azospirillales > Azospirillaceae > BOG-933. Next base: position 9,938 of record JBAWVF010000093.1, on the reverse strand, counting down.
TTTCGGCGGTTCGTCATTAGACGGGGCTTGCACCGGGCCTTGGGTTGCCGAAAGCTGAGGTACGGAAGTCTGCGGGGGGATTTCAGGTGCCGACGCAGGGGAACTCGGCTCCACGCTGAAGGGGGCCGGACCGACCAGATGACGAAGCTTACGGTAAATCGCAACCGCGCTTCTTTCCGGCAAAGCCGCAGCAATGGCGGCCCAACTTATGCCTTGAGCATGAAGTCGCAGAAGGTTGTTGCATTCTTCCGCAGTCCAGGAGGGCGGCGCCTTGTGCTGATTCAGACCGAGTCGCAGCACCATGGTTCCGACCGCCCGGACGGTTCGGTTCATCAGTTCGGCAATTTCGGCAACGGGGTGATGCTCTTCATAAAGCGCGCGCAGCCTGACCCGCTCTTGTTCCGTCCAGGTCGCGCGCGCGGCGCGCGCATTTTTGACGGAGGTTTTCGGGGCAACCGAGGCATCGGAAGGATGCTCAAGAAAAGGAGGCGACGACAATTCAAGCATCGACATGGAAAGCAATGAAATATCAAAGGCAGAAGCAGAAAGAAAATCAGTCACCAGACGGCTCATGCGTGGCGGTGGTAATTCTCGGATCATTGACAACATATCGGTTCTCCGTAGCGTGGTTATTGCGCTTTCTGCGCTGGAACTTTTTGCCGTGATCCGGTCACGTGCCAACGTAAATGCGGTTCAAGCATTTCGCTATCGAGGCCGGATACTTTCGTGTCTTCTGATGCTTGGAGTGTGCCACCCTTATGCGCCAGATGCTGTGACGTCCATCACAGCAAATAATTTTTCTGTAATTTGTTACCCGGCTGCCCTGGCCTCCAGAACACGCAGAACTTCAGCCGGATCGACATCATCTGCAATGAAGGCGCGACCGATACCACGGGCCAGCACGAAGGTAATGCGGCCGTCCTTGACCTTTTTGTCCCGGGCCATATGGGCCAGCAATTCCGCAGGATTCCACGGCAAGCCGCTGACTTCGGTCGGACCGGTGGGCAGACCGAGTTCGAACATATGGGCACGCACCCGCAAGGCATCCGCGGCCGGGCACAGGCCCAGATGCACCGACAGATCGAACGCCAGCGTCATGCCGAGCGCCACCGCCTCGCCGTGACGGAGCGTATCGTTGAAATCACACGCCGCTTCGAAGGCATGACCGAAGGTATGGCCAAGATTGAGAAGCGCCCGACGTCCCGATTCGCGTTCGTCGGCGCCGACGATTTCGGCCTTGGCCCGGCAGCTTGCCGCAATGGCATGGCGGCGAGCATCGGCGTCCCCGCCGATCACGGCGGGTGCATGCGACTCCAGCCAGTCGAAAAATCCCGGATCGTTGATCAAACCATACTTGACGATTTCGGCATAGCCGGACCGGACTTCGCGCGGGTCCAGCGTGTCGATCACGCCGGTATCGGCCAGCACCAACCGAGGCTGGTGAAAGGCGCCGATCAAGTTCTTGCCGTGACGGCTGTTGATCCCGGTTTTGCCGCCGACCGAGCTGTCAACCTGAGACAACAGGGTGGTCGGAACCTGGATGAAATCAAGCCCGCGCAGAGCCGTAGCCGCCGCAAAGCCGGTCAGATCACCGACCACGCCGCCGCCCAAAGCAACCAGTACGGTCGAGCGTTCAATCCCGCGGCCGAGCACCGCGCCCAGCAATTGCTCCAGATGATCGAAATCCTTGGTCCGCTCGCCCGCCGGCAGCACGATCGCCGGCCCGAGCCGGGTCAGTCCCTCGGCCTCAAGCGCATGCTCGAAAGCGGCAAGATGGGGGCGGGCCGCGATATTCTGATCGGTAATCGTTATCAGTCGTCGCTTATGGCCGATCGCCGCTGCAATCAGGCGCCCGGCCTCCGCCAGCACACCCTGGCCGATCACGATATCATAGCTGCGGGCGCCGAGTTCGACCCGAACCTTATCCTTCATGGCCTTGCCTTCGTCAGTTTGACTGCATCCTCGGACTCGGCCGGAGCGCAATGGCGCGGAAGGGCATTCCCGAGTCGGCTTTCAATCGCCACCAGCACCCGCTCGACCATTTCATCAAGCGCGCCGTCTTCGCTATCGATGGTCAGGTCGGCTTCCGCATAAATCGGGTAACGAACCGCCATCAGATTGGCCAAAATCTCCCGCGGGTCACCGTGCTTCAGCAAGGGGCGGTTGGTTCTGCGCGCCGTCCGGGCGACCAGCAAATCAAGTTCCGCCCGCAACCAAATTGAGAAAACCCGTTCACGCATCAAGGATCGGGTAACGCGGTCGATAAAGGCGCCGCCGCCGGTTGCCAAAATATGGACCGGCCGTTCCAGCAGACGACCGATCACCCGTCGTTCACCTTCCCGGAATTCGGCTTCACCATGACGAACGAAATATTCTTCAATCGTGCAGCCGGCCGCAGCTTCGATTTCAACATCGGCATCAACAAACGGAAGCCCTAAACGAGCGGCCAATCGCTTGCCGATCGCCGTCTTGCCGGCCCCCATCAGCCCGACCAGCGCAATCGTTCGGGGCAGGACCACCCCCGCCGGCTGCGCTCTCGCCTGCTGCGTCATTGCCAAGCCGTGCAGACTTCCGCTTTCCATCACCAGCCGGCCCGATCCTTCGACGACTACGTTCCGCGAACCCGCAACCGCAAGTAAGCGCACCACACACTGCGAAGCGCCGCCGGCGCCACCGGAAGAGAGCAAGATGCCAGAGTAGCAAACGATTTTCCAGGGAGAACCGGTGAGTACTATACTTTTCTTTCGATACTGAATCTCCGTGACGATGTTGGAAACTCCCCGCTATGATGCAGGGCATAGCGCTTAACCTTTTGATCCGGAGACTCGTCCCATGGACAAACGGAACGCGGTGATCGGTCTCCTGTCACTGCTGGTGTTGGCGCCGGTTCTGCCGCCGGCCCTGCCGGCTCGGGCGGAGCCTGTGACCCTGTCGATTATCCACACCAATGATTTCCATGCCCGACTCGATCCGGTGACGATTGCCGGCAATCGCTGCCGACCGGTTGATGCCACGGAGCATAAATGCTTCGGCGGCATCGCCCGCATCGCGACCGAAATCGAAAAACTGCGCGTATCGCAGCCGCATCCGCTGGTGGTCGATGCCGGCGACCGCTTTCAGGGCTCGCTTTACTATAATTATTACAAGAGCGCGGCGATCAAGCCTTTTTTCGAGTTGCTCGGCTATCAGGCGATGACGCTCGGCAACCATGAATTCGACGACGGCCCGGCCGAGCTTGCGCGCTTTCTGACCGGCCTGACCGTGCCGGTGATCAGTGCGAATGTCGATGCCTCGGCCGAACCGGCGCTGGCCGGCAAGTTCGGCGCAACCCTGATCCTGCCGGGCGGGGACCAGCGGATCGGGCTGATCGGCCTGACCACCCCGTCGACCGCGACCAATTCCAAGGCCGGGCCGACCGTGCACTTCACCGATCCGGTCGAGGCGGCGCGGGCCGGCGTCGCCAAGCTGCACGCCGAAGGTGTCAAGCGGATCATCGTGCTCAGCCATCTCGGCTTTACCGAGGATCAAAAACTGGCGGCGGCGGTCGACGGGCTGTCGGTGATCGTGGGCGGCCACTCGCATACCTTGATCGGTGGCAGCAACCCGCGCTCGGTCGCGCAAAGCCCGGTGGTGGTCAATGCCGCATCCGGCCGCCCGACCCTGATCGTCCAAAGTTATTTCGCCGGCATCTTTCTGGGCTTCCTTCAGGTCACCCTGGACGATGACGGTGTGCCGACGGCGTGGCAGGGCGAACCGATCCTGCTGGCGGACACCATCGCCGAAGACCCGACGGCAAAGGCTTTTGTCGAAGCGCTGGCCAAACCCTTGGCCGAGCAAAACGGCAAAATCATCGGGCAGGCCGCGGTTGATCTGATCGGTGACGCCACCCATTGCCGATTCGGCGAATGCAATCTCGGCGATTTGATCACCGATGCCATGATTGCCGACACCGCCGGGCAACAGGTTCAAATTGCCGTGACCAACGGCGGCGGAATCCGCACCGGGATTCCGGTCGGGCCGGTCACGCTCGGGCAAGTGCTGGAAGTGCTGCCTTTCGCCAACACGATTTCGACCTTTAAGCTGAGCGGGGCCGATTTGCGGGCCGCCCTGGAAAACGGGGTCAGCCGCGCCGAGAATCCCGGCGGTGACGGCACCGGCCGCTTCCCGCAGGTCTCGGGCCTGCGCTTTACCTGGGACGCCGCCGCCCCGGCCGGTCAGCGCATCGTGTCGATTGAAACCCGCGAGCCGGACGGTTCCTATGCCCCGCTCGATCCGGCCCGGCTCTATATGGTGGCGTCGATGGATTTCCTGCGCAACGGCGGCGATGGCTATACCGTGTTCCGCGATAAGGCGATCGAGGCTTACGACGGCGGCTCCCTGCTCTCCGAAGCGACCGCCAACTTTATCACCGCCAAAAGCCCGCTCAAGCAGGCGGTCGAGGGCCGGATTACCCGGAAATAAGGCGGGGGCGGGACGGCCGGGGGCGGAGGGCATGGCGTCCCCGCCCCCGGCGTCGGAAAGGATCAGAACTGATCCTCTTCCAGCGTCATCACGGTTCCGGCGCCGCCGGTGATCGGGGTCAACAGACCGAACACCATAGGCAACAGCTGCTCGGCATAAAACTGCGCGGTGGTGATCTTAGCCTTCAGGAAACCGGTATCGGCTCCCGGTTCGCCCAGCGCCTCCGCCGCAGCGACGGCACCCCGGGCCAGCATGGCCCCGCCGGCGACCAGTCCGAACATACGCAGGTAATTGGCGGCTCCGGCGGCGGCGGCCAGCGGGTCGGGCTTCAACGTGCCCAGCATCCAGCCGGTCGCCTGCGCCAGCACCGTAACCCCGGCCGCCAAGCCGTTGCCGATCGCGCTCAGCGCCGGGTCGGCGCGGCCAACCAAGCCGGCGGCCACGGCCTCGATTTCCGCTTCAAAGGCACGCACCGCCGCGCCCTGATCGCGCGCCAGCTTGCGGAACACCAGATCATTGGCCTGAATCCCGTTGGTGCCTTCATAGATCGGGGCGATGCGGGCGTCGCGGTAATGCTGAGCGGCGCCGGTTTCTTCGATAAAGCCCATGCCGCCATGAACCTGAATTCCGAGTGAGGCGACCTCGCACCCGACATCGGTGCACCACGCCTTGACGATCGGGGTCAACAAATCGACTCGGAGCTTACCGGCGGCACGGCCCGCCGCATCGGGATCCCGCTTGCCGGTATCGACGGCGGCACCGGCCTCATAGGCCAGGCAGCGCGCGGCCTCGGTCAGCGCCTTCATGGTCAGCAGCATGCGCCGGATGTCTGGATGATTGATGATCGCCACCGACTCGCCGCGCGGGTTGCGCATGTCCTTGCTTTGAATGCGGGTCTTGGCGTAGTCGCGCGCCTGTTGATAGGCGCGCTCGGCAATCGCCACCCCTTGCAAGCCGACCGAGAGCCGGGCATCGTTCATCATCGAGAACATATACTCAAGCCCGCGATTCGGCGCACCGATCAGATAGCCGACGCAGGACTCATTGTCGCCATAGGACAGGACCGCGGTCGGGCTGGCATTGATGCCCAGCTTGTGTTCGATCCCGGTGCAGCGGACATCGTTGCGCGCGCCGAGCGAGCCGTCGGCTTTGACCAGAAACTTCGGGACCAGGAACAGCGAGATGCCCTTGGAGCCGGCCGGGGCGTCGGGCAGGCGGGCCAGCACCAGATGGATGATGTTCTCCGCCTGATCATGCTCGCCATAGGTGATGAAAATCTTGTTGCCGTTGATCCGATAGCTGCCGTCACCGGCCGGAGCCGCCTTGGTCCGCACCGCGGCAAGGTCGGAACCGGCGCCCGGCTCGGTCAAATCCATGGTCCCGGTCCACTCGCCGGCGACCAGCTTGGCCAGATAGGTTTCTTTCTGCTCGGGACTGCCATGCTCGGTCAGCAATTCGACCGCGCCCTGATTCAGCATCGGGCACAGCCCGAACGCCATGTTGGCCGACTGCCACATTTCCTGAATCGCAAAGGCCAACACCCGGGGCAGGCCCTGCCCGCCGAATTCGGGTTCAAAGGGAACCCCGTTCCAGCCCGCCTCGACGAATTGGCCATAGGCGCGACGGAAGCTTTCCGGCTGACGCACCACCCCGTTTTCCAGCTTCGACCCTTCGCGGTCACCGATCGCATTAATCGGAGCCAGCACGCCCGCCGCGAACTTGCCGGCTTCCTCCAAAACGGTGTCAACCAGATCGGGGGTCGCGTCCTCATAGCCCGGCATCATGGCGATACGGTCAAGCCCGACCACCCGGTTCAGGACGAAACGCATGTCGGCAACGGGAGCGGAATAGCTGGTCATGACGGTGCGGTGCCTTTCGAAAGGACAAACAAAAAGCCCCGGGGCGCGCGGAGAGCCCCGGCCGGGTTATCGACGACGGATCAACGGAGCAAAGCGCCGCCCCTGCGGGCTGCGCAACTAGTCGTGGTCGCGCTGGTTACGATCCGCCAGCAGACTGGCCTTCGACAGCTCTTCGAAGGTTTCGCGCGACTGTTTCAAGTCGCCGAGCGTGGTGGTCGGCTCGTACGGTCCCTTGGTGCCGATCGCCTCGCGTGCGAATTTCCAGGCCACATCAAGATAATGGTTCTTGGCGACCTGTTCGGCCCGGGCAATGTCGAAGGCGCGCTCAACCGCGTTAATCATGGTACCCCTCGTCCTCTTGCGTATTTCTCTGTTCCCCGGTCTTCGAACCGGAAGCTTCCGTAACTTCCTAGCATGAGCCGAACCGTTTGGCGATGGTTCCCATAACAGCTAAAGTCGACTATTCTCTTCGATGTCCGGCACGTCGGGGTTGCCTCCTCCCCGTCTCTTGCCGCGGCCGACGCGAGAGGAGCCCTTCGATGGTCGATCATGCGATCCGGGTCGTTCCCGACGACTTCGGAGCAGCACCATGATCCGAGGTGCCGGCGGTGTGGTCTTTATCGCCGGGGCCGCAGTCGTCTCCGGACTGTTGACCCGGGCATTTTCAGCTGATTCACACTTGCTCGATTCACACTTAATGACGCTGGCCGCGGTTTCGGGTGCCGCGCTCGCGGGCCTGGTTCTGCATTTCGGTCTGCTCCGGCGCCTGCGTCAGTTGCGCGACGGGTTGCGCGTGATGATCACCGGGCAACCGGCGGCGTTGCCGGTCGGCAGTGATGAAATCGCCGAAATGGCCCGTGCGGCCGAATTCTTCGTTACCGAACTGCGCCGGCGGGAGGCCGATCTCGGCGAAAGTGAACGGCGGTTCCGCGGTTTGATCGAAGGCTCGATTCAGGGCATCGTGATTCACCGCAACTTCGTCCCTCTCTTCGCCAACGATGCCTATGCCCGCATCTTCGGCTATGACCGGGCCGAGGAGATTCTGGCCTTGCCCGGGCTCGAGGCGCTGATTGCGGTCGATGAGGCGCCGCGCGCCTGGCGCACCTATTTTCTGATGATGGGAGGCAAGCAAGGGCAAGGGCTGCGCCGGGTTCGCCGGGTCCGTCGCGACGGCACCCCGGTTTGGTGCGAGGTGATCGAGCGGGTCATCGACTGGCTGGGCGCCCCCGCGATGCAGATCACCGTGATCGATATCAGCGAGCGCGTGCGGGCCGAGGCGGAAGCGGCGGAAACCTCCGAACAGTTGACGGCCGCGTTTGACGCCATGCCCAACGGCATCTGCCTGTTCGATGACGAGTTACGGGTGGTTACCTGGAATGAGCGCTTTTTACAGTGCTGGAATTATCCGGAAGGCGTGATGACGGAGCGGCCGACGCTGGCCGATCTGATCCGGCTGTCGGCCGGGCGCGGCGATTTTGTCGGCCGTACCGCCGAAGATATGATTTTCCAAGTGAAGGCCTATCTCAGCGGTGGCATTCCGCTGGCCGGGGAAACCATGCTCGGCGACGGCCGCATTCTGGAATTCCGGGTCGCGGGTCGGCGCGACGGCGGCTATCTGTTCACCGCCAGCGATATTACCGAGCGCCGACACGCCGAAGACGCCTTGCAACAGGCCAAGGCCAAGGCCGAAGCGGCGGTTGATGCCAAATCGACCTTTCTCGCCACCATGAGCCACGAGATTCGCACGCCGATGAATGGCGTGATCGGCATGCTGGAGGTGCTGGAACGGACGCCGCTGGATACCGAACAGCACAGCTTTGTCGGCGTGATCCGCGAGTCGGCCAAATCGCTACTGACGATCATCAACGATATTCTGGATTTCTCCAAGATCGAGGCCGGGCGGCTGGAATTCGAAATGGTGCCGCTGTCGATCACGGCGCTGGTTGAAGGGGTCGCCGACCTGATGTCCTCACGCAGCCGGGAAAAACGACTTGATCTGATCGTTCACCTTGACCCTGATCTGCCCGATCTGCGCACCGGCGATCCGGTCCGCCTGCGTCAGATATTGCTCAATTTAATCGGTAACGCCCTGAAATTTACCGAACGCGGCTCGATCGCGGTTCTGGTCGGGCCGGGTCGAGCCGGCACCGAAACCAAAGCCGCTCCAATGGTCCGCTTCGAGGTGGTCGATACCGGCATCGGGCTGTCCGAAGCGCTTCATGCCAAATTGTTCGAGCCGTTCAGCCAGGCCGACGCCTCGACCACGCGGCGCTTCGGCGGCAGCGGTCTGGGCCTGTCGATCTGCCGGCGCTTGGTGGCGATGATGGGGGGCACCATCGGCGCTCGCGGCGCCGTCGGTTACGGCTCCAACTTTTGGTTCGAAGTGCCGCTGACGCTTTCCCCCGAGGGAACCAAAGAGAAAACGCCGTCACCGTCGCTCGACGGATTGTCGGTGCTGGTGGTGGATGATGTGCCCGCCGCCCGCCAAGCCTATCAAGACATTCTGAGCCGAGCCGGGGCGCGCGTGGTCACGGTTGCCGATGCCGATGAGGGCCTGGACGCCCTCTATCGGGGCGCCGATCGCGGTCAACCCTTTGATGTTGCGATCATCGATCATGACCCCGGCCGGCTTGACGGGCTGGAGCTGGTCCGCCATTTCGGCCTCGTGCCGGCGCTCCGCTCGGTGCACACGGTGTTGACCGCTCATGTCGAGGATCTCGGGCTGACCGCCGAGGCTGAACAAGCCGGGGTTTCGGAGCTATTATTCAAGCCGGTGCGACGGCGCGTGCTGGAAGAGGCGGCGGCCCGGGCCGCCGGCCGTCTCGCCATCAAAACCCATGACCCGACGCTGAATGCCGGACCGGGCGTTGACGTCACCCCGCCCGGACGCGAGGAAGCCCGCGAAGCCGGCGTGCTGGTGCTGGTGGCCGAGGACAACCCGACCAATCAAGTGGTGATCCGGCAACAATTCAAGCGCCTGGGCTTTGCCATCGATCTGGTTGAAGACGGCGAGGCGGCGTGGGAAGCGCTTCAGACCACACCCTATGGCCTGCTGATAACCGATTGTTTCATGCCGCGTCTGGATGGCTATGCCTTAACCCGGCGCATCCGTGCGGGGGAAGCGCTGTCCGGCGGCCATCTGCCGATCGTCGCCTTAACTGCGGCGGCCTTGTCGGGCGAAGCGGAAAAGTGCTTTGCCGCCGGCATGGATGATTATTTGGCCAAGCCGGTCGAGTTGCTCGAACTCGGGGCCGTGGTTGCGCTCCGGCTGCCGAAGGCGTTGGAGTTGCGGCGCTCGTCCGGCCGACCGTCGAGCGGCGCGGTTGCGCCTGCACCGGTTGCTGCGGGCATTGCTCCGGTCCCGGCCAAGGCGGCGCCGCTCATCGCGCTCGACATCGCCTTTGTTGAAGAGTTGTTCGGCGGGCGCGAAGCGGCACGGCCGATGATGGATTATTTTCTGGAGACTACCGCCCCTTCGATTAGCGAATTGGCCGAGCATCTGGTTGCCGGCCACGCGGAGGAGGCCCGTTTCGCCGCTCATTCCGCCGCCGGGGCGGCACGCACCGCCGGGGCTCATGAATTGGCCGCAGTTTGTGCCGCGATCGAGCTTGCGGCCGG
>JBAWVF010000092.1:0-15765 GCA_037147415.1 Rhodospirillaceae bacterium | reverse complement strand
TCGTCGGCGTTCCACAGGGTCGGCAGCGAGCCCGGGGGCATCGGCAGCTTGACCACGATGGCGCCGATGTCGCCATGCGGCACTTCCTGCTGCTCGGCATTAAGAATACGCACGTCCCAGCCCGGCAGCGGCTTGGTCGCCGAGCCGTACTTGATCTTGAACTTGCAGATCCCGAGCGGGTTGCCGGAAATGGCCCAGCCGGTTTCCGTCTGCCACCAGTGATCGATGACCGGAACGTTCAGCTTTGTCTCGGCCCATTGCAGGGTATCGGGGTCTGAACGCTCGCCGGCCAGGAACAGAGCCCGGAAGCCGCCGAGATTGTACTTCTTCAGGTATTCGCCGTCCGGATCTTCACGCTTGATCGCGCGGAACGCGGTCGGAGCGGTGAACAGAGTCGCGATCTTGTGCTGGCTGATCATGCGCCAGAACGCGCCCGGATCGGGGGTGCCGACCGGCTTGCCTTCGAACATGACCGTGGTGCAGCCGTAAAGCAGCGGGCCATAGCAAATATACGAGTGGCCGACGACCCAGCCCACATCCGAAGCCGCCCAGAAAACTTCGCCGGGCTGCATGTTGTACATATACTTCATGGTCCAGGTCAGCGCCACGGCATGACCGCCATTGTCGCGGACGATACCCTTGGGCTGGCCGGTGGTGCCGGAGGTGTAAAGGATATAGAGCGGATCGGTCGCCGCAACCGGCACGCAAGCCGCCGGCTCCGCCGCGGCCGAGCCTTCGACCCAATCGATGTCGCGCCCCGGGATCATCGACGCCTTTTCCTGCGGGCGCTGGTAGATCACGGTGTGGGCGGGCTTGTGGGTCGACATGTCGATCGCCGAATCGAGCATCGGCTTATAGGGCAGAATCTTCTTACCTTCGATGCCGCACGAGGCCGAAATGATCACCTTCGGCTTGGCATCATTAATGCGGGTGGACAGTTCGCTGGGGGCAAAGCCGCCGAACACCACGGAATGAACGGCGCCGATGCGGGCGCACGACAGCATCGCGATCACCGCTTCGGGAATCATCGGCATGTAGATGATGACCCGGTCGCCCTTGGCGACGCCCAGCTTTTGAAGCAGGCCGCCGAAGTGCGATACCTGATCCAACAGCTCGCGATAGGTGATGGTGCGGGAGGTTTGGGTAACCGGGCTGTCATAAATGATGGCGGCTTGGTCGGCCCGGCCGCGTTCAACATGGCGATCGACAGCATTATAGCACGTATTCAGTACGCCGCCACGGAACCAGCGGTAAAACGGAGGATTGCTGCTATCCAGAACTTGATCCGCCGGCTTGATCCAATCAACAGCTTTGGCGGCATCGCCCCAGAAACCTTCGGGATCCTTAATCGAACGTGAAAACATTTCTTCATAAAGCTTGGTCATGATGCACCCTTCTTAAGCTTCCCTGAGAACTCGTTCATTAATACACGACGGCTTTTTTTTATCCGCCTGTTCCCAGTGTGCGACAAAACCCGGGAAAATTGCAATCCGGATTTGCACGAGATTGATGCCCGGTGCCGGCCGAATTGGCAGGCCGCGACATTCTGACCGATTTGTGCACCGAGTGAGCCGTTGCCCGAACCACGGGAGTGGTGCATAATCGTTACGAAATAATTAAGGCCCGCATCAAGCACCTTGTCTTGCATTTTAACGAATTTGGACATTGTGCAAGGAACATGACGGGCCACAGGAAGGAAACGCACACCATGTCTATGGTCAAAATCAAGATTGGCGGGCGAATTCTGCTGATCACGGTTGCCGCCGTGATCGGAATGGCTGTTGTTGCCGGACTTGGGCTCAACCATCTGCACGAGACTTTGCTTCAGGATCGCACGGACAAAACCCGCAATCTGGTCGAAGTCGGGTATGGTGTGATTGCCCTTTTTGATGCTCAGGCCAAGGCCGGTAAGATAACGGTTGAGGAAGCGAAGCGCCGAGCGCTTGAGACCTTGGAACCATTGCGCTATGGTAGCAATGATTATTTCTGGGTTAATGATATGCAACCGATGATGCTGATGCATCCGATTAAAAAACTGGTCGGTCAAGATTTAAGCAAACACGATAATCCGGCTATTCGGATACTGTTTAACGAATTTATCAAGATTGTTAATGCCGAAGGCGCAGGTTTTTGGGGTTACCAGTGGCCGAAACCGGGCCATGAAAAGCCGGTTGCTAAAATTTCTTATGTCAAAGGGTATAAGGATTGGGGCTGGATTATCGGAACCGGCATTTACCTTGACGATGTTGACACAATTTTCCGAGAGCGGGTGACGCTGTTGTTGGAAATCGTGATCGGGGTAATGGTCGCGGTCGTCTTGCTTTGTCTGTTGGTGTCACGCGGTATTACCGGACCGATTCACGGCATGACCGCAGCCATGAGGCGTCTGGCGGACGGCGATTTGGAGATTGAGATTCCGGCCCGGAATCGGACCGATGAAATCGGTGAAATGAGCGCTGCCCTGGAAATCTTCAAGCAGAATGCCGGCGCAATGCGCCGGATGGCGGCGGAACAGGAAGAAATAAAGCGCAAAGCCTCGGACGAGCGGCGCCAGGAAAGGCACCGGCTGGCCGATAGTTTCGACGCCAATGCGCGAACGATCATTGATCAGGTTCGGGACAACTCGAGCAAAATTGTGGTGACAGCGGGTAAGATGGGCAAGAAGGTCGGGTCTTCGTCGCAACAATCGATGGATGCGGCCGCAGTATCGCAGCGGACCATTGAAAACATTCAGGTGTTGACGGAAGCCACGAAGAAGCTGAGCGAGTCGTTCGCCCTGGTTTGCCAGCGGGTCGATGAATCGAACGTAATCTCACGCCACGCGGTCGGTCAGGCCGAAAACACCAATCAACAGGTTGCCGGTCTTTCCGAGTCGGCGGAACGAATCGGCAAAGTGGTCGGTCTTATTTCCAGCATCGCCAGCCAAACCAATCTGTTGGCGCTGAACGCAACCATCGAGGCGGCGCGCGCCGGTGATGCCGGCAAGGGCTTTGCCGTGGTTGCGACCGAGGTCAAGAGCTTGGCCGGACAGACCGCAAAGGCAACCGAGGAAATCTCGTCGCAAGTCGCGGCAATTCAGCAAGCAACCAAAGGGGCGGCCGAAGCGATCAGTAATATTACTAAAGTTATCACGAGCATGAGTGAGATCGCCTCCGATGTTGCCGGCTCTGTCGGTGAGCAGACCCGGTCTTCCGCCGATATCTTGTTGCGGGTTCAGGGCATTGCCAGCGATGCCGTCATTTTTAATCAGAGATTTAGCGCGGTCGCTCAAGCATCGGCCTCGTCCTATGCGTCGGCTATTCGGGTGATCTGGACCGCCAACGATCTGGGCAAGCCGACCGACAAGCTCATCAATGAGCTTGCGACCTTGATGACGGCATTGAGAGCATAAGTTAGATCAGTCGCGCTTGAACAGGAATTCGCGTCCGAGTTTGACCCGTTTCTCGCCGTTATAGTCGATGATATCGGCGGTGGCGTAGGTTTCGCCCCAATGGTCGGGCAGGTAGGAACCGGTGCCGATGATATCGATCGGCGCGGCCGCTTCGGCCATCAACCGGCACTTGGCCGGGCCGAAGCCGCTGGAGCAGACGATCTTGACGCGGGGAAAGCCGGCGCCGTCGAGAGCGTCCCGGACATGGAACACGGCGGCGGCCGATACGCCGGCGCCGATCAGGTAGCGTAACTGCGTCTCGTCCCGATAGCCGCGAATCGCTTCGGGTGCGTGGCGTTCGAGCACGGCATAGGAAGCGCCGTGGTCGAGTCCTTCGACAAAGCGGCTGCCGGCGGTATCCAGTCGCAGCGCCAGTCGTCCGGTCGCCGCCAACTCGGGAAAGCGGCGGGCGACCGCGATGCTGTCGGTGACCTCGCGGCCGAAATAATCGACCAGCACGGTCAGCGGCAACTCGGGATAGGTCTCGTGGAACATCTCGGCCGCGCGCACGGTCGAGCCGGCATAGCCGATCAAAGCATGCGGCATGGTGCCGCGTCCCGCGTCCGCACCGAAATAATGACAAGTGGCGTCGGTCGCGTTGCCGATGAAGCCGACGGCGCCGACTTTGCGCTTGGCCCGGGCCGAGCCGACCGAGCAGGCATAGGCCATCTGTTCAGCCATTTCGGTGCCGGCGCAATGGCGGGCGTCCATGGCGAGGAAGGCCACTTTCGGCAGGTCCGAGCACATCGTGTGCGCGTTATAGGCCGCGACACAGGCCGGACCCAGCTTCATCAACAGAATGGTTTCCAGGTCGACAAGATGGAAAAACGAGCCGGTGATGTAGAGAATCGGCTCGCCCGCTCCGACCCATTTGCCTTCGGGATAATTGATGTCGATTTCGAAGACGGTGCCGCGCTCGCGCGCGACATTTTCCAGCCATTCGATCGCCAACCGGGGCGCCGACAGCACCGGCCGGCGCATGAACACTGCATAGGTTACCCGGCAATCACCGAACCGGCCGATCGCACCCTTGGTTCGCTTGAAATAGACATCGGTCCAATCGGCGATCGCCTCGCCCGCGGGATGGCCGGTATTCAAGGCTTTGCGGGACGTGTCCATGGGTAAGATCATGCCTCTCCGGCGCGGCGCTTCTTCTCCGTCCGTAATTCCTCGGCAATCTGGAAGGCCAGTTCAAGCGACTGGCTGGCATTCAGCCGGGGGTCGCAAGCGGTGTCGTAGCAATCGGCCAAACCGATATCGGTGAGACCTTCGGCACCGCCGGTGCATTCGGTGACGTTGCGTCCGGTCATCTCGAAATGGACGCCGCCGGCATGGACGCCTTCGGCTCGGCACACCGAGAAAAAGCCGCGCAGTTCAGCGCTGACCAGATCGAACGGCCGGGTTTTGTAGCCGGTCGAGGTCTTGACCGTGTTGCCGTGCATCGGATCGCTGATCCAAACCACGCTGCGCCCGGCGGCTTTGGCCGCGCGCATCAGCGGCGCCAGCTTGGATTCGATTTTATCGTGCCCCATGCGTGCGATCAGCACCATCCGGCCCGGCTCGTCGGCAGGGTTGAGAATATCTATAAGGCGGAGCAGATCATCGGTGGTCAGGCTCGGCCCGCATTTGACCCCGATCGGGTTGGGCACGCCGCGCAGGAACTCGACATGAGCCCCGTCGGGCTGGCGGGTGCGATCCCCGATCCACAGCATATGCGCCGAAGTGGCAACCCACGGATGGGTTTCCGAGGTGCTGTCCTGCCGGGTCAGGGCTTGCTCATACTCCAGCAGCAAGGCTTCATGCGAGGTGAAGAACTCGACTTCGCGAATTTGCGGCGCGGTTTCGCCGTTAATCCCGCAGGCGGCCATGAATTCCAGGGCTTCGGTCAGGCGGTCGGCCAATTGCTGGAATTTTTCGCCCGATGCGCTGTGTCCGACGAAATCGAGCGTCCATTTATGGACCCGGTTCAAATCGGCGTAGCCGCCCTGGGCAAAGGCGCGCAGCAGGTTCATGGTCGCGGCGGCCTGGTAATAAGCCCGGGTCATGCGCTCGGGATCGGGAACCCGCGCCGCCTCGGTGAACTCGATACCGTTGATCATGTCGCCGCGGTAAGAGGGCAACTCGACGCCGTCGATCACCTCGGTATCGGCCGAGCGCGGCTTGGCGAACTGCCCCGCCATCCGGCCGATCCGAATCACCGGCATGCCGCAGCCGAAGGTCAGCACCGCCGCCATTTGCAACAGCACCCGGAAGGTGTCGCGAATATTGTTGGTCTCGAACTCGGCGAAACTTTCGGCGCAGTCGCCGCCCTGGAGCACGAATGCCTCGCCCGCCGCAGCCCGGGCCAGCAAGTCTTTCAGCCGGCGTGCTTCGCCCGCGAAGACCAGCGGCGGCAGCCGGTTCAGTTGTTCGGTTACCGCGGTCAGCTTGGCCTCGTCCCGATAACGCGGCATCTGGCGGACCGGCTTGCTGCGCCAACTATAAGGGCTCCATTGCTCGACCATGATCTCGCCTCATCACTTTATCTGCCGTCGGGATGGCGTTGTCATAAACCCTCGGATCGCGAGATACCAGAGTATTGATGTTATTCGTCATCGCGCTGAGACCGGTTGAGGCTTATAAGAGTCGAGTGCCGGGAGCGACAGGTTTCCGGATTTTCGATGGGGTGAGACATGGTGCTGGCCTATCCGTTTCGACTGTTCTTTTTGGCGGGCGGTGTCTATGCGGTTGTCTCGATGGCGGGCTGGCTCGGGTTCTTGGCCGGTCATGTCGGCCGGGTCGGGCCGGGCGCGGGTATGCTGTGGCACGGTCATGAAATGGTGTTCGGCTACACCCTTGCCGTGGTCGCGGGATTTATTTTGACCGCGGTCAGTAATTGGACCGGCTCGGCGCCTTGGAAGGGGCGGCCCTTGGCGGCGCTGGGACTGTTATGGCTGGCGGGACGACTGGCCTTTACGTTCGCGCCATGGCTGCCGTCGGCCTTGGTCGCCTCGGTCGATCTGGCGTTCCTGCCGGCGCTGACATACATGCTGGCGGTGCCGCTGGTGGCTGCGGGCAATCGGCGGCAATTCATAATTCTCGGGGTGCTGGCCGCATTGTTCTTCGCCGATTTGGCGGTTCATATGGAAATTTCGGGCTTGTGGCTTGGCGGCGGGCATCTTGGTGTGGTGGTCGGCGTCGACCTGCTGATCATGCTGATCACGATGCTGGGCGGGCGCATTATTCCGGCGTTCACCGGGAATGCCTTGCGGGCGCGCGGCATAACGGCGTTGCCGGTAACCCGGGATTGGCTGGAACGGGCGGCGCTGCTGTCGTTGGTCGCGGTCGTGGTGTTGGATACCGTCGCGGAATTGAGCCCGCTCGCCGGGGTGGCGGCGTTGGCGGCGGCGGCTTTGCACGGCTTTCGACTGGCGGGTTGGCAAGGCCACCGGGTGTTACGCCAGCCGATTTTGTGGGTGCTGCATCTGGGCTATGGCTGGCTGGTGCTCGGGTTGGCGCTCAAGGGGCTGGCGGTGCTCTCTCCGGCTCTGCCGACAGCCGCCGCTCTGCATGCGTTGACGGTCGGGGCGGTCGGCACGCTCACGATCGGCATCATGTCGCGGGTGGCGTTGGGTCACACCGGCCGACCGTTGACCGTGGCGCCGATAACCATCGCGGCGTATCTGGTCATTACCGCGGCGGCGGTGGTGCGCGTCGTGGTGCCGGCGGCCTTGCCCGGACTTACCGAGCCGGCGATGACCGTTTCCGGTATGCTCTGGATAGCGGCCTTCATTCTGTTTTTGATCGGCCATGCCGGCATTCTAACCAAGCCCCGGGCCGACGGACGCCCCGGCTGATTGCCCGGCTGAATGTGAGAACGAGTCTGACCATGTATTCTTCCGCCCTGGCGGTTTATCTCGACCGCCGCATGCTGACGATTCTGCTGCTGGGTTTTGCCAGCGGGTTGCCGCTGGCGCTGACCGGCGCGACCATGACGGTTTGGCTGGCCGAGTCCGGCATCAGCAAGGCCAGCATCGGCGTGTTTCTGCTGGCCGGACTGCCTTATACGCTCAAATTTTTGTGGGCACCGTTGATCGACCGGGGGCGCCTGCCCTGGCTGACCCGACGATTCGGGCGGCGGCGCGGCTGGCTGCTGGCCTGCCAGAGCGCGCTGATGCTGTCCTTGCTATTGTTGACCGGAGAGAATCCGGCGACCGCGCCCTGGAGCATGGGCCTGACCGCACTGCTGGTCGCGTTCTGCTCGGCCAGTCAGGATATCGTGGTCGATGCCTATCGCGTCGAGTCACTGGACCGGCCGCAATACGGGGCGGGGGCGGCGACCTATGTGCTTGGTTACCGCTTCGGCATGCTGGCGTCCGGGGCGGGCGCGCTTTATCTGGCCAGTATTCTGAGCTGGCCGCAGGTCTATGCGGTGATGGCGGGAATGGTGGCGATCGGCATGATTACGGTGCTGTCGGCGCCCGAGCCGGCCGCCGTCGATGCCGGGCGCATGCTGGCGCGCGAGCATGCCGAAGCGGCGACGCTGGTGCGGCACTATGGCCTCACCGGCCGGTTCGCCAAACTCGCGGCTTGGCTTTATGGCGCGGTGATCTCACCGTTTCGCGACTTCGTGCATAAGCCGGACTGGTGGGCGGTGTTGCTGTTCATCACCCTGTTTAAGCTGGGCGAAGTGTTCGCGGCGGCGCTGGTGCTGCCTTTTTACCTGGAGCTGGGCTTCGACAAGGTCGAGATCGCCACCGTGACCAAGGTCTTCGGCTTGATCGCCACCATTGCCGGCGGGCTGATCGGCGGCGGGCTGGTCGGTCGGCTCGGTATCATGCGCGGCCTGCTGGTGACCGGCGTGCTTCAGGCGCTCTCCAACTTCGCCTATATCGCGTTGAACGCCGCCGGTCACGATCTCGGCATGCTGATGGTGACGGTGGCCCTCGAAAATGTCTGTGCCGGCATGGCGACCGCCGCGTTCGTCGCCTATCTGTCGAGCCTGTGCTCGCTGGCTTACACCGCGACCCAGTACGCGCTGCTGACCTCATTGGCTAAGCTGGCGAGCGATTTGTTGAAATCAAGCAGCGGCTGGTTCGCCGAGCAGCTCGGCTGGGTCAGCTATTTCCTGTTGTCGATAGGGCTATGCCTGCCGGCGCTCGTGCTGCTGCTATGGCTGACGACGCGGCCGGAGCAGGCAACGGCGGCGGCGGGAAAAACAGACTGAAGGTGGAGCCCCGGCCGATCTGGCTTTCGATGGCAAGGCGGCCGTTATGAAGCTCGATCAAGCCCTTGACCAGCGACAACCCCAGGCCGGTCCCTTTCGACGCCGAGGAGAATCGGTTGTCAGCCTGTTCGAACGGGCGTAATAGCCGGGACAGCGTTTCGTGCGACATGCCGGGCCCGGTGTCGGTCACCGACAATACGGTTCCGCCATCGGGTAAGGCCGCCGCGCTGACCGTGATGCCGCCCCCCTTGGGCGTGAATTTAAGGGCGTTCGACAACAAATTAAGCATCATCTGCTTGGTTGCGCGCACATCGGCATGGAGTTGAAGCACGCCCGGCTCCTCGGCCTGAAGCGTAAGCCCCTTCTGTTCAGCGCGGTGTGCGGTCATGTCGAGCAGAAACTCGAACAGGGTGCCGACGTCCAGTTGCTCGGCATCAATTTCCATCCGGCCGGCTTCGATCTTGGCAATGTCCAGTACATCATTGATCAGCGTCAGCATATGCTCGCCGCTCTCATGAATATGTCCAGCATATTCGACATAACGGCGGCTACCGAGCGGCCCCAGCATTTCACTTTTAAGAATCTCGGAAAAACCGAGAATTCCGGTCAAGGGCGCGCGCAGTTCATGGCTCATGCTGGCCAGAAACCGGGACTTGGCCAGCGAGGCCAATTCGTTCACCTCCAGCGATTTAATCAGGGCCGCTTCGGTCGTGGTCCGGTAATGGATGAAGCCGGCACTCAGCCAAAGCGCCAGCACCGCTATGGCGCGATTAATTAAGAACACCGGAGCATCCGCAGCACTCGGCATCGGGAAAAAACAGCCGATTATCACGAGAACCGTAGCCACCGAAGCATAAGAAAAATACAAGCGGCGGTAGCGCACGAAGAAGCTCAATAAGATAACGGTACAATAATAGAATCCGACCGAGATATTATCCTCGGGTGTAATCAGATCAAAGCAGAATATCCCGAAGGTCAGGACTGTACACAGACCGATTACGGCATTGTCACGCACATTGCTCTGAAATCCGACCCACAACGGCATCCCTAAGCCCTCTGCCGCATTTCCGCCAACCCGCCCGGCATCTGAAGCCGCTAAAGGAGTAGCAGATCCGCCGGGAGCGGGGTATGGAAAGATCGGGACGGAGAGATACTTATTGTTGAGATCGAAGGAGTGGGACATGGGTAGCGATGGCAAGCTTCCGGTGGGCGGCTCCGCCGGAGTGGATATTCAAGAGTTCCTGCGCCGGGTGGCGGAGATTCCATCGCCTTTGGTGGCGCGCGGCACGCGCGGCCGCTTGATCTTTGCCATGGATGCCACCGCCAGCCGTCAGCCGACTTGGGACCGGGCCTGCGGAATTCAGGCCGAGATGTTCGAGGCGACCGCGGGGCTGGGCGGGCTCGAGATCCAACTGGTCTATTTTCGCGGTTACGGCGAATGCAAAGCGTCGTCGTGGCAGTCCAGTGCACCCGAGTTGCTGCGCCGGATGAGTTCGGTTGAATGCCTGGCCGGGCATACACAATGGTGCCGAGTGTTTACCCATGCGCTTTCCGAAACCCGGCGGCAAAAGGTCGGTGCGCTGGTGTGCGTCGGTGACAGCATGGAAGAGGATGCCGATCGGCTGGGCAAGCTTGCCGGGGAACTCGGACTGTTGGGTGTGCCTGCTTTCATGTTTCAGGAGGGCGGCGACTCCGTGACCGAGCGGGTGTTTCGACAGTTGGCGCAGTTGACCGGCGGCGTCTGTTGCCGCTTCGACGCCGGCAGCGCGCGCCAACTGAAAGAGCTGTTGTCGGCGGTTGCCGTCTATGCTGCGGGTGGCTTGGTCGCGCTCGAAGATTTAAGCCGCAACCGCGGCGGCATGGTCCGGCTGCTGACCGACCGAATGACCCGGCTCGGTGTATAATACCGGAGTGGATAATATCCTGTAAGGAGGCGCATGCGTGCCGCTGATCGCTCTCGTTCTGGTCTTTTGCTTTGGCGTCGCGCTGTTGCTGCGCGGGTTCCTGATGATGGAGCCGCGAATGTTGGCTGTGACCTTGCGGCGGGCCGGCATAGCGGCGGGGTTGCTTGTAGCCTTGTTCCTGGTGCTCAGCGGGCGCGCGGGCTTGTTGGTTGCGCTGGCGGTCATGGCCGGACCGATGCTGTGGCGTGCCCGCAAGCGGCTCTGCGGCTCCGCGTCCGGTCGGACCTCCCGGGTCGAGACACGGTTGCTGCGCATGATCCTTTACCACGATACCGGAATTCTGGCGGGCGAGATCATCGGCGGCGGTTTCGCCGGGCGCCCGCTCGACAGCCTGTCATTCGACGAAACGATGGAATTGATGGCGGAATGCCGGCGTTTGGACCCGCAATCGATCACGGTGCTGGAGACTTGGCTCGACCGGACTCGGGGGCCGCAATGGCGGGAGCGCCAAGGCGCTGGCGCGCGGACCGAAACCGCTCCCGAAACCGGCTCCGGTGCCCTGAGCCGTGCGGAAGCCCTGGAGATTCTCGGCCTGTCGCCGGGGGCGACGCCCGAGGCGATCAAGGAGGCGCACCGGCATTTGATGGCCGGGGTCCATCCCGATCGCGGCGGCTCGACCTGGCTGGCGGCAAAGCTCAATCAGGCCCGGGATGCTTTGTTGCACTCGTGATTATCGTCGAGTGCTTTGGAATAGAACCGAGTGCGGGCTGTTCTTTGAGAGGGGTTGCGCAGACCTCGCCGGTTGTGGCAAAACGCTCGGATATCGGGCCGTTCCGCGGTGGCGAATGCCGGTCCCGTCCATTTTTCCGAGCTTTACCCTGGCGAGACCTCCCATGAAAAAACCCGTACGCAAGGCGGTGTTTCCGGTAGCCGGACTTGGCACCCGCTTTCTGCCGGCGACCAAGGCTATTCCAAAGGAAATGATGCCGCTGGTTGACAAACCGTTGCTTCAGCACGCGGTCGAAGAGGCGCGCGAGGCAGGCATCGAGGAATTCGTGTTTGTCACCGGCGGCGGTAAGCGGGCGATCGAAGATCATTTCGATGCCGATATCGAGCTTAACCGATTTCTGGAGGCTAAGAACAATACCGAAGGTTTGGAGGCGGTTCGTCAAACCGAAATCGCGCCCGGCAAACTGTTTTACACTCGGCAGCAACAGCCGCTCGGTCTCGGTCATGCGGTGTGGTGCGCGCGGGCCGTCATCGGCGACGATCCCTTTGCGATTATCCTGCCCGACGATTATGTCCTGGCCGACCGCCCTTGCCTTAAACAGATGGTCGATGCCTACAACGAGGTCGGCGGCAATATCGTGGCGATCGAGGATGTCCCGCGCGAGCACACCAGCCGCTACGGCATTCTTAAGGTCGGACATGATGACGGCCGGCTGGTCAGTGTCGAGGGACTGGTGGAAAAGCCGAAGCCCGAGCTGGCGCCGTCAACCCTGTCGATTATCGGCCGTTATATTCTTCAGCCCGAAGTGATGGGACATCTCAGCCGCCATGAACGCGGAGCCGGCAATGAAATTCAGCTGACCGACGCCATGGCCAAGCTGATCGGCCATCAGCCGTTTCACGGGCTGCGCTTCGAAGGTACGCGCTTCGACTGCGGCGGCAAGGTCGGCTTCCTTGAGGCGACGATCGCCCATGCGCTGACCCGCCCCGACATGGCCGATAAGGTCATGCAGGTTCTGAAAAAATACGTATCCTGATATCAACACGGTCGATCCCAGTAACGAGGAAATGACATGCGCATTGCGATGATTGGAACCGGCTATGTCGGACTGGTGTCCGGCGCCTGCTTTTCGGAATTCGGCGTGACTACGGTCTGTGTCGATAAGGATGCCGGCAAGATCGAACGCTTGCGCAAGGGCGAAATGCCGATTTACGAGCCGGGGCTTGACGCTCTGGTGGCTAAGAACGTGCAGGCCGAACGTCTGTCGTTCTCCCTTGACCTCAGCTCGGCGGTGGCCGGGGCGGATGCCGTGTTCATCGCGGTCGGCACACCGCCCTCGCGTCGGGGCGACGGCCACGCCGACCTCAGCTATGTCTATGCTGCGGCTGAGGAATTGGCGCGGGGCCTTGATGGCTACACCGTGGTGGTGACCAAATCGACGGTGCCGGTCGGGACCGGTCGTCAAGTCGAAGACATTATCCGCCGCACCAATCCCGACGCCGACTTCGACGTTGCCTCCAATCCCGAGTTCCTGCGTGAAGGCTCGGCCATCGGTGACTTCATGCGGCCGGATCGGGTCGTGATCGGCACCGGCTCCGAACGCGCCCGCGAGATCATGCGCCGCCTGTACCGGCCGCTCTATCTGATCGAAACCCCGATCGTGATGACTGCGCTGGAGACCGCGGAACTGACCAAATATGCGGCCAATGCCTTTCTTGCCACCAAGATCACCTTCATCAACGAGATGGCGGATCTGTGCGAGAAGGTCGGGGCCGATGTTCACGATGTTGCGCGCGGGATCGGTCTTGACGGGCGCATCGGTAAAAAATTTCTCCATGCGGGTCCCGGTTACGGCGGCTCGTGCTTTCCCAAGGATACGCAGGCGCTGGTTCAGACCGCGCGCGCGGCCGGTGCGCCGTCGCGCCTGGTCGAGGCGGTGGTGGAGGTTAACGATCGCCGTAAAAAGCATATGGCCGAACGAATCATCGCGGCCTGCGGCGGCTCGGTTCAAGGCAAAACCCTGGCCGTGCTGGGCGTGACCTTCAAACCGAACACCGACGATATGCGCGACAGCCCGTCGCTTGATATTCTGCCGGCGTTGCAGGCGGCCGGGGCGACTGTCCGCGCCTATGATCCCGAGGGCATGAAGGAAGCGGCCAAGCTGTTGCCGGGGGTGGTGTGGTGCCAGGACGCCTATGACGCGCTACGCGGTGCCGACTCCATGACGCTGCTGACTGAATGGAACGAGTTCCGTTCGCTTGATCTCAACCGGGTGCGCGAGCTGATGAACGGCCATGTCGTGGTCGATCTGCGCAATGTTTATAATCCGGACGAGATGACCGGGGCCGGCTTTTTCTATTCGTCGATCGGTCGCCCGCGTAAACCTTCCTTGGAGTCCGACCGGTAATGAGCGAAGCCCGAGCCTTACATTCAACCATCCTGCGCGAATACGATATCCGCGGTGTCGTCGGCGAGACCTTGACCGAAGCCGATGTCCGGGCGGTCGGCCGGGCCTTCGGCTCGCGGGTGGTGCGGGGCGGCGGTAGCCGGGTGTGCATCGGCTATGACGGCCGGGTCAGTTCACCCGTGCTGGAAGCGGCCCTGGTCGACGGCCTGACCGCCTGCGGTCTGAGTGTCGAGCGCATCGGGCTGGGTCCGACTCCCATGCTCTATTATGCCACGCGCGAGCACGGCGCGGACGGCGGGGTGATGATCACCGGGTCGCATAATCCGCCCGAATACAACGGCATCAAGATGATGCTGGGCAAGGGGCCGTTTTATGGCGAGGCGATTCAAGAGCTGGGCCGGACCGCCGCCGCCGGGGATTTCGTCAACGGCAGCGGAAGCTCAACCGTAATCGACGTTCGCGACGCCTATATTAACCGGCTGCTGCGGGATTTTGAGGCGCCGCGTCCGCTCAAGGTGGCTTGGGATGCCGGCAACGGCGCGACCGCCGAAATCATGCGCGCTTTGACCGCGCGGTTGCCGGGAACGCATGTCTTACTGTTCGATACCATCGACGGCACCTTTCCCAACCATCACCCCGACCCGACCGTTGAAAAAAATCTGGTCGATCTGCAAAAGGCGGTCGCGGAAAATGGCTGTGATCTGGGCATCGGCTTTGATGGCGACGGTGATCGCATCGGGGCGATCGACCATCTCGGCCGCGTTGTTTGGGGCGATCAGTTGTTGGCGCTTTATGCCGCGGTCGTGCTGAAGGATCATCCCGGTGCGACCGTCATCGCCGACGTCAAGGCCAGCCAAACCCTGTTCGACGAGGTGGCGCGGCTGGGCGGCAAACCCTTGATGTACAAGACCGGTCATTCTCTGATCAAGGCGAAGATGGCCGAGACCGGTTCGCCGCTGGCCGGCGAAATGAGCGGCCATATTTTCTTTGCCGACAAATGGTATGGCTTTGACGACGCGCTTTATTGTGCGCTTCGATTGATTGAGCTGGTCTCGAAGGCCGGAGTGAGCTTGGCCGAGCTGCGCGACCGTCTGCCCGCCGTGATCAACACGCCGGAAATCCGGTTTCAGGTTAGCGAAGAACGCAAATTCACCGTTATCACCGAGGTCAAAGCGCGGCTGGCCGCCGCCGGCGCCCGGGTCAACGCTATCGACGGGGTTCGTGTGACCACTGATGACGGCTGGTGGTTGCTGCGCGCCTCCAATACTCAGGATGTGCTGGTTGCGCGGGCCGAGGCGTTTGACGAAGCCGGGCTTTGCCGACTCAAGGCGCTGTTGGTTGATCAACTGGGCCGCAGCGGTATTGTCGCCCCGGCCGACTTCTGAGCAGTTGGTTTTTTGTCGCGGCCCGGTGTAAGATTGAAGGTGCGTGTATAACTGCATTCCCCTTCAAAATCATGTTCACGGGAGCAAACGACAATGGCTAAGGGTGAGCAAAAAGGAAACCGCGAGGCGAAAAAGCCGAAGGCGGTAAAGCCGAAGACCATCGCAGCCGCTCCCTCGCAGAAGGGCTCAGCTGCGCCCGCGAAGGGCAAATGATAACGGGCTTGGCGCTGCGATGAGCCGTTCCCGGCCTTGGTCGGGTTTCGCCCTGATCTGTTCCGGACTGCTTGCGGCACTTCCCGTGTTCGCAGGCAGTCCGGAGTTATCATCTGTCGACTCTGCCAATTTTGCAGAGCGAGTCACGCTGAAAACTTGGCTTGCCTATGTTGTGACCGGGGATGCCGGTGTCGACTCGGTCAGCCGCGCCGGGCTCGAGGGCTTGGCCCGGGTGCTCAATCGCCGGACCGCAGTCGAGGCGGGCGGTGTTGCCGCGGTTAATATCGAAACCGACGAACTGGCGTTTTTTCCGCTCCTGTATTGGGCCGTGAGTGCGGCCGCACCTCCTCTATCGGAGGCGGCTCGGCAGCGGGTAAATGATTATCTCCGCCAAGGCGGCACTATTCTTTATGACACCCGTAACCCGGGTGGCGGTCTTTATGACACCCGTAACCCGGGTGGCGGTCTTTATGACACCCGTAACCCGGGT
>JBAWVF010000091.1:0-15808 GCA_037147415.1 Rhodospirillaceae bacterium | reverse complement strand
CCCCCTCCTCGCCCGATACCCGTCGGCGCGTGCTGCTGGTGACCGGCCTGTCCGGCGCCGGGCTGTCGGTCGCGCTGAAGGCGTTGGAGGATTTGGGCTATGAGGCGGTCGATAATCTGCGCCTGTCGCTGGTCGCCTCGCTGATTCGGCAGGACGACGATATCCGCCGCCCGTTGGCGCTGGTGATCGACAGCCGAACCCGTGATTTCTGCGGCGATACCTTTTTGCGCCAAGTCGAAACGCTAAGCCGCCGCCCCGATCTTGACCTGCGCGTGCTGTTCATGGAGTGCAGCGACGAGGTACTGCAACGCCGCTTCACCGAAACGCGCCGCCGCCATCCGCTGGCCGACGACCGCCCGGTGCCCGATGGCATCAAGCGCGAACGCACGCTGCTGACGCCGCTGGTCGACCGGGCCGATGTCACCATCGACACCACGGATTTATCGATTCACGATCTGCGCCGCCTGCTGGCCGGGCATTTCTCGCTGGAGAATGAAGCCGGACTCCAGCTGTTCGTCACTTCGTTCTCGTTCCGCCGCGGCCTGCCGCGTGAAGCCGATCTGGTGTTCGACGTCCGCTTTCTGACTAATCCTCATTACACGCCGGAATTGCGCCCACTGACCGGACTTGACCCGGCCGTTGCCGAAATGGTGGCGGCTGACCCTGATTTTCCCGGTTTCTTTCGTAATCTTACTGAATTGCTGAGACCGTTATTGCCTCGTTACAACCTTGAAGGAAAGAGCTACCTGACCATTGCCGTAGGCTGTACCGGTGGCCGCCACCGGTCGGTGTTCGTCGCCGAGCAATTGGCCGGCTGGCTGCGCGGGCTGAACCTGCGCGTCGGTCTGGAACACCGCGATCTCGAGCGCACTACCCCGCGACCGGGTTGACGAGCATGATGGCGGTATGGGACAGGTTAGCTTCCGGACAAAGGGAAGTTTGATGATCGGATTGGTATTGGTCACACACGGCCGCTTGGCTGAGGAGTTCGTCGCCGCGCTGGAGCACGTCGTCGGGCACCAGGAGCAGGTGCGGGCCGTCTGCATCGGTCCCGAAGACGATATGGAACAGCGACGACGCGATATCCTGTCCAGGGTCAGCGAGGTCGATACCGGCAGCGGCGTGGTGGTGCTGACCGACATGTTCGGCGGCACCCCGAGCAATCTGGCGATTTCGATCATGGATAAAGCGAAGGTCGAGGTGATCGCCGGCGTTAATCTGCCGATGCTGATCAAACTGTCCAGCGTGCGCGCACAGGAACCGTTGGCCATGACAGTCGCCGCTGCACGCGATGCCGGACGGAAATACATCAATATCGCCTCTTCTCTGCTCGCCGATGGCTAACATCATGCAACAGTTTTTGCCGGACCCGAACGACCCGGCCTCGGGTTCAGAAGCGTGCGAAACAGTCACTATCTGTAACAAACGCGGCCTGCATGCCCGCGCCGCAGCTAAATTCGCCAAACTGGCCGGGCAATATGATTGCGATATCGAGGTCCGGCGCCTTGATCAACAGGTCGCCGGACAGTCGATCATGGGCTTGATGATGCTGGCCGCCGGCCCCGGGACCGCTATCGAAATCTGCGCCTATGGCAGAGAGGCCGAAGACGCCATGTCGGCGCTGGTCGATCTGGTCAAAAGAAAATTCGATGAAGACTGATCCACCCGCTCCGAGCCAAACCATTTTGACCGGTCTGGGCGTGTCCGCGGGCATCGCCATCGGTCCGGCCTATGTCGTCGAAACCGGAGCCGCGCAGGTTCCGGAATACACGATCGCACCCGAAGCGGTCGAAACCGAGCGTCAGCGTTTTGCCGACGCCGCCGCCAAGGCCCGGCGCCAAATTAAAAAGATGAAGACCAAGGCGCTGATCCTGCCCGAAGCTGCGGCTGAAGAAGTCGGCTTCCTGCTTGACGCGCATTTGGCGATGGTGACCAACTCGCGCTTGACCCGCGGAGTAGAGCGGCGCATTCGTGAAGAGCATATCAACGCCGAGGCCGCAATTCAGGCCGAAATCGCTGTTATCGCGCACAGCTTTCAAGAAATGGCGGACGCCTATCTTGCCGCACGCATTACCGATGTGCGCGAAGTCGGCTCACGGCTGATCCGTAATCTGCTGGAGCACGAGTACCAGGCATTCTCGATGCTGCCGCCCGGCGTCATTATTATCGCCGAAGAACTGTCTCCGGCTGAAACCGCGCTATTCGACCCCCACACCGTCGCCGGAGTCGCCTCGGTTACCGGCGGGGCCGAAGGCCATACCGCGATCATGGCGCGCTCGCTGGGAATTCCGGCGGTGCTCGGCGTTCACAACTTGATGCAGTTGCCGCGCAACGGTGATCTGATCGTGCTCGATGGAGAGCGCGGCAAGGTTTACATCAACCCCGACGAAGAAACTCTGGTCGCCTATCGGGAGCGACGGGAAGAATTGCTGCGTGACCGTGAATTGCTGAAGGGCTTGCGCCGCCTGCCCGCAATCACGCTCGACGCCACCACGGTTTCACTTCACGCCAATATCGAATTGCCGCGTGAAGTGACTTCGGCTCTGGAAAGCGGGGCCGGCGGAGTCGGCCTGTTCCGCACCGAGTTCATGTTCATGAACCGCGACACCTTGCCCGATGAAGACGAGCAATACGAACAGTTGCGCACCGTGGTCGGGGGTATGGCCGGACGTACCGTGACCGCGCGCACGCTCGATTTGGGCGGGGATAAGCTGGGCGGGGCGCTCGATAATCGATTCGGGATTTGTGACAATCCCGCGCTGGGCTTGCGCGCCGTGCGGCTCAGCCGGCGTGAGCCCAGGCTGATGGACATGCAACTCGCCGCCATGCTGCGGGCCAGCGCGCACGGGCCGCTGCGCATCATGCTGCCGATGATCACCACCACATCTGAAGTGCTGTGGGTGCGCGAGCAAATGGCCAATGTGGTGAAAAGGCTCAAACGCCGCGGCATTGCCATGGCCGATCCGCTGCCGCCGCTGGGGGTAATGATCGAGGTGCCGGGGGCCGCACTGACCGCCGACGCGCTAGCCGCCTGTTCCGATTTTCTATCGATCGGGACCAATGATTTGACCCAATACACGCTCGCGATCGACCGCGGCGATGAACAGGTCGCCCATCTGTACGACCCGCTGCACCCGGCGGTGCTGCGCCTGATCCAATTTACAGCGCAGGCCGCCGTGCGTGCCCGTATTCCGGTCAGTGTGTGCGGTGAGATTGCCGGTGATCCGCGCTATACCGCGCTCCTGCTCGGTTTGGGGGTGCGTGAGCTGTCGATGACGCCGATCAAGGTGCCCGTGGTCAAGCGCCGCATCCGTGCGCTTGATTTGCGCAATGCCACCCGCCGCGCCAACGTCATCATGGATCAGGCCGACAGCACCCGCATCGCCGCCCTGCTC
Organism: Rhodospirillaceae bacterium; assembly: GCA_037147415.1. Classification (GTDB taxonomy): domain Bacteria; phylum Pseudomonadota; class Alphaproteobacteria; order Azospirillales; family Azospirillaceae; genus BOG-933. The sequence continues at coordinate 12,413 of JBAWVF010000091.1, read as the reverse complement.
GACGAATTCAACGCCGCCGAGGTGTGTTGAAGCCGAGGTGTGTTAAACCATCTCCCGAATCAGCCGGGCGGCGGCAAGCGCGCCATCGGCCAGATACGGAGCCGGCCGGGGCTGTTCAAGCAACCGGGCCAGCGCCGCTCCATAATCCCCCGCCGCCAGATCTTCGCGCGAGATCATCAGCGCGGCGCCATGGCGCTCGGCCCAAGACCACATGACTGCGGTTTCGGGCCAGTCATCGCGCGTACAGCTGATCACCTTGGTCCCGGCGCACACCGCGCCGACAATGGTGCCGTAGCCCGGCTTGGTCACCACCACATCGCAAGCCTTGATCAGGTCGGTGACCGCAAAACCGAGTCCCTCGGCCGGAAGGATATCCTCGCGTTCGACCCGGATGCCGGCGGCAACCAACCAGCGCAAACCCTCCAACCGCGGCAGCGCACGCACCTCGTCGCTCATCGCAATGCCGCCGAGCGTGACCACGGCCAGATGCTCGCCGGGACGCAGGCCGATGCGCTCCTGTAACGCCGCGCGGCAATCCGGTCCCTGCCGAACCACCGGCCCGACCGAACACCGATTCGGTAAATCGGTCATCGGCATGTGCGGCGTCAGCTGGATAAAGCGGCGGGCACTGCGGTAAGCCGCCAGGATTTCACCGTGAATGCGTGCCGATTCAGGGCGATGGCCGCAATAACAGTGATACATATCGGCCCAATTCAGCGACGACAGCGCCACCGACGGCACGCCGGCCGCCGCCGCTCCGGCCAACCCGACATAACCGATGTTCGAGATCAGCAAATCGGGACGCAACGCCGCCAACAGCGACGCTTCGGCCGCCACCGCCGCCGGCCAATCGGCATGAAGCTCGGCATAGGCCGCGGCGCTCGCCTCGCCATCGACATCGACCGGACCGTGCATCTTCAGTCCGATATCGAAGGGCGAAGGCGTCGCCATTGTCACCGGCCCCACCATCTCGCGCACCACCGACTCGGCAACATGCGTGCGCACGGTGATGCGCAGCCCCGGCACCGCCTCCCGCAGCGCCACCAGCACCGGCGCGATCTGAGCCAGATGGCCATAGCCGTGGCCGGTAATGTCAGCAACAACATGAATGGTCAAAGCGTAAAATTCTTATTTGAGGGAAGCGGCGGAAACGCGCTAGACTCGGCACCACGCTGCACCGTTAAAGTGATGATCCGGTACCATGTCCACCGCCTCCAAGGGAAGAGTGCTCCAGATTCTGGAGACTTATCTGCCGCTGATCGGCGGCGCCGAATTCCATCTTCATTACCTGACCCGGGAGCTGATCGCCCGCGGTTATGAGGTCGAGATCGTCACCGGGCTGGATGATCCGCCGGAACCGGGCGCCGATATTTGCAAGGTTCACCGGTTGCCCCATGCGGTCGGGCGCAGTGCGCTGCCCTGGACGCTGCTTTGGCTGGTCCGCTTTGTCCGGATGTTTCGGCAATTCGACGTCATCCACGCGCACCACAGCTCGTTTCTGGCCTTTGTCGCCGTGATTGCCGGCTTTGTGACCGGCAAGGGCGTGATCGTCACCCTGCATGGCCTGGGCGCGCTCGACAGCTCGGTCGGAAACTGTCCGATCCGGCGGCTGTACCGTTGGGTTTCTCTGAAAGGCGCCGCGCGCATCATCGCCACCAGCGACGAAATGGCCGAATTGGCGCGCCGCTTCGTGCCGGCCGAGCGAATCGCCCTGATCACCAACGGAGTCGCAACCGAGCGTTTTGCGCCCTCACACGCGCGCAGCTTTGAAGGCGTGACCGAGACGCTGCGACTCGCAACACTCCGCCGGATGAACCCAAAAAACGGGGTTCATTTCGTGGTCGATGCGCTGGGCAGGGCCAAGGATCAACTCCGCTTCACCCTGCGCATGGCCGGAGACGGTCCGTTGCGCCCGATGATCGAGGGCATCGTTGCCGATCACGGCATCGGCGACCAGGTCAAGTTCGAAGGCTTTCTGTCACACGGACAGGTTATCCCGCTGCTGGAAGACTGCGACGCCGCCTTGTTCTTGTCGACTGCGGAGTCAACCAGTTTGGCCGCACTGGAATGCATGGCCATGGGCTGCATCGTGATTTGCAGCAATGCCGGCGCTTTCCCGCTGTTCGTACAAAACGGTAAAACCGGCTTCATCATCGAGCTATTCCCCGAAGGCCAGTCGGATTATGACGCACCGATGCGGCTGGAGCCCGGACAATACCGCAAAATTGCCGAGACCTTAGCGGCGATTCAGGCGATGCCGGCCGCAGAACTGAAGATGATTTCCGAACAGGCTCGGGATTATGTTCGGAATTACTTCGACTGGGCGGTGATAACCGCCCGTACCGTCGAACAAGTCTATAACCACCCTGCCATAAAAAGGACGTGAATATGCGCCGTGAGTCCGCGCTGGTACTCTTTGTTTGTTTATTGCTGGCGGTGCCGGCCATAGTCTCTTCCGTACCGTCCCCGGTCGGTTGGGACGACGCCTATTATCTGCACCGAGCAGCCTGCATCACCAAGGCGATGTTCGAACCGATGCAGGTCAGCTACCGAGAGTGCCTGACCGAAATCGTCAAGGCGCCGCTGATGGCTTGGCTGTCGTGGCCGTGGGGTCCGAAAGCGGCCACCGTCTCCGGGATCGGCCTGCCCTTCGTCTCGATGGCGGTTGTGACCTTCGGCATCGTTCTGGCGCTCGGCGATCTGATGCTGCGGCTGGCGATTCCCAGACTGTTGATTCTGCTGGCCTTCGCCTGCCTTGCCCTGAATCCGATCCTGCTCGACATCGCCGGCAACTATGAAGGCGATACCATCATGGCGCTGCTGGTGGCGCTGCTGATCATGCTGGTGCCGCAAGAAGCGTTGCGACCTAATCCGGGCGCCTGGAAAAGTGTCGGACGCGGCTTAGCCTGGGGTGCGGTGATCGCAACCGGCGTCATGGCCAAGACCTCGTTCGGTTTCTTCGCCGTGCTGATTACCCCGGTGCTGTTTTATCTGCGCACGATTCGCTCCGGCGCGGGGGCCGCGACCCTGGCGCTGCTCGTCTGCGTGGCGGTGTGTGCCCCGGTAATTGCTTATCACTTGATCTACTGGAATGAAATCGTCGGTCACGTCCTGGTGTCCACGGTCGGGCCGCTGGCCAAGTACACCTCTTATAACCTCGATAGCTTCGCCTATCTGAAGGCGCTGTTCGCCCGCTATGGCAGTGTACCGATGATCCTGGCCGGCATCACCGCCATCGTCGGCTGGCGCCTCGGCTCGCAACGCCCGGCCGGTCTGTGGGCGCCGCTGTGGCCGCTGCTGGTGCTGGTCGGCTATCTCGGCCTGACGGCGGCCTGCGAAAACCACGACATGCGCTATGGCCTGCCGTTCCTGGTCGGGTTGCCGTTCGCCCTGGTCGCGCTGACCGCCTCCACCACACCGGCCCGCGGGGTCGGCCCGCGCGGGTTGCCCATTCTCGGGATGATTGCGATTCTGCTGGCGGTTCCGATCACCGCCCGGCCCAATCTGCACTATGTCCGTGAAGCCGAAGCCGTGCTGGCCACCTTGCCGACCGACCGCCCGTTCAAGCTGCTGGTGGCGTCCGACGACAGCGCGATCAATGTCGATACATTCCAGCTCGCCCGTATGCTGAACCTGCCGCGGTTCCGCAATCTTTACATCGACACGGTCGTCTATGACGAAGCGCACGGTCAGTCACTCGAAGCGATATTGGCCCGGCTTGAGCAGGCCGACGGGGTGGTTCTGCTGAAAGCACCGATCCGCAAATCGCCGGATTGGACCAATGTCCACGCTCCCCGCTTCCGCGACCACCTGCAAGCGGTCGGCGCGACCCGTCCCGACAATACCGGCTCGGCTTTGATCGAGCTGTATCTGCTTAACCACGCCGAAAAGAAGGGCTGAGCAAAAAGTGACCCGGCGTGAAGCTGACTTCACGCCGGGTTATACCTCCCGATCCCGAATCCCGCGGACCAACTAATCCTGGGTCAGATACATCCAGATCGGGAACAAGGTTCCGACCGCCATACCGGCCACGATCGCCCGGGGATTCTTAAAAATTCGCCAGCCGATCAAACCGCCGCTGAGCCAGCCGACCGTCGTGCCGAAAATGATCTGCTTGGTTTCCATACTCATAACCCCGGTAACGCTGCCGCCACCGCTCCGATAGATCGTACGCGCACCCTGGGCGGTATCATCGGCGGGCTGCGACTGAGCCACGGCCGTGCCAAGCGGCGCAAGCACGAGAGACAGGGCGCAAACGGCCGGAATTACTAATTTCTTCATCAAAGCACCCCTGAGAAAACCACAAGGCGGATTCAGACTGTGGTGCCTTGTTTCGCTCCACCCTGTCAAGAGATGGATGTTTCAGCCGGGCTCAGGACACGGGATTAATCACGCGCGATGCGGGAAAGCGCATGATTGCGACGGTCCCGACCCCGATTCGGCTTTCGATCTCCAGCGCACCGCCATGCAATTCCATAAGATTGCGGCTGATCGCCAGACCGAGCCCGGTCCCTTCCAGCTTACGCGACAACCGCGAGTCGGCCTGTTGAAACGGTTCGAACAGGCGCGGCAACATATCCGTGTCGATGCCCGGTCCGGTATCGGCAACCGAAACCACCATCCGGCCGCTATCGTCGATTCCGGCGGTGACCGAGACCACGCCGCCGCGCGGTGTAAACTTGACGCTGTTGGTCAACAGGTTCAGCAACACCTGCATCACCGAGCGCCGATCGGCTAGAATCCGGGTCGACGATATCGCTTCGGGCAAGACCGACAGATCGACTTGGCCGTGATCGGCCCGGGCCCGCACCATGGTCAAACAGGACTCGATCACCGAATGCAGATCGATCGCCTCTTCGACCAAATCGAAACGACCGGCCTCGATTCGAGCCATGTCGAGCAAATCATTAATAATCCGCAGCAAATGCTGACCGCTCTCGTAGATGGTCTCGGCATACTCGCAATAACGGGGCGCCAATGGTCCGAACAGCTCTCGCATCAATATTTCGGAAAAGCCGATGATGGCATTGAGCGGCGTCCGTAACTCGTGGCTCATATGAGCGAGAAACTCGCTCTTGGCCCGGTTGGCGAGTTCGGCCTGACTCTTGGCCGCCAACAGTGCCGCCTCGATTGTTTTGCGCTCGGTAATATCGCGGATGACACCGACAAAAGAGCGCCGGCCCGACGCCCCGGTTCCGAAATGCTCGGCCCGATCGACAACTTCGGTAATCGCCAGTTCGATCGGCACCAAAGAACCGTCCTTCCGCATCGCCACCACTTCACGTTCTTTACCGACGATACGGGCCGGGCTGCCGCGCCGATACCCGCTGATCATCGCATCGCTCTGTTCAAAGCTTTGCGGCGGCATCAACAAACTGACCCCGCGTCCGATCACCTCATAAGCCCGCCAGCCGAACAGCCGTTCGGCCGCATCGTTGAAGGTTTCAATCGTGCCCTGCTCGTCGGCGGTAATCACCGCATCGAACATCGAGGACAGGATCGCGTGCATACGATTGGCAAAGGCAAGCAAAGCCGCCTCGGTCCGACGGCGTTCGGTAATCTCCTTAAAGATTCCGATCACCATCAGGCGACCGTTCCAGCCCATGGTCGTGCTGGTGATTTCCACCGGCACGGTCAAGCCGTCAACCCGCCGAACCAGCACTTCGCTATTCTGCCGCCCGGACTGCTGCGCCCGATGACTGAACAATTCCCGGTAATGGTCCCGTTCATCATCGGGATGCAGCGCGGATTGAGCGGTGCCGATAATGTCGTCGCGCGAACGACCGATCAGGTCGGCGGCATGCTGGTTGCAATTAACGACCACACCGGTCTCGGCATCGGCGACAAAGATCGCCTCGCCCGCGACTTCGAAAATCCGACGGAAAAACCGGTCGCTTTCCATCGTCTCAACCGGCACCGGAATCGAAGCGGGCTGAAAGTCCCGCTCGATCAATGCAAAGACGCCGGTGACACCGTCTTTACCCGCAACCGGGGTCCGGGTTTCAATAACATTGACGACATGCCCGTCGTGATGGAGATACCGACACCGGATCGAGCCCTCGCCCTCGCCCTCGCCGTCGTCACCGGCCAGCACGCGGGCCCAGTCCGCCATACGCGCCTTGCAATCCTCCGCCGGGATGATCGAGCCCGCCAGCCCGCCGCGTATTTCAATGTCGCTATAGCCCAATAATTTACAGAACGCGGGATTGACGGCCAAAATATGACCTTGCACGCCGGTAATGACCACGCCCTTCCGCGATGTCCGGAAGGCTGCCGCGATTTGTTCCGCGTCCATTCAATCAGTGTCCTGCCGGCCCACACCCGTCAACCCGGTCTCGCGTCCGGAGGAGTGAGCATACAATCATGCCTCATAGCTTGCTATTGTTCCCTACGCAAGCAGGCCGTTAAAGAAAAAGCGTCGATCTGCTCCCTAAAACCGGTCGGCCATCCAAGGAGACGGCCCCGCGAACAGCAAAGCCGCCAGAGCCAACGCGCCCTCACTACCGTCCAATACATCCATCGCCTGCAAAGCAACCGGGCCGAGATGACCGGTCAGCAATGGCGCCAGCGCTTCAGCCCGCAAGGTCAGCACCGGAACTCCGGGTGCGGCGGCCGCACCGGCGGTTATCCGGCCGACTCCATCGGCGACCTCCAGGCGCCAATAACCATGATTGGCCGGGAACAGGGCATCCTCCAGCGCCAATTCGAGCCGCGCCGTCAACCCGCGCGGATAACCCCGGGCCATCAGAGCCGCCGGAGCATCGAGCACCCGAGCCAGCCAGGTATCCCAATCATCGATATCGACCTCGGTTTCCGGGGCAAGATGGGCCAGCGCATCATCCGGCCCGCCCGGCCAGGTCACCATCGCAGCCTTTCCGGATTCGCCCGCCAGAAAGCTGAGGGCCTGAGCCACGGTATCGGCGGTCGGCAGGCAGGCATCGACAATATGCAGCGTTCCCTCCTCTCGCAGCGCCGGATGCAGCAGCAGATAGCCCGCGGCGGCCCCGTCCTCGCCGAGAATCAGGTGCAAGGTCGGCGGCTCGATTCCGGCGGGCGTGAGCAAATTGGCCCACAGCAGCGGCGGCCGCTCAACCAGACCGTTGGTCCGGTGCGCCAACCGGGACCGCAGCGCATTAAGCACCCGAACATCGGCCGAGCCGCCGCCCACCGCCGGAGCCATCCGCAACGGCACACGCCGGGCGGGATCGGCCAGCGGCGCCAAAGTCTTGGCCATGCTCAGCCGGTAATCGACGCAGACCCCGGCCCGCGCAAATCCGGCCCGCCGGTAAAGCGGCAAGGTGCCGGCATGCAGCACCACCATAGCCAAGCCGAGCCCACGCGCCTCCACCATCAGCGCCTGCAAGATCGTCGAGGCGACCCCTCGACACCGCTCGTCCGGCATGACCGCAACCGCAGCGATACCGGCCACCGGCACGGGGCGTCCGCCGAACCATTGCGTCATCGGAATCAGAGTGCCGGTTCCGGCGAACCGCCCCTCCCGGCGCGCGATTCTGATCCAGCGGTCACCGACCCCGGCCCGGAAATGAGCGATCCGGATCTCGCCCAACCCGAAGCCGCGTCGCATTAACGCGCCCCAAACCTCGGCATCGGCCTCGTCGAATGAACTGACGATCAGGTCGGGTGACCGCGACAACCGCGGCGTTCTTAGCACGGAAACACCATCACGGGGTTAGGACCAGCTTACCGATAGAGCGCCGCGCGATCAAAGTCTTCAACGCCTCGGAGACCTTATCAAGCGGATATTGCGCTGAAACCAACGGCTTCAGCTTACCTTCTTCAAACCAGCCGAACAAGGCGCGAAAGCTTTCCGCCACCACTTCCGGGGCATGCAACCGGTAGGAACTCCAATTGAGCCCGATCGCCGAACAGGTCTTAACCAACAGCAGATTGGCCGGAATCTGCGGCACCTGCCCCCCGGCAAAACCGACCACCAACAGACGAGCGCCCCAAGCAACACTCCGCAAACTCTTGTCGAACGTATCCCCGCCGACCGGGTCATAAACCACATCGACGCCGCGACCGCCGGTGATCGCCCGCACCCGCTCGCGAATGTCCTCGGTTTTCGTGTCGATCAGGTGATCGGCCCCGTGCGCCGTGGCCACGGCCAACCGGTCGGGACCGTTCGCCGATGCAATGACAGTCGCTCCCAGCGCTTTACCGATTTCGACCGCAGTCAGCCCCACGCCCCCCGCGGCACCGTGAACCAGCAGGGTTTCCCCGGCCTTGAGCCCTGCCCGCTCCCACAGCGCGATGTGCGAAGTGCCGTAAGCAATCGGAAACCCGGCCGCGGTCGCGAAATCCATCGAGTCGGGAATCGGAAACACATCCTTGGCCCGCGCCACCACCTGTTCGGCAAAGCCGCCATGGTCAAGCACGGCAACCACCCGCCGGCCGGGCTCGAAATCGGTGACATCGGGGGCGACCTCCAGCACCGTGCCGGCAACCTCGAAGCCGGGCGAGAACGGAAATGCCGGCTTTTCCTGATATTTGCCGGCGATAATCAGGCTGTCGGCAAAGTTGAGACCGGCGGCAACCACCGCCAGCCGGACCTGCCCCGGCCCGACTGTCGGCTCCGGAACCTCACCGATCACCAGAGACTCGGGACCGCCCCAGCCGTGACACAAAACCGCGCGCATGCCTGCTACCCCCGTGTATACGCCTCGTTCAGCCAGCCCTCGGCCGGGCGGACACCGCCCACCACCTTCCCGGACCAGTTGGTAACCACCGGCGCCGCGAGCTCGCTCAAGCTTTGCCAACGGCCGGCATCGATGACACCGAGATGACGCAGCAGCGCCATCAAAGCAACGTTCTTCGCTCGTGGCGCGCCGTCTTCGATCTTTAACGCCAATCCAAGCTTCTGCCGTGTCAGAACCGCAACAACCACGCCCTCGGCCCCGCTTTTCACCAACACCGTTCCCGGCAGTGATTGCATCAGCTTGGTATCGAAGCTGGTCCGCCCGCCGATGAAGGAGGCATGGCGGCTCCAGGCGTTGCGCACCGTATCGAGTGCTGTGACCCTGGCCGGCTCAAACCCGTCGGTATCGGCAAAGCGGGCCATGGCCACCGCCAAGCCGCGCAAGGGAACCGCAAAAGTCGGCGCGCCGCAGCCGTCAACCAGCGCCGGTCCGTCCCCGAGAGCGCAGCCGGTCAAGTCCTGTAAAATCGCCTGAATGCGCTGCTGGACCGGGTGCTCCGGAGCCGTGTAGCCCTTGAGCGGCTCGCCGAGATGACGGGCCGTGGTCAGCATGCCCAGATGCTTGCCCGAGCAATTGTTGTGTATGACCGTTGCCGCCTGCCCGGACCGAATCAGCTCGACCGTCGCTTCCTCGTCAAGCGGAGCATGGGCGCCGCACGCCAGATCACCGGGCTGGCAGCCGATCCGCTTCATCCAGCTCTCCAGCATGCGGACCTGACGGCCCTCGCCGTGATGCGAACCGCAGGCCAACGCCAGTTCATATTGTTCAAGACCATAGGCATAAAGCGCCCCGCTCTCGACCAGCGGCAACGCCTGGATCGGCTTGACCGCCGAGCGCGGAATAATCGGCGCCTCGGAATCACCCCAGCTTGCCACCACCCGCCCGGAGGCATCGGCCACCACCGCCCGGCCACGGTGACATGATTCGACCGTCGAGCCGCGCCGCACTTCGACCATCACCGGAGAATCACAGGCCGAAGAATCACAGATTTGTACGCTCATTAGCCGATTATCCTGAAAGCACCGGGTTTCGGGCGGGCTCATGCGCCGCAGCTTGCTCCCGCCGGCCCGTCGGTGCAAGCTGGCATCCGTAAAGATACAGAGGAAGGCAAGATGAGAGGATATTTCGCAATCGGGGTGGAAGGGGTGAGTAAGCCCGGCAATCTCGGCAACCTCATGCGCTCCGCCCACGCCTTCGGCTCAAGCTTCGTGTTCACGGTCGCCCCCTCGATCGACACGCGCGAGATGTATCTGGTCGACACCTCGGATGCCGGGGCCAACCTGCCCTTTTACAGCTACCCGGACGTGGCCTCATTGGTGTTGCCGTACGACTGTACGTTGATCGGAGTCGAACTGCTTGACGATGCGATCGACCTGCCGAGTTTCCGCCACCCGTTGCGCGCCGCCTATGTACTGGGGCCGGAGCGCGGTTCGCTCTCGCCCGAAATGGTATCGCTGTGCCGGTTCGTGATCAAAATCCCCACACGGTTCTGCATCAATGTCGGCGTCGCCGGAGCACTGGTGATGTACGACCGCATGATCTGCCTTGGCCGCCACGCCGAACGGCCGGTCCGGGTGGGCGGTCCGACCGAAATCGTCCCCGCCCATGTCCACGGTCCGCAAAAAATCCGTAAACGGCTGCGACGCCGCGTGTCACCGGTCCAGTCGTGACACGTCGCGCACCGCACCCGATGCCGCACTGGTGACCAGGGCGGCATAGGCGCGCAATGCGGGCGAAACCGGGCGCTGACGGTTGGCCGGACGCCAAGCCCGCTCCCCCCGTTCGGCATGGCGCCGGGCCAGTTCGACATCGGACACCGCAAGCCGAATCGTGCGGGCCGGAATGTCGATTTCGATACGGTCGCCGGTCTCGACCAAAGCGATGGTGCCGCCTTCGGCCGCTTCAGGGGAAACATGGCCGATCGACAGCCCCGACGTGCCGCCCGAGAAGCGCCCGTCGGTGATCAAGGCGCACGCCTTACCCAGTCCGCGCGACTTCAGATAACTGGTCGGATAGAGCATTTCCTGCATGCCCGGCCCGCCGCGCGGCCCTTCGTAACGGATGATGACGACATCGCCGGGCTTGACCTTGCCGGTGAGGATGCCGGACACCGCATCTTCCTGACTTTCGAACACCAAGGCCGGACCGGCAAACACCAGAATCGAGGGATCGACCCCGGCCGTCTTTACGATACAGCCCTGTACCGCAAGATTGCCATACAACACGGCCAGCCCGCCGTCCTTACTGTGAGCCGCGGCCACGCTACGGATGGCGCCCTTGACTCGGTCGAGATCGGCTGCCTGATAGCGCTTCGACTGGCTGAAGGCGACCGTGCTCGGCACGCCGCCGGGCGCGGCCTTGAAGAAGTCATGCACCAGCGGGTTGCGCATCACGTCCCATTGCTCCAACGCCTGACCCAAGCTCGGCGCATGAACCGTCGGCACGTCGCGATGCAGCAAGTCGGCACGATCAAGCTCGGCCAAAATCGCCATCACGCCGCCGGCCCGATGCACATCTTCCAAGTGAGTGTCGGGGTCGGAGGGCGCAACCTTGCACAGGTTCGGCACGATCCGCGACAGCCGGTCGATGTCCTTCATGGTGAACTCGACCCCGGCTTCCGAAGCGGCGGCCAGCAGGTGCAATACGGTGTTGGTCGAACCGCCCATCGCGATATCCAGTACCATCGCATTCTCGAACGCCTTAAAATCGGCGATCGAGCGCGGCAGAACGGTCGCGTCGTCTTTCTCGTACCAGCGCTTGGCCAGTTCGACGATCAGGCGGCCGGAGCGCAGGAACAGCTCCTTGCGGTCGGCATGCGTCGCGACCAAGGTTCCATTGCCAGGCAGCGCCAGCCCGAGCGCCTCCATCAAACAATTCATCGAGTTGGCGGTGAACAGCCCCGAGCACGAACCGCAGGTCGGACAGGCCGAGCGCTCCATCGCCTCGACCTCGGGCTCGGCAATGCGATCATCGGCCGCGGCCACCATCGCGTCGACCAGATCCAGCGCCTTTTCCTTGCCGGCGAAGGTGCCGCGTCCGGCCTCCATCGGCCCGCCCGAGACGAACACCGCCGGAATATTAAGCCGCAGAGCGGCCATCAGCATGCCGGGCGTGATCTTGTCGCAATTCGAGATGCAGACCAAAGCATCGGCACAATGGGCATTGGCCATGTACTCGACCGAATCGGCGATCAGATCGCGCGAGGGCAGGCTATAGAGCATGCCGCCATGGCCCATCGCAATCCCGTCATCGATGGCGATGGTGTTGAATTCCTTGGCGACGCCGCCGGCCGCCTCGATCTCGCGCGCCACCAATTGGCCCAAATCCTTCAGATGGACATGGCCGGGCACGAATTGAGTGAACGAATTGACCACAGCGATGATCGGCTTGTCGAAATCGCCGTCCTTCATGCCGGTGGCCCGCCACAGCGAGCGGGCGCCGGCCATGTTGCGGCCATGAGTGGTGGTGCGCGAACGATATGCAGGCACGGGCGTTTCCTCCGAAATGGGCTGAAAACCGATAGCAGGGAAACCCGCGCCGCTCAAGGCGGCGATGCGGCGGGGGCGCGTAAGTCAGGCGCTGTCGGCTTCGCCGGTAAACTGAACCATGAGGCGCCCGGCCCGCATCGATTCACGCTCGGTGTCAGAGGGTCTTCGGTAGAGATACATGGGCATCTATGCAGCCCATACGAGTCTG
>JBAWVF010000090.1:0-15935 GCA_037147415.1 Rhodospirillaceae bacterium | reverse complement strand
CCATAGATATCTATCCATTATGGCCGCGAGTCATGACTTCTTGCGACTGGTATCAAGAATCTTTCCAGGAACTGGGGGGTTGGCGCTTTCGCTGAGCGTAGCTGATCGGAAATGGTGTGACAAACAGATCAAAATGCGCGTCCACAAACTTAATATTGCTACAGGCAACATGATGATCGGTGATGCGCATGTGGTGGGGTAGTGTCATCAATCAGGTTGCGGTGGTGGCTGGCGATGGGAATAGTGGGGGGTACTTGAACCCAACGGCCCGCCAGATGAACCAACCGACTCGGACCCAGCGCCATTTTGGCAAGCACCACCTGTCACTGGGCGCGGTCATCGTCGTCGGCTACATGGCGGCGCATTACGGCCTGTCGCTGCTGTCGTTCAATCTGGAAATTGCCCGCAACGTCAGCGTCTGGTTTCTACCCGGCGGCCTGCTGTTCGGCTGCTTGATGGTCGCCCGAGGCCGGCAAGTGGGCTGGGTGATGGTTGGCGACTTTGCAGCCAGGGCGGTATGGAGTGCCGACCTCTGGTCAGTTCCGGCCAACATGGGCTGGCTGACCATCACCACCAGCCTCTCACCTCTGATCTATGCCGCGATCACGACGGCCTTGAAATCGGCGCGGATCGGTGGCGGCTTTCAGTCGAGCGGCGGCGTCATGGCCCTGATCATCGGTATGGTGCTGGCCCCGGCCATCGTCGCCCCGCTGATATGCCTGACCTATGCTTGGGCAGGCTTCTTCGCCTGGAACGACCTGCCGACCCTGATCCCGAGCTTCCTGATTGGCGATCTGGTCGGGATTGGCACCCTGGCGCCTTTGATCATGGCCGTGGGCAGCATGGTGACCCAGGCGACCAATGGTGATGGCCGGGCCAAACCGAAGTGGTGGCCGGACATCACGACGATTGCCCGTACCGTCCTTCTACCTGCGGCGGCGGCCTTGGTGTTGTATGCGGTGTTCCACAGCGGACGACCCGAGATTTACACTTCGGGTAAATTCCTGATGTTCATCCCGCTGACCGTGGTCGCCCTGCGGGAAGGCTGGCGCGGAGCCTCGGTCGCCATCGTGATTCTTAACTTCTCGATCGTGCTGTCACTCGCCGTCCATCAGGTGCCAATCGCGGTGATCGATATCCAATTGCTTTTGCTATCCTATTCCCTGTTCGCGCTGATTTTAGGCGTAATCACTGCGGAGCGGCGGCAAGCCGAACGGATTGGCTCCTTACTGGCGGCGGCGGTCCATTCCAGTCCGAATGGTGTCGGTATTGTTGAGTTGGCCGCGCCCGAGCACCGCTTTCTGTTCGTCAATGATGCCCTGGTGGCTCTCATGGGCCGCAGCGCCGACGAGCTGCGGCAGACTTCTTGGCACGACCTGCATAGCGACGGTGTGGACGCGCCCATCCTGGAGGACGGCATCAATCGGCTGGAACGGCGTTTGCCCTTGGACATGAACCTGCGGATCAACCGGGGTGACGGTCAGCACATCCTGCGGGTTAAGGGCGGCCCGGTCATTGGTGACGATGGCCTATGCCACGCCTATCTCATGACCTACTTCGACATTACCGATGAAAAACGCCTTGAACTGATCGAACGAGAGCGGGAAAAGCTAATCTCGATTGGGCATCTTGCCAGCGGTGTCGCCCATGAACTGAACAACTTGATCCATCCGGTCATTAATTTTGCAAAGATGGTGCAGAAGCGTTTACATGCCGATGATAAACGCTCGATCCAATACCTTGAGCATATTCGCAACTGCGGCATCAAGGCCGGAGATATAGTTCATAAGGTCTTGATGTTTGCCCGAGAGACGCCTGCAAGTAAGACGACAATCCTGTTTGGTGACGCCGTTCAAGGAGCGGTGGAGTTGAGCCGCACCAGAGTGCCACCCACCGTCACCTTGGAACTGCTGAACAATGTGCCGACCCGGCTGGCACGGATCAACGACACCGAGGTCACGCAGATCGTCACCAATCTGGTGTTGAACGCCACTCATGCCGTCGCCAAGGACGGCCTGATCAGCATCACCGTCTCGTCCGTGGTCCTGCCCCATGAAGGCGGGCCTGTTGTTGCCCTGCCGGCCGGCCCCTATCTCTGCCTGACGGTGACCGACAACGGCCACGGCATGGACGACGACACCCGCCAACGCATCTTCGAGCCGTTCTTCTCGACCAAGCCCATTGGCGAAGGCACTGGTCTTGGGTTATCCGTGGTGTACGGGCTGATAACGGTTGCTGGTGGCATCATCATGGTGGACAGCGAGGTTGGGATTGGCACAACCTTCCGCGTCTACCTGCCTGATGTCACCGAAGCGGATGGGGGATGCCATGACGCGGATACTGGTGGTTGAGGATGCCCTTGAAGTCCGGGTATCGATAACGGCCTCTTTGGAAGAAGCCGGATTTGTCGTGGACGAGGCGGCTGACGGCGCGGTTGCCCTGGCTCTCTTGGAGCGTCAGCCCTGCGACCTGATGATCACCGACCTGTGGATGCCGAACATGGACGGCCTCGACCTGCTGAAGCGGTTGCGCGCCATCAACCCGAAGCTGCCCGTGATCGCGATTTCCGGCGGCGCACCAAGACGGGCACCCATCGACTATTCCGTAGCCCTGGCCGACACCTTCGGAGCGGATCGGGTGCTGCACAAGCCGTTCGACAATGATGATCTGGTGGATGAGGTGAAGAAATTGCTGGCGCAATATGCCGAGAGGGCGGCCTGAACTATTCGTCGTCGTCCGCGAGCAAGCTTTCATCGAACTGGGGCAAGCCAAGCTCAAGCAGGCCGTCCAGGATCGTGCGCATCGACTGGACCAGAACTTCTCGGTTTTCTATTGGTACTTTGGCAATGACCTCCGCAATTTGAGCGCGGGGGTTTTGGTTTAGCATTTGGCGACCGGCCTTGTTGACGATGATCAGGTCGGCTCGCTTGCTACGTGGATTGGGGTGGCGGTCCACCAAGCCCTTCTCCATCAGCGTACGCACGGTGCGCGTGATCGGCGCCAGGGTCAGGCCCTGGAACCGCGCCAAGCTTGCCATGGTGCGGCTGAACGGTGGCGCTTCGGCAAAATAGCGCAGGGCTGTCCACTGGGCGGGGGTCAGACCACCAGAAAACCGTGCTCCATGGATCAGGCGGGATGCCTGCTCGAACAGGCCGGTGATGCCTTCGGGGGAGAATTCTTCCTTCATCGGGTCGGCACGCTATTCCCCATCATCGCCGCGCTGAAACTTGCGGCTGGCAACCATGCTGTTGAGATACCGCACTTGTGGCGCCGCGGCAATCCGGCGAATTGGGCAATTATCGAAGCGCTATCAGCGCTCTTTACCGATGGTGATGAGGTCAAGAACATCTCAACCATTGCTCATAGCAATATTACGGACTATGCTCGCTAGGCATAACCTGTGAGGCTGACATTGCGAACTTCACGACTGGGAAGTGCGTGAGAACGAAGCCACTACCACTCTGAAGTGGCAACCAAAACTAATCCACGTTCACCGACGAAAGGCGACTAAAATGACAAGCCCAAACAACAAAGTTGTGCATCATATATGGAATGACCGCGCGAAGGAGTTGTTTGACATATTCTATGATATATTCAAGCCGATATGGGAGCGGGCATTGAAGCTTGAAGGCGATGAGCCTGAAAATATTACTAACTATTACGACATAAGCTTTGTCATAAAAGTGTTTGATACAGAATATTCGTTCTTAATGTTTAACTATGGTGTTGCAAGCCTGATGAGTTCAATGCTTGCTATTAGATTTCGATATTATAGCATTGACATTGACGGTAACGAGAATGGTGACATGATATTGTTTATGGAGAGGGTGATTGTAACGAGCGAAACGACGAGTGGCAATGGCGGTCATGATCAGAAAGTCTTTTATGTGTTTCATGACTATATGGAACAAAGCGATACATCGGAGAATCAGATGTTGCCTGTTGTTATGACCATGAAATCAATCAGCGACACGACGATTCGCGAAATTGAAGCCGCTCCGAAGTATCTACAATATTAGCGTTCCCACACATAATCATGATCCAATTAATACTCGTCAACCGTGACCGACGCGGTCGGTCACGGTCACGCTGTCAGCCAGCGTCGTGATCAATGCTATCGGATAGAGGAAGCATACCGGGTCCAATAGTTTTTAGAACCTGATGAGTTTCTTGCTTTTCCCGTAACAAAACATGAGCCTGGTTGCTTTTCCCCGAAATACGAAATGTTGCGACGACGTTACCGGCCGTGATGTCGGAGCCGACCTTCCGCCCGCTTGGCAAGCCCGTAGAACAAACCGGCCGTCACGGCGTGGCCGTTCTTGGCCGCAAGGGCCGCCGCCATCAAAGCGGCGGTCTGCTCCTGTTCCAATTGGGCGATGTGGTCTTCTTCGCGGCCGATCCTGGCATCGCGGGCATATCGGGCGCGGAGCCACCTGCTGGCCGCCACCTTGGCGACGAATTTGGTCAGGGCAGCGGACACCTTCTTGTGTGCCCACCACCCGACCACGGATACCGCCGCCGACACCGCCAGCATCGACCAGCCACCATCCGCAACGCTGGTGCAGCCGGCCACATTCATCGTTACCGCAACGGGCAATGAGAAACGAGCCGCGTTGCTCCATTCCTCGAACTTGGTCAGACGCTGATGTTTGCGATAGAGGGATAACATCTTGACCTCCCGTTTACCTGACGATAACTCCGCCTGTAGGAAGGTCAATATGTGCTTGCCGATGCAATCAATATTCTTCGGCAAGCATTACGGTCATAACCCGCATGGTAACAGTCGTATCAGAAGGATCATTTGACCCAAACTCCATTGCTCGATCATAGTAGGACATCTTCCAGAAGATCGATTCACCGTTGTGCTCGATCTTCCCGAAGTCGTGCTCAAGGTAGGGGTCATTGTCCTTGGTGAAGTTATTGAATGATCTGATCTTCGCCATGATCTCCATGATCGCCTGCTGCCCCAAGGCCTGAATGCCACTGGTCAGCATGATCCGGCCACCACGACCGGTCTGGCGGAATTGATCGTTGAGTTGACGAACTTTGGCTGTCTTGGCCTTCTCGTTCATGGCATGTTCTCCTCTTGGGGCATGGCTGATGGCTCGGGGAGAAAAATCCCGAGTCGGCATTGGAGTTGATGGTGCTGAGCCAGCTTCCTGGCAGGAAGGACGGTAATGCCTTGGTTCTGGCGGTCAACACGCCATTGACACGGATTGAGGGAATTTTCTTGTGATCAAATCGCGCTTATTTTTGAAGTCAAGGGTATCCAGCCGTGATTTTGCAATACCAACCAGAGTGCGGTTGAACGAGATGCCAAGACATATGGCATTTGAGTTGTGTCGCCATCGAACAGGTCAGGCTGAAGCCACCACCTCGCTCACCGTCTGGAAGCCGCAGCGCCGAATGGTGTTCAGGATCGAGGTGCCCGACCACTGACCGCCGCGACGGGTTTGAACCCCGCGTGAATTCATCTGGTCGGCAATCTTGTGGACGCTGACCGTACCGGCCCGCACGATCTCCCTGATGGTGCCGAGCACCTTGCTGGCATGATCGTCGGCATCCTGGATCATCGTCTGGTGACCGGCGGCTTGAGCGTCGGGCAAATTGGTTGGATTCCCGAGTCGCACGCCTCTGGCTTTGGCAGCGGCCAGCGCGGCGACCGTGCGTTCGCTGATCATCCTGGCTTCCGCTTCACCGACGGCGGCCATTATATGGAGTGTCAGGCGATTGGCGGCGGGCATGTCGCAGGCCACGAACTCGACACCGGCATCCATCAGGTTGGCAATGAAGCTGACGGAGCGCGCCAGCCTGTCCAGCTTGGCGATGACCAGCGTGGCTTTGAGTTTTCGAGCCAGGGTTAAGGCTTCTCCGAGTCGCGGCCTTTCCGAGTTCCGACCGCTCTCGACCTCGATGAACTGGCCTGCAAGGTCATGGTCACGACCTTGGAGGAAGGCTTTGACGGCTGCCTGTTGCGCTTCGAGTCCAAGGCCCGAGCGACCCTGTGCGGCTGTGGAAACCCTGTAGTAGGCAATGTATCGAGGCTGGGCCATGGGATGCACCACAATCTGTAGATGCATCAAGTATACGGTCGTTTACGATTTAGATCTAGGGATGGTTGGGGTGAGTGGGTTAAATTTTGGGAAGGTGGTGGGGTGACGGTGATGGACTGACCGTGGTGGCATCGCTTCCCTTGACGCCGCCGCCAGAGTATGAAGATTTATAGATTCGTATGAAATCCACGATCGGGGCATCCCGACGCTTAACGAGGGGAGGATGTTGTCAATGTTGGCTCGGTATCTGTTTGCTATGGTCGGCACCGCTGTGGCGCTCGCCGCGACCACGGCGCATGCCCACACGTTCGGAACCACGGGCTTCGGTTTCATGGAAGGGATCGGACACCCAATCAGCGGCATCGACCATATCATGGCGATGGTTGCAGTTGGCTTGTGGGCATCTCAAGAAGGTGGACGGGCGTTATGGGTATTGCCCGTCACGTTCGTCACGATGATGACCTTCGGTGCGTTTCTCGGTGTTGCTGGCATACCTGTGCCAGCGGTTGAACTTGGCATTGCGGCATCTGTGTTGGTTCTGGGCGCGTTGATCGCGATGTCTGCCCGCCTGCCACTTGCTGCGGCGATGGCTCTCGTTGGCGCTTGTGCCATCATGCACGGCCATGCCCACGGTGCAGAGATGCCAGAAGCCGCCGCACCAATACTTTACGGAATTGGCTTCGTACTCGGCACATCAATACTCCACACAATTGGCGTCGGAGTAGGCTACTGGGCACGGTCAAGCATTGCAAGAGTGGCCGTTAGGGTCAGCGGCGGAGCCATCGCTGCCGCTGGTGTTGCGCTAATGGTTGCATAAACTCTCCAGTTATCAATCGACGCTCTGGGAGACAAGCTCAAATGGTCTCCCAGAGTGAATAGTTATTGTTTTGAACCTGATCCGGCGCATTGGGTTGAGTGCCTGGGGGAACTGGCGGCGGCGGTGGCTTGACGGTTTGGCCGGACTGACGGTGTGAACGATGATCCCGACCAGCATGTTCGCCACCGGTTCCAGACCGTCATCGAGCGGTTATTATATTTTGTGTCCGAGTCGCTCATTGCCACGGTCATCATGGTATCAGACGGTGGCTTGAATGTACTGGCGATGATAAGCGTTTGGGTCAGGAGGTCAGGAGATTCTCCGGCGCGGTAATATGAGGATGGTCCGGTGCATGGGTGGAGAGCCTGAGGGAACTGGCTTCGACCGTGGAGTGACGGACTGGCCGGTGCCTCACTGATCTTCAACGCATTAATTGCCTGACGGCCCGCGCCGCCTTGCCTTGATTCTCTCATGCCCTCAATGCCCTACCGTTTCCACACAGAAGCCATCCTGCCAACATTGACTTTGACATTATAGAAACGCTATTATTATCCGTAATAACAGCATGTTTGTGTGATACTCTCATGAGAGGGAGGTAGCAATGGAGGAGCAGAGAGCCATCGACGACCTCCATCTAATCGAACGGCAGCACGCAGCCTTGGGAGAGGCAATTGAAGAGTTACAGGAGGTTTCCGTCGCTGACCTCGCTGCAGCTCAAATCTCGGCGTGCCGCTTGACGCTGCTCACTTCACTCGGCTCTCACATGAAATTTGAGGAGGAACTCATGAAGCGGCATGGCTATCCTCTGACATCAACTCACACCATAGCTCACCGGGCATTCCGTGACCAGTTTAATTCTGTTATTGATGGAATCGATAACGGCGTTGTATCAGCTTGGAATATTTCGTCGCTCCTACAAAAAGTTCTCAAACACCATGAGATAAACCATGATGACATCTTTGGGCATTTTCTTATTGACAAATACTTTTTCCATGCTGTCGAGGATGGCTCAGGCATTTGAACATCCAGCACCTGACTCGACTCGTCTGTTGAATCCCATTTGCGTTGTTAGGAACGCTATTCGAGGATTATCGAAGATATGTGCAATAGCATTATCCCACGACTTAGCGCTCGCCTTACTGTATTAGCCGCGAGGCTGGTCGCAGTCGATGACCATGTCAGATATGGTGATGTAACATTAGTAATCGAAGCAGCCAAAGCGGTCGAGTGCGGTGATCTCGCTGCCAAGGCGGTCAACTTTGGGCTTATCCTGGATAACTGGTCCAGCAGGTTCCGGAACCTGGGTGACACGGCCGGTTCGGACGAGGCGATACGACTGACTGGCTTGGCCCAGTTGTGGCAAAGCCGCCTGTCAGGCGCAATCGGGGCTGATAAGTAGTACGTTCTGCATTGCTTGAGCAGGACAGAATTGTTGGCATGGCGAGCGTGCAATATTTTGGATCGTAGGGCAGACTTACAATAAGTAACGACGAGCTTCGTGGAGCGTAATTATGGTCGGCATGCGAATATTGATAGCTGATGACAACGCGACCATGCGCTCGATGCTGGAAAAGTTTGCCGGGCGAATAGGAAGATTTGATATCGATTTTGCCGGCAATGGGAAGGAGGCTCTCAGATTCTATCGAGAGAAGCATCATCAGCTAGTGATCATCGATAACTTTATGCCGGAATTGAACGGCATAGATGTTCTGAGAGAATTGCGAGGCGACCCTCTATTGGATAATACTCATGTCATGATGATTACTGGTGAAGTTAATAGGCAACTCGTGACGACGATTCGGACAGAGTTTCTAAAGATTGACGACTTGATCGCAAAGCCGATCGATTTCGAGAAGATGACAGCAAAGGTGACGGCCGTAGTCTCACGATTTAATCGCAAAAATAGGGCGAATGGGCCATTGCTACGAGCAGCCGATCCGGTTCAAGCGCAAACAACAAAAGATGCAACTCTAACTGCCGATGTCGTTGATCGAGGAAGTCTCGCCATTATAGAGCTAAATGGGAAGCTAGTTAACTCAAATCGATCTGTAATTGCCAAAACTCTAAAAGACATGCAAACCATCTTCGCCAAAACAATTGTTATCGATATCAATGGCGTCGATGAGATTGATGACTTTGGGTGTGGCACCCTTGCTATAATGAGTGGGTGGCTTTCCCTGAACGAAAAAGAAGTGCTTCTGGCATGCGACGACTGCGCCACAAAGGAACGCATAACCTCACTCGGAATTAGCAAGCTTGTACCTGAATATAAAGGTTGTCTCGATATTATTTGACTGAGCAACAATGGATAATGGGCCAGTACGTTGGAACGGAGGGCATGATATGGAATACCGCATTGATTCTGCCGAACAGGGCCTATCCGCCTATATTACCGGTCGGCTCACGTTTAATGACCATGCAAAGATACGAAGCCTTATTGCGGAGGCATTAGCAGGCGTATCCAATACGGTTTGCTTTGATCTGGATGAGTTGCAGTTTATAGATTCAGCGGCAGTTGGCATGCTCTTGATTGCCCATGAGGAGTTGAATAAGAGCGGAAGGCGTTTGGTCCTGCGCAATGCGACCGGGCAAGTTAAACGTGTTATTACCGTGGCGCAGCTTAGTAAGGTGATCACAGTTGAAGAGTAGCATTCTAATGATGGCGCCGGCAAGCCAGCAGGCACCAGCATCTGGAAGGATCGTCAATGGGACAAACCGTCATGACCACCGATGACCCGGTTATCGCCAATCCTTCTCGAAATGATGCAGACGGGAGCCTGCCGTCAGGGTGGGCACTGACCGCATTTCAGCAGGGTCTCGAAGCCGTCAGCGCGGGCACGCCATTCACCAGCAACCCATACCCTCCAGATTCCAATCAGGCCGCTATGTGGGAAGGTGGATGGCAGAACGGAGAGACGGAGCGACAATCGGCAGCCAGCGTCCAGGAGGGTTCACCAGGGTGATCGCCACCAAAGGGTTACCCGAACAGCGTAAACCACACTGGGGTGAATGGCTGGGCACCGAATGGGGTGACGGCGTTGAAGATCATCACCCGGCGCGTGGTGTTTGAGAGCCTCGGGGAACTTGCTGTGACCGTGTGAAACGGCTGAGGAGATGGTGATGGGTGTGATGGTGGTCATGGGCGTTGCCGCCGTTCGCTCTGACAGCCAACGGATAGGACGATGGCAATGTGGCTTAAGGGGCCAATGATTGCTATCATGGCCTCGGATTATTGCGGGCAGCTATGTGGACAATTGCCGTTGTCGAGGCTAATGATCTTTGCCGACTTGTCTTGCCCCACCCGTCAGGAGTATTGCCTATGCCGAATGAGCAAGTGGGCCATGCAGCCGAGAAATGCGGCGTCAGTTCCGGCAAGAACCTCTCGCCGCCCTCAGCTCATCCATCATCTCGTTTCTACTCCTCGACCATCGGTGCCATGGCGGGGTTGGCGGTTCTTTTCCTCGCGGCACTTTCCTGGCATATCTGGCAGGAAACGGAACAAACGCAAATTGAATACTTGTCGACTGTGGCCGAGTCTGCCTCCAGAACAACTGATTCCTATTTCGATCAATTAGCAAAGGGCCTCGGCGGCCTGGCAGAAGATATCGCCCAGACGGGAACGAACATCAACCTTGACCGAGCATACGGCTTGGTAAAGCGGTTCGTAGATTTGCATCCAGAACTTATCAATGTCACCTTGATAAGGGCCGATGGTCAGATCCTCCTGAGCGCAAAGGACCCTCCTTCCCCGACCCTGCCATCCCTGGCCACGCCGTCGTTCAAGCGCTTCTTGGACGAACTGCCGCAAATCGATTCCGTGCAGATCGGCCAAGTCACGATAAGCGCCCTCACTCACCAGCCGAATGTGCCGTTCCGCTTCGCCGTCAAGGCCGCGGACGGGGGTCTGGTCTTCGTGGTCAGCGCTAACCTGCCGGCCGACCATCTGAAACACCCTTGGGAGGACACGCCCTTTGCCCGGATCGCCTCGTTCGGATTGATCCGCGACGATGGCTTCCTGCTGAGCCGCTATCCAGTTCCAGACCGGGTCGAAATGCAGGAGTTGTATGGCACTCCGCGAACCGGGGATTTTGTTGAATATCTGCGTGCAAACGGATTTCCCACGTCTGGTCATATGATCGGAGTATCAAGTACCGACGGTAAGGAATATCTCTTTGTCTTTCAACGCCTGTCGCATTATCCGGTCAGCTTTTTCGCGGCCGTACCCAGAGTGGTCTTACAGGCGAATTGGTGGCGTGCGATCCAGTTCCCTATCCTGTTGACTGGCATACTTCTGGTGGGGGGCGTCTTCGCGCTTCGCAGCCAAGAGAGGAATAACCGTAAGCTGGCGGCCAGCGAAGAGCGCTATCGCGCCCTGTTCACCCACATACAAACCGGGTTCACCTTGCGTGAAATCATCCTCGACGACGCTGGTCAGCCGGTGGACTGCCGATTTTTAGCGGTAAACGACGCGTTTCTCGCCACCCGTGGCTTGCGTGCCGACGAGGTAATCGGCAAGACTCTGACTGAGGTCCATCCCGACGTGGTCAATGATCCGACAGACTGGATCGGCATTTTCGGCGAAGTGGCGCTGACCGGTAAACCGATTCATTTTGAGGCATTCGGAACCGTTGACAAGCGTTGGTACGAGGTAACCGCCTATCGAACGGAATCACTGCAAGTCGCCACACTGTTCAGCAACATCACCGAGCGCAAGCAGGCCGAAAACGCTCTCGCCGAATCCAGCTATATGCTGCGGACGATCATCGACACAGCTCCCATCCGCGTCTTCTGGAAGGATAGGACCCTTCGTTATCTCGGCTGCAATCCGGCATTCGCCAGAGATGCCGGAAAGAAGCACCCGGACGAGGTGGTTGGCGAGGATGACTACAACTTGGCATGGGCGGAGCAGGCCGATCTGTACCGTGCCGATGACCGCGATGTGATGGACTCGGGCATTCCCAGGCTCTCGTTTGAGGAACCGCAGACAACGCCGGACGGCCGGACAATATGGCTATCTACGTCGAAAATACCGCTCAAAGATCGCGACAATGAGACGATTGGAATATTAGGGGTTTACGAGGACATAACCGAACGCAAGGCGACTGAAGCGCTCAGGGAGGCACGGGTATTACTGCAAAAGGAACTCGCCGAGCGTAAAGAGGCGGAAAGGATTTCGCTGAGGATCCAGAGGGTCGCCCTGATGGCGCTGGCCGATCTGGCTGAGCACCGGGACACCGACACCGGCGACCATGTTCTGCGTGTGGCCCGCATGACCCACGAGATTGCCCGTACCCTCTTGAACAAGGGCGTGGAACCCGAGGTCTGTGATGAGAATTTTCTTCGACATGTGGGATGGGCCAGCATCCTTCACGATGTCGGCAAGGTGACGATACCTGATAATATTCTGTTCAAGCCGGGAAAACTCTCTATTGAGGAGCGCCAGATCATGGAGACCCATGCTTTCGGCGGCTCCGCCATTCTGAACAAGGCGACCCGCATGCTTCCTGACAGTGCCGGTTTCAAGTTGGCTAGGGACGTTTCCCAGTATCATCACGAGAACTGGGATGGCTCAGGCTATCCCGCCGGTTTGAAAGGGCGCGATATCCCGCTGTCCGCCCGTATCGTCTCCGTTGCCGACGTCTTCGATGCCTTGACATCATCCCGTCCCTATAAAAAGCCCTGGACGCAGGAGGCGGCTAAGGAGTTTGTTCGTGAAAATTGCGGCAAGAAGTTTGACCCCGTCGTTGTCGAGGCATTATTCGATGTCTTGGAGATACGCGAGCAAGCCGAGATTGTCGAATGGAACAACGACATCGCAATTGGCCACCCGGTCATTGATCGTGACCACCGCATTTTGCTTGGTCTGATCAATCAGATCGCCGTCAAGCAGAACGCGGACGACCCATTGGCGGTGCGGTTCGTTCTGGATGGGCTTGTGAGCTACACTTTCGACCACTTCGAGCGCGAAGAAATACTGATGAAAGAGAGCGGGTATCCAGATATTGAAAGGCACAAGGGCATCCATGAAGCGATGTTCTCCGAGATTCAGCGCTTCATTTCCAACCTTGACGAAAGTAAATGTGACATTTCGACGGATTTAGCGTCCTTCCTGAAGGGGTGGCTCACCACCCACATCATGCAAACAGATAGGGAATACATCCCGTTCGTGGTTCGGGGCGGTAACCAAAGCTTCCAAAAGCCCACACAGCAGGTGTTAACGGTTCCCAAGGAGCAGTTCAACCCAGACCGCCAGGCAAATTTCATCACATAGCCAGTCGCTCGACGTTTATGGATCACAGCCTGCGACACGGATTTGGTGACGGCTCCAGCGTCCAGGAGGGTTCTCCAGGGTGATCGACTGATCGACAGCATGGGCTACCCGCGTAGCTGGATTCTGGAAGGCGTAAATGGCGGGGCACGGCAGGGCCACCATGAGCCCTCGCCAACCCGCCACCTCTTGATTGACAGGCAATCGCAAATTACGTAATGGGACTACAGTGCAAAGTGCCCGATAACCAAGCAGGTAACACATGAAAATCGTCCCGCTGCCTGCGAACGAACAAGATCGTATAGCGACTCTCCGAAAATACGATATCCTCGATACCGAGCCCGAGGCTGCCTTCGAGCGTATGGTTCAGTTGGCAACGTATATTTGCCAAACACCCATTGCCGCGATCAGTCTTGTCGATGAACGTCGTCAGTGGTTTAAGGCCATTACTGGATTAGATGCCAAAGAGACATCTAGGGATGTGGCGTTCTGTGCCCACACCATCCTTCAGAGTGAACCATTAGTTGTGCCAGATGCAAGAGAGGACCAACGATTCTTTGATAATCCCCTGGTCATATCGTCTCCAGACATTCGGTTCTATGCAGGCGTGCCCTTAGTCACCTCGCAAGGGCATCATCTTGGTACACTTTGTGTCATTGATCGAGTGCCGCGTGTGCTGGCAGATCAACAATTAGATGCCATCAAAGTGTTGGCTGACAACGTAATGGCGCACCTTGATCTGCGGCTGTCTCACAAGAATATTCGCCAATATGTAGACGACCTTCAATTGGCAGCTACAATTTTCGAAGCCAGCAGTGAAGCGATGGTTATTACTGATGCAGAAAACCGCATTATCACTGTGAACCCCGCCTTCACAGCTACCACAGGCTATAGCCTCAGTGAGGTGATTGGACAGGATCCAAAAATACTAAAATCTGGAAAGCATCGGAATGATTTCTACAAGGATATGTGGTCATCGCTGAATACGATGGGACATTGGAGCGGTGAGGTATGGAATAAGAGGAAGAACGGAGAATTGTACGCGGAGTGGCTATCTATCAACGTCATTTTCAATGATGATGGCACGAGAAGAATGCACGTCTCAATATTCTCAGATATTACAGAGAAAAAGCAGGCCGATGAACTGATTTGGAAGCAAGCCAATTATGATCACTTGACTGGACTGCCTAACAGGCGACTGTTTCGCGACCGCCTGGATCAGAGTCTCAAGATGGCTCACCGAACGAGTGAGCCAATGGCTCTACTTTTCATTGACCTTGATCACTTCAAGGAGATTAATGATGCAATGGGCCATGATGTCGGTGACCAACTTCTCATTGAGGCAGCAAAGCGGATCGCTCAATGTGTGCGCGATGTCGATACAGTGGCGCGTATGGGTGGAGATGAGTTCACGGTGATCCTGTCACAAATTCTCGGCGCCCAATATGCAGGAAAGATTGCTGGAGAAATTATCCAGATACTGTCTGAACAATACATTATCAACGAAACTGTGCTAAGGATATCAGCAAGCATAGGTATTTCTGTGTATCCCACTGACGGAATTACCTCAGAACAGGTACTGAAGTCGGCTGATAAGGCGATGTATGCGGCAAAAAATGGTGGGAGGAGCCGCTACATATACTCGACCATTCCGTGACTGGGCGTGATGCCCGGTGCAGCGTCAGGAAGGGTCCTCCAGGGTGATCGACATCATGGATGTTGATAAAATGGTGGCGGCTTGACAGCCGATCACTGCCAATCTGATAATCCATACCGAACCTGCATATGAGGCAAACGATGGCGAAGCTGGCCGAGAACATCACCACGGAACCGGAAGCCGAACCTAAATTGGCTGAAGCGACTGGGTTTGTTGGTAAAAATGATGGTATGGTTTCTACAAATTGTGAATGCTGCATGATGCCTCTCACAAAGGATACCGGCCAGAGAACTTCAGAACAATATTGTAGTTTCTGTTACCAGAACGGCAGGCTCAATGCTGAAGGAGCTTCGCTTCAGGAGTTCCAAAGACGCTGCTTTGACGGGATGCGAGGACGAGGAATGAACTTCTTGATTGCTTGGTTCTTTTCTTTTTTGATTCGGTTTGCGCCTTATTGGAAGGCCCGAAAGGCCCGTAAATAGGACGTTATCCATGAGCACTGGAATGAGGGGCAAGGCCGTACCGTCGACAGCTTTGTCCCTGCCATAGCGCACTGCCACCCGATATCGAAAGCCTCATTCATATGGCTCGTCACCGTTCACCACCGCCTCCAACCGTCCCCGACCGTTCGCCACCATCTCGAACCCATCGCCCCACACTCACCAGATGCATAGCCATAAAGATATTCGTAATGAACTCTCAAGAAAGTCAGCTGCTCTACAACACTGAAATAAGTTGTAATGCAAAATCTGATGCTTATCTAAAAGATCAGGAACGCTTAGCAACCACCAGAGAGAACGAAATAAAATATGCAAAATCGACCACAACCCATTTTCAAAGCCGACTTCAAAGTTCGCCAGAAGTTCTCAAGCATGATAGCCCAAAGTCAGTCAGCTGCTCTATCGAACGGTAGAAAAACACGTAAATTACACGCCTGATTTTTATATGCTCTAACATATTGATTTCTCAGCACAGATTTGTTATAATAGGCTAACTCTTAATCAGCGGGCCGAAGGTTCGAGTCCTTCATCACCCACCAATTTTTTCAATAGGTTAGCGATATTTTCTTAGAAACAGGATTAGCGACTGTTTCTGCCAACCTATTGAAATATCGATGAAATTTGTTTTTACACATATCTG
>JBAWVF010000089.1:0-15962 GCA_037147415.1 Rhodospirillaceae bacterium | reverse complement strand
ACCGCGGTCGGCAAGCCGATGACGATCAAGAAGGCCGACCAAAGCGAAAACGCGGTGTGGGTCACCGCCGAAATCGGCAACGGGCCGGAAGGAAGGCGGGTGATCCTGTCGGCACAAGGGGATTACATAAACGTAGTTAGCGATGGATCAGGTTGGCATTCAATCGGCGGTTCAACCCCGACGGTTTCTTCAGCCTATGTCGAAGGCACCGCCGGCTTCTGGGTCGATACCGCCCGGCCGCTCTGTCTGGTTAGTGCCTGGGCCGGGCAGACCACCGCCACGTTGCCGGCGCCCGGCTCGCCTGACGGCTGGGGCCGGCAGGTCACGATCAAGAAGGTCGATTCCTCGTCGAATCCGGTGCTGGTGGTGGTCGATGGCGGCGGCGGACCCGATGGTGAGATGGTCGTGCTCGGCAAATACGGCGATTTTTGCGCCGTGGTCTCGAACGGAGCGGCGTGGCACATCGTGTCGCGAAGCTACGATACCCCCATAACCGGCTGGGCTTCGCCCGACGGCTCAGGCTTTAATCGCGGCGTCTACAATAGCGACGAAATCTCCAATGTCGGCTGGGAGTATAGTCGGGATGTCGTCAATGCGATCAACTATCGCCTGTTATCAACCCGAGACGTGCTGCGCGCTCTGATCTTGGACCTCAAAATGAAGGGAGTAATTGCGGGCTGAAAAGATGTGCCGGCGGCGGCGAGCAATGCTTTGCTTCAAGCCTGCCGCCGGCACGGAGTTTCGATATCAACGATGTTCAAGAAGCCACAAGCGCTCCGGGTGCTTGCACTGAAGCTGCTCCATGTCCCGTCTCATGGTCCGAGTGTACCTGAACGGCCGGGAAATGCGAGCTTCCGGGTTGCGGTGATGGCGCCGGCTACCGGGGCGACCGTACGGTGGCTCTGCCTGGTCAGTACCTGGACCGGGCAGACCACACAGCCAGCCGACGGGCCGAGTCGCTCGTCGGCTGGGGGCGATTGGTTGCGATCAAGAAGGTTGATTCGTTGCTGGTGGTCGCGAGCGGCACCAGCGGCCCTGATGGCGCCATGGCTGTGTTTGGAAAATACGGCAACCCATCCAAAATGACAGAACTTCCCTCGATCCAGCCCTGATCCATACCTTGACGAAAATCGGTTGCAGGTAAAAGAGAAAAGCTATAAAATCATCTCCGAGCCTCGTCCCCTCCCCCGTTATGGCCAGCATTCTTGGTCGAATTAGACTTCTTAGGCATTTCGACAAACAAAGGAGGAATGTCTGCGATGCATCATTATTCGGTCTCCGGCAATAACATTGCATAATGCGTGATTAATAATGATGAAGCTTGAGATAAACTCCTTGCTAAGCAAAGAACGAGCGAATGAGAGCGCTTGGGATTGTGTTGTTTCCTTTGTAGGGGGGGACAATTTGACTGACGAGGAGAGTAGAGAATTACACCTCATTGAGAAAACAGCGGAAGACGAAAAAAATGAAGGGGACTTCTTGTGGAGGGGGTTTGTCCGGAGCCAATTGACAATAATGGGGATGGATGCCTATAAGGCCCTACTGAAGGTTGATAGGGCAGAGTGGGCTTATGAGAAAGTACTTGCAGATCACAACATCCTTCGCAACTTGCTAGACGGCAAATGGAAAGGCCGTGTTGACAGATGTCTAAGATTTTTTGAGCTTGCTGAAAGCACTGATTCTCTTATAAATCTAACCAATGAAGCTAAGCAATTAGATAATGGCTACTGTAAGATTAAATGGACTATGAAGAAATTTAAAGGATATAATATTGGGAGTAAGTATGCAAGAAATATTTGGCTGGATATAAATGACATTTATGTTGGTAAGGGCCATATTGCTATTGATTCCAGGATAATGAAATTAATAACAATGGTGTGGACAGACCTTGATACCTTAACTGGTAGAATTCTGCTGATTGGATGCTTAGCTCATGAAGAAACTTACAGGAATATTGAGCTTGCGCTCATGGAGATTGCACATGCGGCTAATATATCAGGGTTTTATCTTGACAAAAGATTGTTTTTATCATATGCGCGATGGAAGGGGGGGCTCTCGAACCTCATGTGCCCCAGCGCTTTAGGCCCTGACCGGAACAGGGTCGAGCGATCTCAGTGGATTGAACGAGCGCCCTCGCCGAAGTGGTGCCGAAACTGAAGCATTAGGCGCGTTGTAGGGGGTACGGGGTCTGAGTAGCAGTGGATAATGCTGGCGAATTCGTCGGGCTAGTGTTCCGACTCCATCAGTTGGTACCCACGACGGCCTTGAGGGCGGTGCGGGCGCGCTCTACTTTAGCGAGAATGTCCTTGGTTGTTGCGGCAGTCCAAGTGAATGGCTTTGGGTGATCGTTGTGTTCGACGAGGTATTTGTAAATTGCGACTTCGATATCGGTGAATCTCATGAATACGCCCCGGCGAATGCGCTTTCTCGTGATTTCAGCGAAGAAGCGTTCGACGAGATTGAGCCAGGACGAAGAGGTTGGAATAAAATGTATGTGAAAGCGAGGGTATCGCTCCAACCATTTGACCACGTCCGGATGCTTGTGGGTGGCGTAGTTGTCGGCGATCAGGTGGAGATCAAGGTGCGGCGGCGTGTTCTTGTCGATGGTGCGCAGGAACTTGATGAACTCCTGGTGCCGGTGCCGATCCAGGCAACGACCGATGACGGTGCCGTCGAGCAGGTTCAAGGCCGCGAACAGGGTCGTGGTGCCGTGGCGCTTGTAGTCGTGGGTCACGGTTCCCGCCCGGCCCTTTTTCAGCGGCAGTCCCGGTTGGGTTCTGTCGAGCGCCTGTATCTGGCTCTTCTCGTCCACCGACAGCACCAGCGCCTTGTCCGGCGGATTGAGGTAAAGGCCGACGATATCGACCAGCTTCGCCTCGAATTTTGGATCATTCGACAGCTTGAACGTCCGGAGCAAATGCGGTTTGAGACCATGTTCGCGCCAGATTTTCTGGACGCTACTGACCGCGATCCCGACCGCCTTCGCCATGGCACGGGCGCTCCAGTGCGTTGCGTCGGCCGGGCGTTCGGTCGTCGTCTTGGTCACAACCTGCAGGACCACCGCCGCCGACAAAGGCTTCTTGCCCGGCGGGCGAGTCTTGTCCCGCAACAGGGCATCAACCCCCGCTTCGCCGAACCGGGCCTGCCAGCGCCAGACCGTCGGTTTCGACTGGCCGGTGCGCCTCATGATCTCCATCGTGCCGACGCCATCGGCCGTCAGCAGCACGATCTCGGCACGCCAAGCATGCTTTTTCGGGGTATTCCGGTCCGCGACCAGTGCGTTCAGCCGAACCCGATCCTCAGGCGAAAGCTGAACCGTGACGCCAGTTCTCATGCCCTGAGACTCGCACAAAGCGAGCCACAAGGGAATCCTCTGTTGCGGTCAGGACACTAGTGTACTGGCTCATTCAAATGATGCAGTGGGGAGGCGGTGGAGTTTGGTGAAGATTGTTTTGGCGGGCTTGGTCCAGACGAAGGGCTTTGAGGAGCGGTTGTCTCCGAGATATAGCTACGGATGGCGTCCTGGAGGTCGGAAACGGGCTTGAAGATGCCGCGTCGGATATATCTTCTGGTGAAGGTAGAGAAGAAGCTTTCGACAGCGTTAAGCCAGGGTGTCGAGGCTGGAGTGAAATGGAAAATCCAGCGGGGATGATCGGTCAGCCATTCCTTGACCGTAGGGTGTTTGTGGGTTGCATTGTTGTCTGTGATGGAGTGAATGATCTTTCTAGCTGGAACGGTTCGTTTCTCGGCATTCTGGAGTTTGACGAATTCATTATGACTGTACCTGAGCATGCAGCGGCCGACCACAGTTCCGTTCAGGATATTGAGGGCGGCAAACAGGTTTGTGGGGCCGTTGCGCTTATAGTCGTGGGTCATGGTGCCGCACTTGCCGGGCTTCATCGGCAGCCCCGGCTGGGTGCGCTACAAAGCACGGATTTTTGTTTTTCTCGTCGATGGATACGACCACGGCGTAAGCGGGCGGGTTCATGTAGTGGCCCACGATGTCCTCGACCTTGGCGACGAAGTTCGGATACCTGGACTTCTTGAAGGTGCACAAGCGATGGGTTTGGAGATTGTGAGTCTTCCAGATACGCTGGGCCGCGCTCAGGCTGAGGCCGACTGCCTTGGCGACCATGCGGCCGGTCCAATGAGTTGCTTCGCCGGGTCCTCACCGCAGGGGAGCGCCAGTACCTTGGCGATGGTTTCCAGAGAATGCGGCGGTTTTCCGGGCTTGCACGTCTTGTCGCACAGCAAACCCGTGGCCCCCTGCCTTGGCATACCGCTGTTGCCAGCGCCAGACTGCAGGCCGACTAGCGACAGATTGCCGAGTGACGTGGTGAACCGCGAGCTTCACAGCCGACAAAAGGATAATGTTGGCCCGCTGGCGTGCTTTTGCGGGCGGTTGCGATCGGTGATGACGGCGGCCAAGCGCGCGCGTTCTTCAGGGCCGACAAGGACGGTGGCGGTCTGGGCCATGACCCGAGATTTGCACAGATCGGCCGCCCTGGGAATCCTCTGTTTGGTTCAGTGTACTAGCAGCCTGTCGGACTTAAGCTCGCCGAAAGCCAATAACTTATTGATTTCATTGGGGTTACCTAATTTTCGGGCCGAATTTTTTCTCAATGATTTCAACGATCTAACCTTAAGTCCGACAGGCTGCTAGGTACAGACTAATTGCTGCTACATCTGAGATGGGGCAGGCATGTTGGCAAAAACTTCAAGTGTGTTTGTGGTTGTATTATCTTGTGAAGAAGGAATGCTAATGCCATGAAAACAATGATCTCGTTAGGTTTCTCTTGTCAATCTCGTTATACTATAAATCGCTGCGTTGCAAGCCCAGCAACATATCCGTTTGATTGGCTCATAACAACTAAGAAGTTTTTATTGAATTGCTTTCTTCATAATGGGTCTAATTTTTGCGAATCTATAATGCAACTAGATGTTTATGAGATGCCCGTTCAAAAAGTTCAAGGCGTGGCGGGAAAAGGAATATATTATTGGCATGATTTTCGTCGTAATGGACTAACTTTAGCTGAGAACTGGCGTGAAAATGTTGACAAGTTGGTTTACAAATATACACATTTGTGGGAGAAGTTGACAATTATATTGAGAGACAAATTTATTGAAAAAATACTCATTATTTCAAACTCTCAGCACAATCTTAATCAGTTTGCGCAATCAAGAGAGGAATTCAATGAAAAGTTTGGGATTGATGAGAAGTTTATTGCAGATATTGTAATTTCATTATTGCAATATGGTGCTGTTAATTTTAAAGTTATCGTGCTTTCCCGCAATATGTTTCCATATGATAAAAATATCGATGCTATCTCGGGCCATTATGATTTAGCAGATGTTCATTTCGTTGGCGTATTGTCGCTGCCTACCAATGATTTAGTTGCAACATCATTATTACATCATTATAATGGGCTGTGCCTAGACTCAAGCCGTCTTGATACTATTACAGGCAAATATCACAATGGCGCTAAAATCGTTAGGGACAAAAAAGGAAATGCCTGTGTTGTTTACAATTCTATTGGGATGCCATGGGCAGAGGCAAGGCTTTTTCCAGAAGGATATATCTTTGCGTTTTGCTCTATAGTGGATAGTGTTTTTACGGCAGTTTATGACAATGGAAAAATTATATTTTCAAACAATACGAGCTGGATAAAAAAAAATTCTTAGGAGTGGTGAGCGCAATGCTAAATTTTAAGATTGTTGCGTGTGCAAGCCACAATCGAATACCAAGTATTTTGATAAGTGCCTTATTTATTATCTTATTTTCGAGTTGGCATCGTGACTGCTTATGGGTTTATTCAATGCTTTCGTGAAAATTCGGCGTTGCCAGCAGAAGGTACTGGCAGCATAATCGGACGACTATGGGGGCCGCTACGTGAGGGCAAGGTCATGTTGTCTTTGATCGTCGTCGTTTATAACATGCGCCGTGAGGCCTTGCGGTCTCTCTTCACTCTGTCAGCTTCTTTTCAACGCGGCATCGCCGCGGATGAATATGAAATTATCGTTGTGGAGAATGGCTCCCAGTTACCGCTGGACCCGGGTACGGTAAGGTCACTGGGAGATAATATCCGTTATGAGTTCGTAGATTTCGGCTCGCCGTCGCCGGCGCGAGCAATCAATCACGGTGCCGGGCTGGCAAGAGGGGACTGGATCGGGGTGATCATTGATGGCGCCCGACTGGCGTCACCGGGATTGTTGCGGTGGGCGCGGGCCGGGCTGGCAGCCATGCCGCGTTCGCTGGTAACGACGGTTTCCCTCGATCTCGGGCCGGACATGCAGTTGCGTACCTCCGGCATCGGGTATGATACCGAAGCCGAGGACGATCTGCTCGATAGCATCGACTGGCGAACCGATGGCTACCGGTTGTTCCGCATTGCGGCTTTCGGTTCGGCCTGTGACCATGGCTGGTTCGGTCGCATCGCGGAAAGCAATGCCCTGTTCATGTCGCGCACCCTGTTTAAAGAGATCGGGGGATATGCCGAAGTCTTCGATATCCCGGCCGGCGGCTTGGTCAATCACGACACCATGATACGCGCGGCCCGATCTCCGGAAACGACGGTCCTGCGCCTGCTCGGCGAGGCCACGTTTCATCAGATTCATGCGGGCTCAGGATCAAGCCGGCCCTTAAATGAGGCGCTTACCAACTTCAGGGTTTGGCGAGAGCATTACCGGGCGGTGAGGGGCGCGGCTTTCGAAAAACCGGCGATCACTCCGGTGTTCTTCGGTGAACTACATCCGGAAACGTTGCCTTTGATCGCGCGCTCGGGCCAGTTTGCTCTCGACCGGTTGTTATCCGGTCGGGCTGTCGCCAACGGGACTCATCCTGCACTGAAATCACTGGCCTCCTCGCTACGCGACCATGTTCCCCCCCCTTCCATGGCCCGAATAATGGCCCGGTTTTTTGTCGATCCGGACTCGCCGCCTCGGCAAACGACCATCGAAATGACCCTCGGGAGCGCCTCATGACCACCACCCATCCCGGGGAGGCAGGCTCCCCTTCGGTTGATCCGGCTCTCGACCCGGTTGCAACCGTGCCATGCCGCCATGGCACCTTGTCTTTTTTTCGCCATGACGCGCCGATCGGACCGGCACTCGAATTGTATGGTGAGTGGGCGGAGATCGAGGTTGCCCTCCTGACCGGAATCATCAATCCCGGCGCGGTGGTGATCGACGTCGGCGCCCATGTCGGAGTCCATACCGTTGCGCTGGCCGGTCGCGTCGGGCCGACCGGCAAAGTTCTTGCCATCGAGCCGCAGGCGACGCTTTTTTCGCTGTTACAGCGCAATATCAAGCAGAACAATCTGAATCAGGTGGTGCCCTGTCATATCGGCATCGCGGAAACTTCCGGTGAGCTGTGCGTTCCCTTCGTGGATTATGCTGCACGCGGTAACTTCGGCGCGATCCAGTTGCAATCCATTGCCGATGCCGCCGACACGGCGGGGGGCCGAACGGTATCGGTCCGGACAATCGACGATCTTGATTTAGAGCGTTGCAATCTTATCAAGATCGATGCCGAGGGAATGACGGAACGGGTATTGACCGGTGCCGCCTGCACTCTTGCCCGTTGCCGACCCTATGTCTACAGCGAATGCAATTCAATCGAAGATGCATGGTCGGACAGCCGGAGGATGGCCGGCGCTCAGTATTCCACCTATTTCTTCCGATTTTCCGCCTTCAATCCCGAAAATTTCCGGGGCAACTCGGAAAATTTGTTATTCGGTGATGCCCATGAAAGCGGGCTGTTGTTCGTTCCGATTGAACTCACCGACCACTTCCAGGTGATCGGCGCCGATTTTTCTAGTTTGATCAAGGTGTCTTCCCTGACCGAGCTGGCGGAACTGATGCTGGTGACCCCGCGCTACCGGTCTCCGGCCGACGAGGGGGACCTGGATGATGCCGGAGCAGCCCGGATCGCGACGCTTGAAGCCGCACTTGAGCAGTCGAAAGCCACCATCGCAAAATTGCAGCGCACGCTCAGCTCGATCCAACGCAATGTCATCACCAAAAGTGGGCTATTCGATGCAGAGTTTTACCTGGAGACCAACCCCGAACTCCGGGCCTCCGGGATTGATCCGCTGCGACATTATGTTCAATGCGGAGCCGAGGAAAGGCGCAACCCGAATCCCTATTTCGATAGCGGATTTTACATAGAAAACAGCCCGGATTCAGTAGACTGGGGTATCAATCCTCTGGCACATTACATTCTCTACGGTGCGGGGTGGGGGCGTAATCCAGGGCCACACTTCAATACGTCTTTTTATGTCGGAACATATCCCGACGTCTTGGCGTCGCATTTGAGTCCGCTTGCCCATTTTCTTACAATCGGCGCCGCGGAAGGCCGCTGCCCCAACCAATTCTTCAACCCGCTTTACAACCGGCTGGATGACTGGACGGTCGAACGCGCTATTGAAGCCTGCCCCCCGCAGGAGGTTACGGCGGATAAGCTCGCAGCCCTGGCAACCCACCGGCTGGAGTCGTCCGGACCGGCGGCCGAAGTGCTGATTGATGTCATCATACCGGTCTATCGCGGCCTCGCCGAGACCCTGAACTGCCTGTTGAGCGTGCTTAAGGCGCCGGTCGCGACCCCGCACGAGGTGATCGTGATCGACGATGCCGGTCCGGACCCCGAGCTTAAGAGCGAACTGGAGGCCCTGGCCGCGACCAATCTGATTACCCTGGTGCGTCATCCGGTTAATCTCGGCTTCGTTGCCACAGTCAATCACGGGATGGGGTTGCATCCCGACCGCGATGTGGTGCTGCTGAATTCGGATACCGAGGTCTACGGGAACTGGTTGGATCGGCTGCGTGCCGCCGCCTGGGGCCAAGCCCGGATCGGCTCCGTGTCGCCGCTGTCGAACAACGCGACAATCTGTAGTTATCCTGTTTTCAATCGAAACAATGCGTGTCCCGACGACGTTGGCTATGAAGAACTTGATCGCTTGGCCGCCTCGGCCAATCCGGACGGCACCGTGGAAATACCGACAACCGTCGGGTTCTGTATGTATATAAGGCGAGATTGTCTGGATGAGACTGGTCCGTTTGATGTCGATGCCTTTCCCCGTGGTTATGGTGAAGAGAATGACTTCTGCATGCGCGCATCGGCGCGGGGCTGGACGCACCTTTTGGCCGGCAATGTATTTGTGCGCCACTATGGTTCGGTATCGTTCGGAGCCGAGAAATCAAGCCTGATCGAAAACGGATATCGCACACTGCGCGCACGGTTTCCAAAGTACGAATCCATAATCCGGGATTTCCTGATCAAGGATACGGCCCGGCCACTGCGTCAGCGTCTTGATGTGACGCGGATACGACACCATGCCGGCAAACGATCCATGCTCCTGATCACTCACCGACTGGGCGGCGGAACGGAACGTCATGTCCTGGAGCTGAGCGCACGCCTGGAAGCCGAAGGCGTGGCCGCCTTCGTCCTGCGGGCTCAATCGCAGAAACCCGGGTTCGCGCGCCTGACTCATCCCGGCCTGGGACCAATACCAAATCTTACGCTCGACCTGGATCAGGATATGGACGGGGCGATCGCAACGCTGGAAAAGATCGGGATCAGCCATATCCATGTCCATCACCTGATCGATTTCGGTCTTAGGCCGGTCACCCGAATAACCGAGATCGCATCCCGACTCGGTATTCCTTACGACGTGACCGTGCATGACTACCTTCCGATCTGCCCACGGGTCAACCTGATCGACGGCAGCGGCCGTTATTGCGGCGAACCGCCGATCGAATCCTGTGAATTGTGCATAAGGACCAACAGTTCTCCGTTCGGACGGGTGCCGCTGGCGCATTGGCGTGCAGGCTATGCGGAGTTGCTGACCCGGGCGCGGCGGGTATTCGTTCCTGATTCCGATGTCGCCTCTCGGCTCGGTCGGTATTTTCCGGAGATACCCTTTACCGTCCGCGCCCATTTCGAAACCCGCCCGGCCGGACGGGGGGGCGGCGCGGCACCGCGCAGTGACTCCACCCTTCGCGTTGCGGTGATCGGAGCGATCGGGCCGCACAAGGGATCCGATATTTTGCTGGGCTGTGCGCGAGACGCCGAAGCACGGGGATTGCCGCTCAAATTTACGATTTTCGGCTACAGCGACAAGGACGATTTGCTGAAGCTGCACTCGAACATCACCATTACCGGGCCCTATGCCGACCCCGATATTCACGAGATTCTCAGGGGCTCGCCATGTCATGTCTGTCTATTGCCGTCGGTATGGCCCGAAACCTACAGCTATACCCTGAGCATCGCCCTGGATGCCGGGCTGTTTCCGGTGGCCTTCGATCTGGGCGCCCTGGCAGAGCGAATTCGCAAGTCGGGCAGGGGAGAACTGCTGCCGATCACCTGGATGACGGATCCGGCCAAGATCAACGACCGGCTGCTCGAACTCGACATTCCGCCGGTTCCCGAATTCCCGGACTTGCATTCGGATATCGCCTACCCCAATTTCATGAGCGACTATTACGGGTTGCCTCCGGGGCGACCGAAATGATATCCGCCTCTCCTTGGTCCCGACGAGTCGCCCAACTCTTAAAGATAAGGTGCCATTCAGCCCATGTCATTTGCAACCACCTGGACCGGCTTTGCGGCCTTCAACCCGAAACTTGCGGCCCATTACACTTGGGGCGTCGAGAACTGGCCTGCCGAAGACGGCGCCTGTTTGCATTTGGGATGTGGATCGAAATTGCTCGACGGCTTTGTTAATCTTGACTTTCTGCCCTCGAATCCCAAGGTCGTCAATTGCAACCTGCTGAATATATGGCCGGAACGGCTCATCGGGCGGACATCCCTGGTCTATTCCGAGGACGTGCTTGAACATTTCGGTCTTAACGAACAAATTTATTTATTGTGCTCGATGAATCTGGTGCTGCGGCCGGGTGCAATCAGTCGGGTTCTGATGCCAAACATAGATATTCTATGGCGCTACAAGGAAATTTTCGATCTGGACACGCTTTTAGCCAACAATGACTATCTTGCTTGCGTGCTTGGATGCCGCAGCGGCACCGACGCCTTCAATATGGGCATGCGTATGGGCGGGCATCGCTGGCTACACAACCGTGAGGGCTTTGCGCGCATCGCCCGTGCCTGCGGCTTCAATCCGGTGGCCAGCCGTTGCGATACTTCGCTGGATCCGCGCATGAACGGGATCAACATTCGCGGCGACGACAGCTTCGCCTTTGCGATCGACCTCGTGAAGCAAAATGCGCTGGAGCGGCTTATCATTCCGCCACTGAACGTCCGGCAGGCCGAGCAGATCGAGGAAATTGGCTCGGGACAAAACCTGTGGCGGGCCATCGGCAGTGATCCTTCAATCAATTACGATTTTCCGGCCATACCGGTCGAAGAGATCGCCTGCCTTAACGTGCGCTCGGCCAATATATCCGAGTTTCGTGAACATAATTTCTCGAAAGCTTATTTTGCATTGAAAGAGGGGCATGCGCTTTATGTCGACCGCACCTTGTTATCGGCACCGCACATGAACCCGTTCTCGACTGACGACCTTTATCGAGCCCTCCAGCAGCGACCGCTGCTGGAGCAGTTGCGCTTCAACCCGAGCAAAAGTGCGGGAGACCTGTTCACCGTCGGACCGCTTGAAATTTTCCGCTTCACCAGAGAACGAGACGATGGGTGACCTTGCACTGCCCTATATTATGCCCCGTATCACCGACCCGGTCCGTGAGCTGCGCAAATATGCCAATTTTCTGAGTGCCCTCCGTCGGCGCCGCTTGCGCAGTGAGCGTGTCCATCATACACCCGTCGATGCCACCGTCGATCTGACCACCACCTGTCAGCTTCATTGTCCATATTGCGTGGTCGGCAACGGCACCATGCGACGGCAAGTCTCGCTGATGCGGCCGGACCTTTATCACGACATACTCGGGATCATCGGCCCGAACGCCTTCATCATCTGGTATTTCAGCACAGGGGAACCCCTGCTGCACAAGCACTTCGCCGAGTTGCTGGCCTACAGCAAACATCATGAGGTTTTTTCGGTGATTTCTACCAATCTCAGCCTGCCGTTGTCGGATGAGCGGATCGACGGGTTGTTGAGTTGCGGTCTCGGTATGATAAGCGTTTCACTGGACGGCGCCAGCGCTGAAAGTTATAGCCGCTACCGCAAAGGTGGCTGCTTTGATCTGGTGATCGAGAATTTGTCCCGGTTGATCCAACGCAGGGCGGTGCTCGGGTTGGAGCACCCCTTGATTGAGTGGCGCTGCCTGCGTTTTCGCCATAACCAGGATGAAGAGCCGGAGGTACGCCGGCTTGCGCTCGAACTCAATACCGATCTGCTTGAGTTCTATCCGGGCTCTGCCCCGGCCAGTGCGCCAGAGGGAACTGTACAGACAGCAACCAAGCCGGTAGGCGGCTCCCCGATCGATGGCCCCGCGCTGGTCCGAGGGCTTAAGCGGCGTGATAGTGATCTGCACCGGCTTCTAGCCGATCGCCCTCCGCAATTTGGCATGCCGGCGCTACGCCCAGCCGAGTCGCGTTGCGACTGGCTTTACCTCGGTACCATGGTCTATCCCGACGCCTCGGTCGGGCCGTGCTGCGTTTCCAACGATCGTGCCGACGACTTTACCGAACTGTCCTTCCCGACCACAAGTTTTGAGACCGCCTGGAACAGCGAGCCGTTTCTGCGCTCGCGCGACATGTTCGTTACCGGCAAGCCCGCCGGCACCATCTGTGACCGCTGCCCGTTGCCGGCCGCTCAGACCTATCAGTTCATCCAGAAAATCCGTGCGATCGTGCGCAACGCTCCGCCCTGGGTGCTTAAGGTTCTGAGTGTCGCGCCGGGGGATTTTTTCGTAGACCTTGATGATGCGCTCATGCCACAAGAAGCAGGCATGCTTCGCTCGGGTGCGGCGCTGCGGGCACTGCCCGCTCTTGCCGATCCGCAGCCGGAAATTGCTGCCGATCTTGCCGGATATTGTCCTGACTCGCCCGATATTCGCCATCTCATTCAACTGGTGCGTTGATGACAGTAATTTCTGCTACCGCAACCGTCACGGAGGCCGTCGATCGCTGGCTTGCCGGCCTGGAGAAAACCGACGGGATTCACTTGGTCTCGCCGCCGCGTCCGTTCGCTCACGACGAGGCCGCGTTTGATGCCGGCCAGCGGCTTGATAAAAGCAAGGAAAGTATCGGGGCCGGGCTGGTCGAACTTCTACGACAAGAGGGCTGTGATTTCAGTGTTCCCGCCCTTGAAATCGGCTGCGGCGGCGGCGCGCTCAGTGTCGGACTGGCCCGTCACGGCATCTTTCCCCGGTTGGTGTTGAGTGACCCTTCGCCGGCCTTTCTCGGCATTTTGCGCCGCAGACTGACTGAGCATGGCATTGATACCGCGGCTTTGCGTTACGCTCTGATGGCCGCCGAGGAAATTGACCGGCTCCCGGCCGGGGGGTTCGGGGTGATCGCGCTGCGTCATACCGTTCATCACATCCTGGATGTCGAAGGCTTTCTGAGCCGGGCGTGCTCGGCGCTACGGCCCGGCGGCTTTCTGGCGTTCGAAGAACCGTGCTGGGAAGCCTTGGTGCTGATGGCGGCGCTGTGCCGGGTGCTGCCGGATATCGCTGTGGCCAAAGGTCTGGCCCCGACCGCACTGCAACTCGATCAGAATGACCGTTTCTGTCGCACCATCGAATTCTATGCTCGCCGGGATATCGACAAGAGTCAAGGCGAGGATAAGCATTTGTTTCGTGCCGACGAGATGATCGACGCCGGCCGACGCGCGGGGTTGGAGGTGCGGGCCTTCCCGAACCGCTCGTTCGGCTTCTGGAGTTTGTCGCAGGAATGGCGCCGGCTGGCCGACGATTATTTTTCTCAAAGCTTTCGCGGCTATCTCGAGCATGTCATCGGCTTCGGCCCGGAATTCGGCGAACTCTGGCAACAGACACTCGGCGACGCCGCCGGTTTTGTCGACCGCTGCGCCCGCGGCAGCAGCGGCCCGCACTATCTTACCACCTTCCTGTGCCGGAAGAAATCATGAGTTCCGGTCGTCCCGGCTATCCCGACATCGACGACGACTTGTTCTGGCGTCTGCACGATCGTTGGCGACCTCATTCATTGCTGTCGGTCGAGAGGCTTTATTCGCTCTATACGGTCATGGGGTTCCTGGCCGGCAGCGGCCTTCACGGCGCCGTGGTCGAGTGCGGGGTCTGGCGGGGAGGAGCCGCAGCGTTATGTGCCGCCACCCTGGCATGGCTCGGGGACACCGAACGCGCGTTTTACCTGTTCGAAACGTTTGACGGGTTTCCCGAGGATGTCCGCGAGCCCGTCTTCGACGGCTCGGTGCTGACCCACGACAATTGGCATCGCGACGATGTCCAGGCCGTCGTCGAAACGAATCTTCGCGCCACCGGCTATCCGACGGATCGCATCCACCTGATCCGCGGCCGCGTGGAAGACAGCCTGCCCTGTCGGGCGCCCGAGACGATCGCGCATCTCCATCTCGATACCGACTGTTACGGGTCGACCTTGCACGAGTTGCGCACGCTCTATCCGCGGGTGGTGACGGGCGGACTGGTCTCCATCGATGATTACGGCCATTTCTCCGACTGCGCTCGCGCCGTCACCGAGTATTTCGCCGGAACTGCCGTATTCCTTCATCGCATCGACTATACCGGCAGGCTGATCATAAAGAGCGGGCAATGAGCTGTGGTGCCGCCATTGATATCAATGCATTATTAGCCGCCGGCCGGCTGGACGAAGCCCGACGGGCACTCCACCGTCACCTCACCGCCCGCCCCGACGACGGCGCGGCGCTCGGGCAGCTGGCCAAGCTCGATTACCTGACCGGCTCGTGCCGAGCCGGACTGGCCGCCATGGTCCGGGCGGTGGCTCTGGCGCCCGCCCGGCCGGATTTGCTCCAGGATCTCGCGACCATGGAGCTGGAGCAGGGCAATCACCCGGCGGCCATCGCCCGCCTCGAAACCCTGGTCGGGCGCTGGCCGGAGCGAGCCAGCGCTTGGTTTACCCTCGCCTGGGCGCTACGCCGCGACGGTCGCAACGATGCGGCCGCCGACGCCTTCACCAGGGTCATCGAACTGGAGCCGGGCAATGCCGACGCCCGCTATAATCTTGGCAATGCACTGACCGCTCTCGGTCGGAGCGACGAAGCGCTGGCCGCCTATGAAGCGGCACTGCGGCTCAAACCCGATGGCATCGAGATCATGATCAATTCGGGTGCGCTCTTGATAGCCGCGGGGCGTGAAGACGAGGCCGAAACGCGCCTGCGCCATGCCTGGAGATTGATGCCGGAGCCGCGTACCGCCAACCCGCTGGCCAACCTGCTCGCCAATCGCGGCCGGACGGCCGAGGCCGAACGGGTTTACCGTGCGGCGCTGGCCGGAACTCCTTGGCATTCCGAAACCGTGTGCAACCTTTCGGTGCTGCTCGGGCGCGTCAACCGACTCGATGAAATCGCCGAACTGTTGAGGGATGCGCTTCTCCGTCATCCGGACGATGCCGAACTGTGGAACGCCACGGGCCGGCTGCATCTGAAGCAATACCGGCTTGAGCTGGCCGAACACGCGTTCCGGAGAGCGATCGCCTTGCGCCCGGCCTTCGCCGAAGCGCTCAATAATCTCGGCATGGTCGCAGCCGAGCGCGGTGCTGAAGCTGCGGTCTTCTTCCGTCAAGCTCTGGCTATCGAGCCAAACCATGCCGGCATTCACAGCAATCTCTTGTTCGCGCTTCGCCATGGCGCCCGACTGTCACCCGAGGCCCTCTATGCTGAACA
This sequence comes from Rhodospirillaceae bacterium, assembly GCA_037147415.1. GTDB lineage: Bacteria > Pseudomonadota > Alphaproteobacteria > Azospirillales > Azospirillaceae > BOG-933. The sequence continues at coordinate 207 of JBAWVF010000089.1, read as the reverse complement.
CCGGAGCTTCGGGGAACGGCAGGAAGCGCTTGCGATGCCGCTGGTCCTGCCGACACCGGTTGCGGCTGATGCTGAGCGACGATTGCGCATCGGTTTTGTTTCGCCTGACTTCCGCGAACACGCGGTGACCTTTTTCTTTGAACCCGTGTTACACCGGCTCGATCGCAAGGAAGTCGAAATCTTTCTCTATAATTGCGGCTACAGGAG
>JBAWVF010000088.1:0-15963 GCA_037147415.1 Rhodospirillaceae bacterium | reverse complement strand
GTCAACTTGTCGCACCACTGCAACTGCGACTCAGCCGCATTTAGAACAGCTGGGCATGATGACGCAGTGTTGCCGGCGAGCTAATTTCGTGGTAGTGTGTGCTTTGTTTCGTAATGCGCAGCACTCGTGGACCGAAACTTTACCTCTGCAACATCCCTTGCGGCAGGTCGGACAGGGTGAGGCAGAAGCCTCTTACCCCGGCATGCATCTTCCAAGAATGGAGGGGAAGCCATGGCAAACACGATCGACACGGGGGCCAGCTCCAGCGCGCTGTCCTTGTTGCAGAACGCCTCGCAAGGCGGCAGCGCAAGCGGTATGTTCTCCGCAATCAACAGCGGCTCCAACGGTGCCAGCCAAATTTCCCCGTTATTTGCCGCGATTAACGGCGGCAACTCCAACCCGTCCAGCGTTCAACAGATTACCCGCGACCAGCAGATCAAGAACCAGAAGAGCACCATCTTCACCAATATCGGCAAGGCTATCAACGCGGTCGCCACCGGCCAGATGCAGCCGACCACCGACTGGTTAAAAGTTGCTGGCTACTTTTCCGCACAAGGCATGCCTTTTATCGTATCAATGGACAACAAGGGGCAGCCGCTCATTACCGACCAGACCCAAATGGATCTGTCGAAATATTCAAATACCCAGCAGAATACCATGATCCAGGCTCTGCAACAGTTGCAGAATCTCGGGCCGAAACTGACCGCAAACGCCGATCATCAGGGGTTACAAAATACCTGGGATAGCGTGCCGGTTAAATTAACTCAGGACATCGCTGGAAACCGTGTTCCGGATACCGCATGGGAGCAACAAGCCCAAAATTTGTATTATCAAAATATTCCCTTTACTTATAATATGGATGAGAAAGGCACCATCTCTATCCAGGATCAGCGCTTTGATACCTTTTTCGATAAGCCCTACCAAGTCCAGGCCCCCCTGCATCAAGCGGTCAAAGTCGTTCAGGATGCGATGAAAGTCGACACTGAATATACCAACATGCTCAGCCAAATCGACCAGACAAAAGCCTATAACGCCGCTCATACGGACCAGCAAACCGTCCCGGAGATGCCGACCGAGCTTTATAATAAGTGGGTCGGTTACCAGAAAGACCCGTGGGTTCAGGACGCGCTCGCCTACAAGGCAATGGGGGTGCCGTTCTATCTGGATGCCGATACGACTCAGACCGACATTTCCGCTTTTTATGTTCAAAAAACGCAGAAGACGGTCGTAACCAAAAGTGACGGGACACAAGTTACCAACACCACCCTCGCCGCCGTCTACAACAATGGCACCGACTCGAACGGCTTGCCTGATACCACGACCAACGCCACGAGTCCGGAGCCGGGGACGAAAATTCCCGATCGGGTTAACACCGGCGCGGCGACCGACGCCGCCGGCCAACCGTTGACGATTGCCGTGGTCACCGCGCCCCATTACGTTCAGAAAAATGAACAGACGGTCTGGACCAACAGCGACGGCACAACGACAAGCGAGCAGGCAACCGCCACCGTCAATAAAAACGGGGTAGACTCGCTGGGTTTGCCTGACAACACCACTGACGCCACCGCCCCGAATCCCGGCACGTCGATTCCCGACCGCGTCAGCACCACGGCAATGACCGACGCCAACGGCCAACCGTTGACGATTTCGCTTCAGACCCCGCCCCATTACGTCCTGAAATCGCAGCAAACCGTTACCACGCTTAGCGACGGATCAACCACAACCAGTGCGTCAAGCGCCATTGTCAACGGGAACGGTTTCGACTCGCTCGGACTTCCCGATACCACGACCAACGCCGCGTCACCGGCCCCCGGCACCACCATTCCCGACCGCGTTAACACAGCGGCGGTGACCGATGCCAACGGTCAGCCCCTGAGCATCACCGTGCTTGACGCCGCCACCGGCCAGCCGCTGCTGGACGGCAACGGCAACCCGGCCTTTTCGTCAAACGGCCCGGTCAGTTACACGGTCACCGATCAGAACAACCTGACCATTTCCGACGCCAACGGCAATTTGCTTTACGATTCGGCTGCGGCCGGCACTGCGGTCAACTTGTCGATTTCCGACTCGCTCGGCAACACCACCACCACCGACGGCACACCGGCCAGCAAGGACGTCTTCCAGCGCAGCACCGCTCACACCACTTGGGATGCCGCCGCCAGCGCCTATACCACCGTCAATAGCACCACCGGCTTCGACCCCGCGACCGGCAACGCCACCGGTGACAGTTCGACCTCGGTCACCACCGTCAGCTACAGTAACGAGACCGCTTCCGCCGCCTTTCGGCAAGCCCATCCCGACGCCCTGATCGATCCCGGTGGCCCGCTCCTCGATAACAGCGGCAATCCGGTCTTTTCATCGAACGCCGCGGTGTCGATCAACGTCACCGACCCGAACAACGTGACCATCACCGACACCAACGGCAACACGCTCTATGATTCGGCGGGAACCGCGGTGAACGTGTCGGTCAGTGATTCGCTCGGTCACAGCTGGACCACGGACGGCACGCCGACCGCCAAGGAGATCTTTTCGAAAAGCTCGACCTCCACCACTTGGGACGGAGCGGCCGGAGCCTATAATGCCACACAAACCACGACCGGCTTCGACGTCACCACCGGCAACTCGACCAGCGATACCAGGACCGGAGTCACCACGGTCACTTATCAAAATGTCGCCGCCACCAGCGCGTTCACGCAGGCTAATCCCGCAGTCAATGTCGATCCCGGTGGGCAACCGGTCCTTGATGCCAACGGCAACCCGATTTTGTCGACGACCAACCCGGTAACAATCAACGTCACCGATCAAAACAACCTGACGGTTAATGATGCGAACGGCAACCCGCTCTATACTTCAGCGGGAACCCCGGTCAATGTCTCGGTCACCGACTCGCTCGGCCATGCCTACACCACCGACGGCACGCCGACGACCAAGGACATCTCGGCAAAGACCTCGACTCAACTCGCCTGGGATTCAAGTGCGCAAGCCTATAACGGCACCACCACGACAACCGGGTTCGACATTGCAACCGGCGGGACGAAAACCGACACATCGACTTCCGTCACGACGGTCAGCTATCAAAACATCGACCTTCCCAGTCCCGACGCCTTCCGGCGAACCTTTCCGGATGTCAAAATCGACCACACCTATAGCCCGCATATTATGGCCAAGCCGTTGACGGCGCTGGAATCACCGGCTTGGGTGAAGACCGATCCCTATTCGTCCGCCGATCTGAAAATCGGCACGGACCAATGGATGCAAGACGCCGCGAAGTTCATGAAGGCGGGCACCCCCTTCATGCTCGACTTCGACCAGACCGGGAAACTGATCACCAAGGAACTGACCCCGACCAACATCGTTGCCTATAACAACCCGCCATCCTATTTGCCGTCGTACAGCAGCAGGGGCTCGACCGCTTCGTATCAGTATTCCGGAGCGACTCAGGTGCTTTCGGTCATCGCGTAATTCTTTACTGAAGCTCGGATAGACGCGAAGCCTCATCTTCGGCAATCAGAGCGTCGATCACTTCGTCGAGTGCTTCGCCGACCATGACTTTGTCAATCTTGTAAAGCGTCAGATTGATTCGATGATCGGTGACCCGGCCTTGCGGAAAATTATAGGTCCGAATCCGTTCCGAACGATCGCCCGAGCCAACCTGATTTTTACGATTAGCCGCCCGTTCGGCATCAAGGGCCGCCCGTTCCAGATCGTACAATCGGGCGCGCAAGACCTTCATCGCCTTGGCCTTGTTCTTGTGCTGTGACTTTTCGTCCTGCTGCGACACCACCAACCCGCTCGGCAAATGGGTGATTCGAACCGCGCTATCGGTGGTATTGACCGACTGACCGCCGGGACCGCTGGAGCGGAACACGTCTATGCGCAAATCCCTTTCGTCGATCTGGATATCGACATCCTCGGCTTCGGGCAGCACCGCCACCGTCGCCGCCGACGTATGGATGCGACCGCTCGCCTCGGTCTGCGGCACGCGCTGAACCCGGTGCACGCCCGATTCGAATTTAAGCCGGGCGAACACGCTGCGTCCGGTAATCGAGGCGGTTGCTTCTTTGAAGCCGCCGATGCCGGTTTCGGAAACATCCATGGTTTCGAAGCGCCATCCGCGCAGACCGGCATAACGGCGATACATTTCAAACAGTTGGGCCGCAAACAGAGCCGCCTCGTCACCGCCGGTACCGGCCCGCACCTCTAGAATCGCATTCTTTTCGTCGGCCTCGTCCTTGGGCAGCAGCGCAATCAGGGTGCGGCGCTCCAATTCAGGCACGGACCGGGCCAGCACCGCGAATTCCTCTTCCGCGAGCGCGCGCATATCGGGATCGGTGCCGGGATCGGCAATCATGGCGGCAAGATCGGCGGCTTCTCCACGCACTTTGCGCACCGCGCCGATCGCCTCCGCAATCGGGGTCAGATCGGAATATTCTTTGGACAGGCGGGCAAACACCGCCGGATCGGTTGCCCCGCGCGCCAGCGTGTCGCGCAACTCGTCGTAGCGGGCAACGACCCTGTCGAATTTCTCTTCCATATTCACGGGCCTTCGTCCTCTTTATTGGTCGTCTCGTCGAGACGAAACAAATCACGCAACAGCCGCTCGGCCGCAACCTCTTCCCCGTCGGCGGCTTGGCGACGCAACACCTCGCTCGGATCGTGCAACAGCCGGTTGACCAACCGCCGCGTCGCCTCCTCCGCGCCGAGCACCCCCGCCTCGAGCAAGACCTGCCGACGCGCCGCTTCGAACCGCCGCCGCAACGCGATCACCACCGGGGATGCGGTCCGTTCAATGCGCGCCCGCACGAACTCGGCAACCGCCTGATCGACCAGCGCCCTTGCCTCGGCCGCCGCCTGTCCCCGACCGACCCGCCCCTGTAACGCGACGCGCTCAAGATCAGCAAGGTCATAAACGAAAGCGGCCTCAATGTCGCCGACCGAAGGCTCAACGTCGGTCGGCAAGGCCGCATCAACTATAAAAACCGGGCGCCGACGGCGCATTCGCACCGCGGCCGCGATCGGGGCCTCCGTTAGGATATAGCGCCCGAGTCCGACCGCCGTCACCACGATATCCGCGGCACACAGCGCATTATCCAATTCAGCGAAGGGGGCATAGTGGCAATCGAGCCTGCGGGCCGCCGCCTCGGCCCGACCATCGGCCGGCATGGTTACCGTCAAAGCCTTCAACCCGGCCGCGCGCAAGCGCTCGACCATCAGCAGCCCCATATCGCCGCCGCCGATCAGCAGACCCTTGCGCCGCCCCAGATCACCGTGCAAATCCCAGGCGATATCGACCGCCGCCGCCGCAATCGAGGTCGGGCGCTCGGCAATGGTGGTTTCCGTACGCACGCGCTTGGCGACGGCAAAAGCCGCGCGCATCAACGCATCAAGTTCCGCCCCGACCATTCCGGCGGCGACCGCGGCCCGAGTTGCGGTCTTGACCTGCCCCAGCACATGCGGTTCGCCGGGCACCTGACTGTCGAGTGACGCCGCCACCGCAAAGACGTGGCCGACCGCGTCGGGACCGTCGCGGGTGTAAAGCTGTTCGGCCAAGCCGGCAACCTCAACACCCGCCCGCTCCGCCATCAGCGCAGCCACCGTGAGCGCCGCTTCGGCAGGCCGATCGTCCGCCGCCACCACCTCGACCCGGTCACAGGTTGACAGCCACAGAGCCTGGCTCAGCCCGGCCGCCCGCAACCGATGCAATACGCCGGGCAATTCGGCGTCCTCGGTCAGCAGGCGATCCCGCACCGTCCCCGTCCAGGTCCGGAAGCCGGTCCCGACAACAACATAGCGGGCGGGCACGAAAGCCGGCGCCTCTTCGCTACCCTTTACGCGCGGTCGCCACCACCTGCTTGAAACCGGCGAGGTCCATCGCACCCGGATAAACCTCGTCACCGACGACAAAGGCCGGCGTACCGTTGATCGACAACGACTTAGCCAACCCGTGATTGGCCTTCAGCGCCGCCTCGACCGCCGCACCGGCCATATCGACCTTGAGCCGATCGGTATCGAGCCCGACCGAGCGCGCCAGACGCATCAGACTCTCTTCGGTGAACTGACCACGCGTGGTCATCAGAATATTGTGGAATTGCAGATACTTGCCCTGAGCGCGTGCCGCCAGCGCCGCTTTCGAGGCCATCTCGGAGGCCGGGCCGAGCACCGGCAGCTCCTTTAGGACCAACTTGATCTTGCCGTCAGTCTTGAGCAATGTCTCAAGGTCTTTTTCCACCGACTTGCAATAAGGGCAGCCGTAATCGAAGAATTCGATCATGGTGACATCACCGTCGGGATTACCGGCTATCGGAGCATCCGGATCATTCAGCAATGCCGCCCGATTTTCCTTTAGTCCTTTGCGGCGATCGGCGGTTTCCGCCTGCGCCTGACGCTCGCGCAATACGCCCATGGCCTCGACCAGAACTTCCGGATTCTTTACCAGATAGTCATGAACCAGATTTTCAACGGCAGCCTTCTGGACCTCGTTGAGGGCCGGTGCTTCGGCGCGGCAGGGAGAGCCGACCAGGGCCGCACCCAGTCCGACCAGCAAACAGACAAAAAACCGAACTCCGGGCATTCTGATGACTCCAGGCAAAACAGGAACGATTACAGGGATTGTGGTCCACCGAAGCGCGCGGAGCAAGCCCGCCTTATTCCTTCGGCGTAGATTTTATAAGCGACGCACTCTCAGCGCGTGCCTGTCCTCGCGCTCCGGCTCCGACGGACCGAAGCTCGGCTCCACCCGGACAGCGCCACCGCCGGCTCGAGTCGGTGGTCCCCGGTGGCGACGAACCCCAGGCTTACGCCCGCTGCGCCACCACAGCACACCGAAGCCGGCAAATATGAAGAGTATCGTCCCGATCAGCGCGGAACGAACCCGGGACGATACCTCTAGCCACGAGGACTCAGCAGCCGGGTCGGGCTCCACCGAAGCACCCTGCCCCGCCATCAAAGCCGCCGCCGGACCGGCCACCGGAAGCGCCGCTCCCGCCCCCGCCACACCGACACTGTCGATACGCCCGGACGGAGCCGCCCGCGGTGCCAGAGCCGCACCATGCGGCACCGATCCTTGAGTCGGGTGCGGCGCCACCGCACCGGCCGTTCCGCCGGCCGTGACACCGAGCGTGCCCGCATGCGCCGGCGCCGGACGCCCGGCCATCAGCGCGGCCGTGGTCGCGGCGTCAAGCTCGCCGGTCACCGGTAGCCCGCCGGAGCGCTGAAACGCACTGAGCGCCGCTCTGGTTTTGGGCGTCATCTCGCCGCTCGGCCGCCCGGTGTCGAAGCCGCGCTCCTTCAAAACCTCCTGCGCCCATTGCAGGTCGGCCGAACCGCCCGGCTTTGCCCCCGCCACCCCGGAACCGAGGGCGGCTAAAAAAAGTAGCCCCAGCCCCGCAACCACACCTGCCCGTATCTGCTTCACGGCACCAACTCCTTGCGGTATTGTCGATAAGCATAGTCTCCCGAGTCGCCCGTTTTCAATGACGCGAATTCGCAACAGCCGGGATCGCCCGTGAATGCCATCGTCGCCTTTTCCCGTGCCGTCGATTTTGCCGCCCGCAAACATGCGGATCAGCGACGCAAAGGCGCCACGGCCGAGCCCTATATCAACCACCCGATCGAAGTCGCCCGTATGCTTGCGGAAGCAACCGACGGCAACGACCTTGATCTGGTGATTGCCGGCTTGCTGCACGATATTCTTGAAGATACCGCAACCGGCCGCCCGGAGTTGGAGGCTCTGTTCGGCCGGGTTGTCGCCGAACTGGTGGCCGAGGTCAGCGACGACAAAAGCCTGCCCCAAGCGCAACGCAAGCAACTTCAGATTCTGCACACCCCCCAAAAATCCGTTCGAGCCAAGTTAATAAAAATCGCCGACAAGACCAGCAATATACGAGGGATCGTGACCGGTCCGCCGGTCGACTGGACTTTAGAACGAAAGCACGATTATTTTACATGGAGCCTTGCGGTGATCGTCGGCTGCCGCGGCATCAATTCCCGACTTGAGTCCCTGTTCGACGAAGCTTACCACAGCGGCCTGGCCCAACTGGGTCAACACAGCCCCGGAGCATAACAATAAAGTCTGGTCGCCCGACCGTCATCGACGTCGATCACCGCGGACGGTGTCACTTCGGGAACCGGAAAACTGTTGCTGACCAGGATCGAGCCCGCTTTCATCTCCGCACATGCCTTTGCCCACAGCGCCGGCATCGGTTCGGGCGACAGAAAGGCGTACACCATATCGAAGCCGCTCAGATCAACCTGCCACATATTGCCGTATTGCCAATCGACAGCCGCAGGTCCGCGCACGCGCCGGATCACCGCCCCGACCAACCATGTCAGCGGCGCGCTTTCAACGCCGGTCACCGCCATGTCCGGTCTGATCCGAGCCACCCGGAACGTAATACTGCCGATGCCGGCCCCGAGATCAATCAGATGCCCGACCCGTCGTTCTTCGGCCAAACCGGCGAGACGCACCGCCGTGCGGGCATTCGACAAGTAAAGCGGCACCCGCCCGGTAATCGCCCCCCGGTAAACCAGAAGCAACCCGATGAACGCCGCCAGAAACCAGCCGGGCGCAATACCGAGCCGGCCGACCACCAGAGCCAGCGGCAAGAAACCGGCATGAATAAAGCGCCACCAGATCGGTTGCCGCGTCAGCCACGCCAAGCCGGCCGCACACAAACCGGCGGCAATAACGAGCCCGTCCGGTTTATTAAGCGGAAAAACTGCGGCAAGTCCCGTGGCTGAAAGTAAGCCAGCCACCTGAATCAATAATTGAACCGGAACCGGAGGCATCGACATGACGGCGCCGCCGCGCGTTCAGCACACCGCCGGCTCAAACGACCGGGCCAAGTTTTCATAGCGCCCGCGGAAATACAGCAACGGCTCGCCCCGGTCCGCCATCTCCACCGCCTCAACCGCTCCGACCAGAATAAGATGATCGCCACCTTCGTGGATGGCCGACACGCGGCAGCGCAGCCAGGCAAGGCAATCGCCCACCATCGGAGTCCCCGATTCGGTTCGCCGCACCGGTACCCCCGCCCACTCTCTTTGCGTGGACGAGACCGCAAACCGCGATGACACCGCTTCCTGACCCCGGCTCAGCATATTAACCACGAACTCGCGGCCCGACTCGAAGCACCCCAGATGCCGCGACGATCGGCCCAGGCAAAACAGGATCAGCGGCGGGTCCAACGATAGCGAAGTAAAGGAGTTAACCGTTATCCCGATATCGCCCGCCCCCTCCGGCCCCGCCGCGGTAACCACGGTGATGCCCGTGGCGAAGCAACCGAGCGCGCGGCGAAAGCTCTTGACATCAAAGGCCATGGCGACGACACACTCTCACAATGACAGGTCGGTGGACAAGGCGGCATAGCCCGCCGAACCCGTAAGTGCAAGCCCGAAGTGACCGCCTTGCCCGTGCGGGCGTCAATCGTCTGATATCACTACGACCATCAGGTAACCGGGTGCATCATGCTTCTCATTGCCGGCTCAGGCATCGTTATCTTCTCCGTTTTCGGAGGCTATGTTCTCAATAATGGCCATGTCGCCGTGTTGTGGCAACCGTTTGAATTCCTGATCATTCTGGGAGCCGGCATTGGTGGTTTTATCACCGCGAATACCAAAGTGATCATAGGATTGACCGGCAAAGAAATCGGCCACCTCATGAAAGGGCCGAAATACGGGAAAGAACATTATTTAGAGTTACTAACCTTACTTTTTCAAGTCTTCAAGATTGCTAAAACAAAAGGCTTGCTTGCGCTTGAACAGCATATTGAAAAACCAGAAGAGAGCCCGCTGTTTCAGCAATTTCCTAAGTTTTATTCCGATCATCACGCAGTCGTGTTCTTATGCGATTATTTACGTTTAATGTCGTTAGGGTCGGATAATCCGCATGAACTGGGTGACCTGCTTGACCAGGAGCTGGAAACCCATCATTATGAACAATTACGGGTCGCTGACGCAGTATCGAATCTTGGCGATAGTATTCCCGCGCTTGGAATTGTCGCCGCGGTGCTGGGCGTTATTCATACCATGGGTGCGATCACCGAACCGCCTGAAGTATTGGGCCATCTGATCGGCGGCGCGCTGGTCGGTACCTTTTTCGGCGTGTTCGCGACTTATGGCTTTATCGGCCCGATGGCCGCCGGCATGCGGGCGATTTTCGCCAGCGAGGGCAAGTATTTTCAATGTATAAAGGCGGGACTGGTGGCGCATCTGGGCGGATACGCACCGGCGATTTCGATCGAATACGCGCGGAAAGTCTTACCGTCTGAATTACGGCCGAGCTTTACCGAAGTTGAAGAGGCTACGGCGGCGCTGCCGCCGGCCTGACGGGAGACCAGACGGTGGCCAAGGGCGGTAAAGACGAACGGCCTATTATTATCAAAAAGGTCAAGGGGGGCCATGCAGCCCCTCATGGCGGCGCCTGGAAGCTGGCTTATGCCGACTTCGTGACCGCGATGATGGCGTTCTTTCTGCTGCTTTGGCTGTTGAACGTGGTGACCAGCGATCAAAAGCGCGGCCTGTCCGATTACTTCGCGCCGGCCAGTGTATCGCGCGAAAGCAGCGGCAGCGGCGGCGTGCTCGGCGGCCAGTCGCTGACCGTCAAGGGGGCTTTGGTTAATCCGACCTCGCCCCTGACGGTCGATGTCCCGGGCGTCGGCCCTCCCGGCTTTGCCAGTGAAGAATCGGAAGCCGCGGTCGAAGCCGCCGAAAGCAGCTCGGCTCCGGGCCAATCCTCCGGTCCGGGCAAAAAGACGGCAGGTGAATCCGACCTGAGCCGAAAGGCCGGCGAAAGCGATAAGCAATATGCCGAGCGTTTGAACAAAGCGGCCGAGCGACTCGGCCTGCCCGGCAAAGCAATTCCCGAACGGCTGGAGGATTTTCTTCGCCGCTTGTATGATTCCTCGCCCTCGTACCTGCGCCAGCGCAATGATGAAAACCGCGCGACCTATCAGCGGCGAATGGATCAAGCGGCCAAGGATATGAACCTTCCCGGGCAGCACCCGGGCGAAGCCCTGTCCGATTTCGTCAATCGCGTTCTCGACGCCGCCGACCAGGCGCAAAAACGCATGGAGGAAGGCAAGCAATTCCAGGAAGCCGCCAACGATATTCGCCAAGCCATCCAATCGATTCCGGAGCTGAAGGAACTTGCCAAGAGTCTGCTGATCGATACCACGCCCGACGGGCTGCGCATCCAGATCGTCGACCAGGAACAAACCACCATGTTCGCCGCCGGCAGTAACCAGATGACGCCCCAGGCGAATGATCTGATGGCGCTGCTGGCCAAGGCGATCGGCAAGCTGCCCAACAAGCTTTCCGTCAGCGGCCATACCGACAACAAGCCCTTCGGCCGTGGCGGCGGCGGGCGTGACAATTGGGATTTATCAACCGAACGCGCCAATGCCAGCCGGCGCGCCCTGGTTGCCGCCGGCATTGACGACTCGAGAATTCTTACGGTCATCGGCCGCGCCGATCGGGAACTTCTGGTCCCGAATGACCCCGCATCACCCCGGAACCGACGCATCAGCATCGTTCTGCTCCGTGATGCCAAACCGGCGCCCGCCCCCACCGTACGCTGAACCGAATGAGGCGCGTTTGATGTGCCGACAGCCAAGGTTTTTCAGAAAAGGCACCTCGTTCTAAATTCCTGCAATCCGGGGCTTGCAGTGCGTTCATAAACATTCTCTAATGCACATACCGCGGTGCACCCGCGGCGCCCCCTTTCTGGAGAGGTAGCGTTCGTGACAGCATCCGCCCCCCACCCGACCGACTTGTTGTCCCGGTACGATCAAGGCGGCTTCTTTGACGAGTTGTTCGGTTCCCGGGCCAGCCCGGCACCTCATAACGCCCTGATCAGAGAGAGACTTGCCGCGCTGGCGTTCGAAGACATCCATCTGCGCTCCGAAAATGCCGCGCGCGAGCTTTACAATCTCGGCATTACCTTTCTGATTTATTCCGAACAGGCGGCGATTGACCGGATTTTGCCGTTCGACGTCATTCCCCGCGTGCTTTCATCCACGGAATGGGCCCATCTGGAAGCGGGCGTAATCCAACGGGTCACCGCACTCAATATGTTTCTGTGTGATATCTATCACGAACAGAAAATCATCCGCGACGGCATCATTCCCGCGGAGCTGGTGCTGGGCAATTCCAACTACCGGCCTCAGATGGTCGGGCTGAAGGTCCCGTTCGACACCTATATCCACATTCTCGGCGTCGACCTCGTGCGTGACGGCGAGGGTGTGTTCCGGGTTCTGGAAGATAACGGCCGCGTTCCTTCGGGCGTGTCCTACGTGGTGGAAAACCGCCACATGATGCAGCGGGTGTTTCCGGACCTGATGCAGAACCTGGCCATCCGTCCGGTCGATAATTACGGCCAAAAACTGTTGCAGGCCGTGTCGGAAATCGCTCCGCCCGACGCCACCGACCCGCGCGTCGTGCTGCTCTCGCCGGGTTCCTACAACTCGGCTTACTTCGAGCACATCTTCCTCGCCCGTGAAATGGGGGTGCCGCTGGTCGAAGGCCGCGATCTGGTGGTCAGCAACGACCGGGTTTACATGAAAACCACCAACGGCCTGGCCCGGGTCGACTCGATCTACCGGCGGATCGGCGACGATTTCCTTGATCCGCTCGCCTTCGATTCCACCAGCCTGCTCGGCGTCCCCGGCATCCTCGAAGCCTATCGCAAAGGCAATGTCGGGCTGGCGAATGCAATCGGCACCGGGGTTGCCGACGATAAGGCGGTCTATTGCTACGTGCCGCGCATGATCAAATACTATCTCGGCGAGGACGCGATCCTGCCCAACGTGCCGACCAACATCTGCCGCGAGCCCGAAGCACTGCGCTATACTCTCGACCATCTGGCCGAGCTGGTGGTCAAGCCGGTGGGCGAGGCCGGCGGCTATGGCATCACGCTCGGGCCGTTGGCAAGTAAAAAAGAACTGGCGGACTGCCGGACCAAGTTGCTTGCCGATCCCGCCAACTATATCAGCCAGCCGATGGTGCCGCTGTCGGTTTGCCCGACTCTGACCGAGGACGGGGTCGAGCCACGCCATGTCGATCTGAGGCCGTTCGTGGTGACCGGGCGCAATACCTGGGTGCTGCCCGGCGGCCTGACCCGCGTCGCCATGCGCAAAGGCACTTTCATCGTCAATTCGTCGCAAGGCGGCGGTTCCAAGGATACCTGGGTTCTGGAGGATTAACGCCGTGAACAACCTGCTTGCCCGCTACGCCGAAGACATTTTCTGGATGGCGCGCTACATGGAGCGCACGGAAAATCTGGCGCGCATCCTCGACGTCCACGAAACCTACGGCCACGATCACCACGGCTCCAAGAATTGGCGCTCCATCATCCGGCTCAACGGCGACGAAAAAGGGTTTTTCGATCGTTACCCGACCGCAAGCGCTGAAAATGTCGTCTACTTTTACATTCTCGACGACAGTAATCCGACCTCGATCGTTTCGGGAATCCGTGCGGCCCGGGAAAATGCCCGCTGCCTGCGGCCCTGGATCAGTACCGAGATGTGGACACACATCAACGTCTTCCATAATCGTCTGCTATCCCTGACCCCCGAAGATATCGCCCTGCCCGCTTTGACCCGACTGTGCAGCATGATCAAGGAATCGTGCCAAACCCACAGCGGTATCACCGAAGGCACGTTCTATCGGGACGAAGGCTGGTACTTTTACTTGCTTGGCAAAAATGTCGAGCGCGCCGACCAAACCACCCGCCTGCTTGACATCGGCTTCCATGCCCCCGGCCCTTCCGCCGACGCTATCGATCCGGCCCGCCACGACTTTGTCCATTGGCACGCGGTTCTGCGCTCGGTCGCCGGCTATCACGCTTTTCGGCGGGTTTACCCGCATGGCATGACTCCCGCGGATATTGCGGTGTTCATCCTTTATAATGAGAGCTTTCCCCGTTCGGTTACCCTATGCGTCAGAGAAATCAACCTGCTCTTGACCCGGCTTAAATCCCGGTACAAACTCAACGGCGGGAACAAGGCGCTGGAGCGGATCGACGAAATCCAGTCCGCCCTGGCCACACGCGCGATTGAGCGCGTCATCCGGGACGGCTTGCACGGACATCTTGACTGGTTGCAACTACGCCTATCTGATTTTACATCGGAATTGTCCCGTTCGTTCTTTGGCCGCCAACCATCGGAGGTGAGCCAACAACAGGAGGCCTGATGTCGGTTATTCCGCCGCGCCAGCGTCCATTACAGCAATTTTTCCGGTCCGGTCCGATGCCGTGCCCCTATTTGCCGGGGCGGGTAGAGCGTAAGCTGTTTACCCGCCTGACCGGCGATAATGCGGCCGAGGTCAACTCGACCCTGTCCAGGGCCGGCTTTCGACGCAGCCATGATATCGTTTACCGGCCGGTCTGCCCGGCCTGCTCGGCCTGCATGCCGGTGCGGATTCCAGTCGGGCTTTTTATACCCGACCGCACGATGCGCCGTGTCCTCAACAGAAACGCCGATCTGACCGTCAGTGAAGTTCCCGCCAGCGCGACCGGCGAACAATTTCGCCTGTTCATCGCTTATCAACGGGTACGCCACGCCGACAGCGACATGGCGCGTATGGGCCAGTTCGACTTCACGGCCATGGTTGACGAAGGCCGCTCGGATACCTGCCTGTTCGAGGCCCGCACCCCGGACGGGCGCTTGGTCGCCTGCATGCTCAGCGACCGACTGGCCGACGGTTTTTCCGCGGTTTACAGTTTTTTTGAAACGGACGACCCGCGGCGCAGCCTCGGCACCTTTCTGGTTCTAAAGCTGATCGAGCACTGCCGGCAACAAGGCTATCCGCACCTTTATCTTGGCTACTGGATCGAAGGCAGCCGGAAGATGGCCTACAAAGGCCGCTTCCGCCCGCTGGAAACGCTGGGCCACGATGGTTGGACCCGACTCGCCTGAAGGCCGTTTACGCCGGACTCGCAAATGAATCTCAAGTGAGGTATCATCACGCCATGGCAGCACCTGCACGCAGGCCCTCAGCGGGCACCGACCACACGGACGAAGCCGTCGATATTCTGCGACGGCTGGAGCCTTTGCTCACCAGAATCGATGCTGAACAGCGTCGGCTGGCCGATATCCAGCGGCAGCAGGGCGATATCCAGCGGCAGCAGGGCGAGGATATCACTGACATAAAAGCCCGCCTCAACGACATCTCCGCGATCCAGCGCAAACAGGGCGAGGATATCGCCGAGCAAAAGGGCCGGCTGACCGAGATATCCGCCCGCATCCCGACCATCTGGACCTTTGCCACGATGATCATTTCCCTGTTCGGCGCCTCCTTCGTGCTGATTCGGTACGCCAGCGGGCATTGACGCCGAATTCAGCCGGAAACGCCCCCGTCACAAAGACAGATGCTGGCTGACAAAAGTGTCGATCTCGGCAACCGACCATCCTTTGGTCTTCAGCTCTTCACGAATCGCCGCCACATTGACATTGGGCCAAGTATGGCAGCCGGCTGCGGTCTGGAGATCGGTGTCGACGATTCGGAAATCGAACGGCCGCTGTTCCGAGGCAAAGACATCGTAATAGAGCACCTGATCGACCTGATTATCGGGCAGGAAGGTCAGAATACGCGGCTTCAAGTCATAAAGCGCCGCAGGCTGTACGTAATCGGCGGCTGCAATGATCAATTCATCGCCGATCTGGCAGGTTCGGGCAGCAGCACCATTGAGGATGCAGCAGCGACTACCCGCTTTTCCGAAAATGACATAGGTGCTGATCCGTGCACCTGAGCTTTTATTCCATATTTCAACGAATTCAAGCGGGTAAATCCCGGCCAACCCGCATTGTTCGGGATCGAGCGTAATCGAGCCGTGATAGTTGAGATCGGCATTGGTCACGCGAAGGCCATGCAGCTTGGCGCGGATGACTTTCATCATGGTCGTAACGCTCCTTGCCGCAAAGGGGGCGCGAGTGGTCCGCGCGACGGCGTGTTTGGCCGCTTATCGGT
>JBAWVF010000087.1:0-16122 GCA_037147415.1 Rhodospirillaceae bacterium | reverse complement strand
CGCCTCATGGCTGCTGCGGCAAGCCCGCGTGAGCGGGCGCCCGCCGTTTGAGGGGGCCTTTGATGTGTCAGCATTAAAGGCCATTGGTATAACACTGTTCCATCCTTTTTATCGGAAGGCCTCGACATGACGACTTTTCAGGCGATCGTCATCGCCGTGTTCCAAGGTGTAACCGAGCTGTTCCCGGTGAGCAGTCTCGGCCATGCCGTCTTGCTGCCGCCGGTGCTCGGTTGGGCGATCGACCAGCATTCTCCGACCTTTCTGCCATTTCTGGTCGTGCTGCATCTTGGTACCGCGATCGCGCTGCTGGTCTATTTTCGGCAGGATTGGATCGATTTGGTGTTGGCGTTGCTGAATCGCGGGGTGCCCGAAAAGCGGGCGGCCGATCTGCGGCTGTTGATGCTGCTGGTGGTGGCGACGATTCCCGCGGTGATTCTCGGCTTTGCCTTCAACAAGGCCTTGCGTGAATTGTTTGCGGCCCCGGTGATCGCCGCGATCTTCCTGACTCTCAACGGCGTGCTGTTGTTGGCGGGCGAGCGGCTGCGCCGAACCGCCGGGACGCTCGGCATGGCCGAGCTTGGCATGCTTGACGCGCTGCTGATCGGCGGCTGGCAATGCACCGCCTTGTTTCCCGGCATTTCACGCTCGGGCGCGACCATGGTCGGCGGTCTGCTCTGCGGCTTGCGCCACGAGGACTCGGCGCGGTTCTCGTTCCTGATGGCGACACCGATTATCATCGGTGCCTCGGTGCTGGAAATTCCCAAGATGCTGCATCATGCCGGCTCCGGCGGAATCACCGTGACATCGCTGATCGCCGGTGTTGTCGCCGGCATCACCGCCTATGCCAGCGTCGCCTTTTTGATGCATTACTTCAAGACGCACGAGATGAAGGCGCTGAACCCGTTCGGCATTTACTGCATAATTGCGGGGATCGGCTTCATCGTGATGTTCGGGGCGTGAGGCAATACAATAAGAGGCGCAGTCGGGGTTGGCGCCGCGCCTCTTATTCCTGTCAGTCCTTGATCCGAATCTGATAGGTCCGGCATTGTGCCGTCAGCAGGGTCGAGTTTTTGCGCAGGCATTCGCCGATGCGGCCCAATCCGGGTTCAACCGTCGGGCACAGCCGCTCGATGTCCCCTTTGCAGGGCGAGGGCGGCACGGTCGGACGGCCCTCGGCCACCGTGACTTTGCAGTCGGGCGCCAGGGTCTCCAGGTTCTTTTTCAGGCACTCGGTGATCTTACCTGCGCCGGGATGAACCCCCGCGCAAAACTTCTTGGCGTCGGCGGCGCAGGCCGGGGCGACCTCCGGCACGGCGGTGGCGGGCACGGCGACGGCGGACGGCTTTGCGGCTGCGGGGGGAGCAGCGGTTTGGGCAAAAGCGGGTGTGGCAACGGTTCCGAGCAGGCAGACGGCCAGCACGGCGGCGCTTCGGTAAAGACGGGGCATGATATTCGACTTTTGTTCAATCAACATGGGCCAGGGTCTCCCGGGAAGGGGGGGCAAAAGCGGACACGGTTACCGATTATGCCTGAACTGCTCGGTCGATATCAACCGAACCCTAAGGTTATTCCTCCGCCGCCATCAGCCGGGGCAGCCAGGATTCGTTCGTCGTGCGCAACTCCGCCAGCGAAACGGCTTTTCCGGTGCCGAGACTCAGGGCATTGCCTCCGGTGGTGCCGAGCACCCGGACAGGTACGCCGGCGGCGGTAGCCCGGGCCAGCACCGGAGCCGGATCGGCCGTGGTCACCAGATAGCGCGCCTGATCCTCGCCGAACCAGAAGCCGGCGTCCCCGGTTGCAGTGACGGTTGCGCCGATGTTGCCGGCCAGCGCCATTTCGACCAAGGCGACCGCCAGCCCGCCATCGGCAAGGTCGTGGCACGCGCTGATTAGACCATCGTGAATCATCCCGCGCACCGGATCGCCGGTGCGACGTTCGAGCGCCGGATCGACCGGGGGCGGCGGGCCATCCTCGCGGCCGTGGATTTCGCGCAAATAAAGCGACTGGCCGAGGTGACCGCGAGTCTCACCCAGCAGGATAATCGAGTCGCCGGCCCGGGTGAAACCGAGCCCGACCCGCTTTGACGAGTCTTCCAACAGCCCGACCGCGCCGATGGTCGGAGTCGGCAGAATCGCTTCGCCGCTGGTTTCGTTGTAGAGGCTGACATTGCCCGAAACCACCGGGAAGTCGAGCACCCGGCAGGCTTCGGCCATGCCCTTGATGCAGCCGACCAGCTGCCCCATGATCGCCGGCTTTTCGGGATTGCCGAAATTGAGGTTATCGGTCACCGCCAACGGCAGCGCGCCAACTGCGGTCAGATTTCGCCACGCTTCGGCCACCGCCTGAGCCCCGCCCCGCTCGGGGTCGGCCAGACAATAGCGCGGGGTGCAGTCGGTGGTCACTGCCAGCGCCTTGTTCGTGCCATGGACGCGCACTAATCCGGCATCGGCCTGTCCGGACTTATAGATGGTATCACCGCCGACCTGACTGTCGTATTGCTCCCAAATCCAGCGCTTGGAGGCCAGATCGGGACAGGCCAACAGGCGCAACAACACCGATTCAACCGTGCCGGGCAACGACACCGCAGAGGGCTCGATCTCGGCACGGGGCGGGGTCGGAATCCAGGGCCGGTCATATTCGGGGGCATTGGTCACCAGCGGCGCGATCACCAGATCGCACCAAGTCCGGCCCTCTTTCTTCAGCACCAGCCGGCCGTTGTCGGTCAGCCGGCCGATGATGGCGAAGTCCAGCTCCCATTTGTCGAAGATGGCGCGGGCCACGTCCTCGCGGCCGGGCTTCAGCACCATCAGCATGCGCTCCTGGCTTTCCGAGAGCATGATTTCGTAGGGCGTCATTCCGGTTTCACGCGCCGGTACCGCGTCGAGGTCCAACTCGATGCCCAGCCCGCCCTTGCCCGCCATCTCGACCGAAGACGAGGTCAGACCGGCCGCGCCCATGTCCTGAATCGCGACGATGGCATCGGTTGCCATCAGCTCGAGGCAGGCTTCGATCAGCAGCTTTTCGGTGAAGGGGTCGCCGACCTGCACGGTCGGGCGCTTTTCCTCGCTATCCTCGGAGAATTCAGCGGAGGCCATGGTGGCGCCGTGGATGCCGTCGCGCCCGGTCTTGGAGCCGACATAGACCACCGGGTTGCCGACACCCGCCGCGGCCGAATAAAAAATCCGGTCGGCCGGAGCCACCCCGACCGTCATCGCGTTGACCAGGATGTTGCCGTTATAGGCGGCGTGGAAATCGGTTTCGCCGCCGACGGTGGGGACGCCGACGCAATTGCCGTAGCCGCCGATGCCGGCGACCACGCCCGAGACCAGATGCCGGGTCTTGGGGTGATCGGGCGCGCCGAAGCGCAGGGCGTTGAGGTTAGCGACCGGGCGCGCGCCCATGGTGAAGACGTCGCGCAGAATCCCGCCGACTCCGGTCGCGGCGCCCTGATAGGGCTCGATGAAGGAGGGGTGGTTGTGGCTCTCCATCTTGAAGATCACCGCCAACCCGTCGCCGATATCGACCACGCCGGCATTCTCGCCCGGGCCGCAAATCACCCGCGGCCCCGTGGTCGGCAGTGTCTTCAGCCAGAGCTTCGAGGATTTGTACGAGCAATGCTCCGACCACATCACCGAGACGATGCCCAGCTCGGTAAAGCTGGGGGTGCGCCCGATGATGTCGAGCATGCGCCGGTATTCGTCGGGCTTCAGCCCGTGCTCGGCACCAAGTGCGGGAGTGACGGCGGGTTCGATGGCGGCGGACATGCGGCGTTCGGATCCTGACAAGGGGTCGGGCGCGAAACCCGACAAGGGGAAATATGCCCGCACGCTACCATTCCCCGGCCCGCGGTGCCAGCCCGGCGGCGCGGCCGTCGAATTTGTCGGTCCGGCTGTGGTCTCGGTCACAGACTGCCGTGGTCGGTCGCGCTAATCTATCTCCATCATTCAATGCCGGCCCGTACGGCCCTTCATAAGGGAGGAATAGATGGACGAACTTCGTCTTACGCTGCGGGTATTTACGATGTTCGCGGTCGGGTATGTTATTGCGTATAAGCTTTGGGCGGATAGCGCCTATTATTGGCTCGGGCTTAGCCTGCCGGATCCGATGGCATGGTTTATAAATCTGCTGTCGTGAGCGCAGTCGGTGACACCAAGTTCCGGGGACACCAAATCGTTGCGCTCCAGTTTGTGATCCGTTTTATGACCCGATTCCGGGAATTCACCGAATATCCGGTTTTGTCGGCGGTTTGACCGGGGCTTGATCTTTTCATCCCGCAGGCTTATGCTATGCAAGATAAGGGCCGGTCTGTCATAATCGTTCTGTTATGATCGTTCTGTCACGGCCGGGCAGCTTGAAACGGGAGAGCATCATGTCCGAAGACCTTTCTCCGCAAGAACAGATTGCCTTTCCGTTTCTAGAAGCGGCAGTGAGAATCGATACCGCCAAGCAACATCCGAATGATAAGGAGCTGTTGGCGCGTGTGCTCGACGATAACGTCGCGTTGTGGCTCTATTTTAAGAATGTCCTGCTCAATGCGGAGGGCGAGGTTGCCTCCGAAACCAAGGGGTTCTTGGTGCAGGCCAGTGAGTTCATGATCAAGGCGGCGCAACTTTTGCTGCGCGAGACCGATGACGCGCTGATGGGTCGGTTGGTCGCCATGAATCTCAATATGTCGGAGCTGTTGCTTCAGGCCCCGACCGCGTCACTTCCCGTCATGTAAGTCTTAAACCGATTAGACCGGTTCCGGGATGGTACAGGCCTGTAAGCCATAGAGTCGGGCATACAGGCCGGGTTGCCGGATCAAGTCCCCGTGGCTTCCCGATTCGATGGCGCGCCCCTGCTGAAGCACATAGATCCGGTCGGCGTCGACCACCGTTGACAGGCGGTGAGCGATGACCAGGGTAGTCCGGCCGCGCTGAAGCGTACGCAGCGCCTCTTGCACCGCGCGTTCCGACTCGGTGTCGAGCGACGAGGTCGCCTCATCAAGCAACAGAATCGGGGCATCGCGCAGCATGGCGCGGGCAATCGCGATCCGTTGGCGCTGTCCGCCCGACAGTTTGACCCCGTGTTCGCCGACCAGGGTCTGATACCCTTCGGGCAGAGACAGGATGAAATCGTGTGCCGCCGCCGATTTGGCCGCCGTGACAATCTCGTCGTCGGTGGCGTCGGGCCGGCTATAGGCGATGTTGTCGCGAATCGATTGGTCGAAGAGAGCCACTTCCTGACTGACCAGGGCGATTCGGCTGCGCAGCGAGGTCAGGGTCAGGTCGCGCACATCCTCGCCGCCGATGGTCACCGCGCCGGCGCTGATATCGTAGAAGCGGGGAATCAGGTTGAGTACCGTCGACTTGCCGGCGCCCGAAGGCCCGACCAGCGCAACCGTCTGCCCGTGCGGCACCTCCAGGGTGACGCCGTTCAGCGCCGGGGCGTTGTCGCTATACGAGAAATAAACATCCTCGAAGCGGATGGAAAAATCCTCGGTCGTCAGCGGCCGGGCCTGCGGCCGGTCAACCACGGTGGCCCGGGTATCCAGCAACTCGAACACGCGCTCGGTTGCGGCCAGGCCCGCCTGAAGCTGAGCATTGATTTTCGACAGGCGCTTCATCGGCTCGTAAGCCAGCAGAAAGGCCGCGATGAACGACATCAGCGCGCCCACGGTGCTGCCGCCGTCGATCACGCGCAAACCGCCGTACACAATGACCGAGACGATGGCGCAGCCGCTTAAAACCTCGGTGACCGGGGTGGTCATCGCCGAGACTCGGAACGCCTTGCAGACGAGTTGGCACAACCGGTCAATGATCGCGCCGACCCGGCCGCGTTCAAAATCCTCCATGCCATAGGCCTTGACATGGCGGACGCCCTGAAAGGTCTGGTTGAGCACGGTCGCAAAAGAGCCGAGTTCCTGTTGAGTGCTGGTGGTAACGTGACGCATCCGCTTGCCCATGCGCGCAATAAAAGCAGCGGCGAGCGGAAACACGACGAAGGCGCCGGCAGCCAGCATCCAATCATTGTAGAACATCACGCCGACCAGAAAGACCAAAGTCAGCGAGCTTTTGCCGATGCTGGTCACGCATTCGGCCATCGCGCTGCGCATCATGGTGACATCATTGATCAGGCGCGAAATTAAATGGCCGGACGCGGTTGCATGAAAGAATGCCAGATCGGCATTCAGCAAATGCCCGTATAATTGCTTTTGAACATCGGCAACGACATGCTGACCGATCCGGTTCATTATTACCGAGTGAAAATAATCGGAAAATCCACGGACGACGAAGGCCACCAGTACTGCGCCCGCAATCGGGATCACCATGGTGCGCTCGTGCCGAGAAAACACGTCGTCCATGATCGGCTCCATCAGCCGTGCCATGGCGCCGGTGGTGGCGGCGTTGATCCCCATGAAAAAAAGCGCCAGAGTCAGCGGTCCCCGGTGAGGCCACAGATAATTACGAAACAGGCGGCGAATCAGCGGCCAACTGGCGGCGTAGCCGTCGGCGTTGCGGGGAAGCGGCTTGGCGGTCAAGGCGGGGACAGTCGAGTTTGAGATCGGACAAAGCCGGAGCACCGTTCGATACCATGAAAAAATGCGGCTTCCCAGTAGTCCCTGAAATATCGTCGATTCCCGGCGGTGGATGAATTTTGCGGTGCAAGTCGTTTACGCTGCGCTGCAACAAATACGTGCTAATCTTTGCTGTCTTTATCAATTGATTAAGGGTGCGCGGCTAAGATAACCTGTAACGGTTTAACGGTATGCGTCGAGGTCAACCATGGTTGCGAGCGAGGGCGGTGGCGCGCGCAAAAGGCCGCGCATTGGCTTGGCGCTGGGGGGCGGAGTCGCTCGCGGCTGGGCTCATATCGGCGCCTTGCGTGCGTTGAGGCGCTACGGCATCGAGCCCGATGTCATCGCCGGTTCCTCGGTCGGTGCGCTGGTCGGCGGGCTTTATCTGGCCGGAAAACTGTCGGCTTTGGAGACCTGGGCGCGCAGCCTGACCCGGCTGCGGATCGCCGGCTATTTGGATTTGCGTTTGAGCAGCGGCGGACTGATCGGCGGCACGCATCTGGTTACCGAGCTGCGCCGCCATATCGGGGATACCACGATTGAGTCGTTGCGGGCTCCGTTCGTCGCGGTTGCGACGGATCTGGCGACCGGACACGAGGTTTGGTTGCGGGAAGGCCCGCTGGCCGAAAGCATGCGCGCCTCGTTTTCTTTGCCGGGCGTGTTCCCGCCGGTCAATATGGACGGCAAATGGCTGGTGGATGGCGCGCTGGTCAATCCGGTGCCGGTGTCGGTGTGTCGGGCGCTCGGCTGCCAACTGGTGATTGCGGTCAATCTGTCGGCCGATTTGATCGGCAAAGCGCGCAAACCGGGGGCTCAGATCGCCACCGCCGCCGGTTTCGACCTGATTTCGCTGTTGGAGCAGCCCGCTCCATCCTATGTGCCGGCGCCTTCGGCGCTTAATGCGCTGACGCGCCGCATTTTCCGCCGCGATTATGAAGGGCCGAGCATGTTCGGCGTGATGGTGTCGGCCTTCAGCATCATCACCGACCGGATCACCCGCTCGCGCTTGGCCGGCGAGCCGCCCGATGTCCACATCACGCCGCGGCTCGGTCATATCGGCCTGTTGGAATTCGATCGTGCCGAGGAGGTTATCGTCGAGGGCGAAGCCGCGGTCGAGCGTGCTTTACCCGAGCTGTGCGATGCCGTCTCGGTGTTCAGCAACGGCGCCATCTCTCCGGTCGGCAATGGCCGGGGCAAGTAAGCCGGGACAGGCGTCTCGTGCGGTGTCGGCGCCGCGGGCGGGCGTGGCTACGTATTAAGCACTGCTTTCCGGCAAAACCGTGATAGTATCCGAAGAAGTCGGTTCGGATCGGATTGCATTTATTGAGCGGGCACATGGTGTTTTCGGTCACCTTCTGGGGGGTTCGTGGCACTATACCGTGTCCGATGGCCTCGCATATGCAGTTCGGCGGCAACACCAGTTGCGTCGAGGTCAGAGCCGGCGCGCATCACATCATCTTTGATGCCGGGACCGGGCTGCGTCTGCTTGGAAAGCGCCTGCTGGAGGACCAAACCAAGCGGGCGACCCTGTTGCTCAGCCATACCCATCTTGACCATATCAGCGGCTTTCCGTTTTTCGGACCGGCGTTTCAGCCCGGTTTCCAGTTTAACGTGCTGGCCGGACATCTGAACGGCGCCACCAACATCCGTTCGGTGCTGGCCCGGCAGATGGAGGGGCCGCTATTCCCGATCCCCTTGCAGACTTTGGGCTGTTCGCTTGAGTTCGAGGATTTTGCACCCGGCGAGGGCTTTTCGCTGGATGAAGGCGTCACGGTGCGGACGACGCCGCTCAATCATCCCGATGGGGCTACCGGTTATCGTCTGGCCCGGGGCGGTCGTTCCGTTGCCTATATCACCGATACCGAGCATGTGCCGGGCCGCCTCGACGACAACATCCTGGAATTGGTCGAAGGGGTTGATCTGCTGCTTTACGATTGCACTTTTACCGACGACGAATATTTAAGCCGGGTCGGTTGGGGCCATTCGACGTGGCAGGAAGGGGTCCGGTTGGCACGGGCGGCCGGAGTCGGGCGGCTGGTGCTGTTTCATCATGAACCGGATCACGACGACCTGACCATGGCGCGTATCGAGGCTGAAGCCTGTGCCGCTTTGCCCGGAACCTTCGCCGCGCGTGAAGGTATGACCGTGGTCTTGGAGGAAAATGATAATTAAGTAATTATAGTCGGATGGCAGGTGGTGGATCTTGTTCAGCAGTTTCTAGATTTTATTGACGAATATCCGAAGCAATCGGTGCGCGATCTCAGCCGCCGGGTACTGCAACGGTGTCGGATTCTGACCGGGGCCGAGGCCGGTACGATCTTTGTCGTTCGTCGGCAGGAACGAAACCGCTGGCTGGAAGCGGTGGCGGTTCAGAATGATGCGATCAAGGTTGCCGGTGAAAGCTTCCGCGTTCCGGTCGATATGACGTCGATCGCGGGCTATGTCGCCATCACCGGTCAGACGGTAACCATCGACGACGCTTATGAAATTCCGCGAGAATGCTGTTATCGTTTCAATAAAGACTATGATTTGGCTTCGGGCTATCGAACCCGCTCGATCTTGTGTTTTGCCCTCGGGGGCTTTCGGAATTCGATCTCGGGCGTGGTTCAATTAATCAACCGCCGGCCCGGCCCGTGCCAAGCGGTCTTGCCGTTTCTGCGTGAGCATGAACGGATGATTGCGCCGGTCAATCATGTGGTCGGTCGGGCGCTTGAACGTGCGTGGTTCATGGAGCGGATCTCCGCCAAGAATCGGGAATTACGGAAAAGCAATCTGGAACTGCGGGCGGAGCAGGCCGAGGTCGGACGGTTACAAGTTGAAACCGAGCGGGCTTTCATGCAGTCGGTTGAATTGTTGGCGCGCGCCGCCGAGCTTCATGATTCGGATACCGGAAACCATATTCTGCGTGTGAATGATTATTCCAGGTTTCTTGCCGAGATGGCCGGTATGCCCGAGTCGTTTTGTGAGGGGATCGGGTCCTTCGCCGCTCTTCACGATGTCGGTAAGATGAGCGTTGATAAGGCGGTGCTTCACAAGCGCGGGCGGCTTGACGCCGCCGAACTGGTGGAGATGCAGCGGCACGTTACCTATGGCTATGATATTCTTTCGGTGTCGCCGCGACTGGCCATGGCTGCCGAGATTGCGCGCCATCACCATGAGAAGTGGGATGGCTCGGGCTATCCCGACGGCCGACGCGGCCGGGATATTCCGATCGCGGCGCGGTTGGTGGCGATTGCCGATGTTTACGACGCTTTGCGCAGTGATCGTCCTTATAAACCCGGTTTCAGCCATGAGCGCTCGGTCGAGATCATGACGGCGGGGGACGAGCGGATCGACCCGCACGCCCATTTCGATCCGGAATTACTTCGCCTTTTTACGCGGTATCATCGCGAGTTCGAACGTATTTGGGATAAGCTCTCCGATGTGCCGGCGATCAACTGTGTTGCATAAACGGCAGGGTGGACTTTCTGCGGCAGTGATCTTATCCTGGTGCCCTAAAGTGAGGTTGCCCGGATGAGTGACAAACAGGACGAAATCATTAAGCTGCTGCAAGGCATTCATGCCATCTTGCCGACTTTGGCCACAAAGGCTGATCTTGCCGAGCAAGGCGCGCAGTTGCGTGTGGAAATGGCGGCTATGGCTGCGCAGTTGCGTGCGGAAATGGCGGCTATGGCTGCGCAGTTGCGTGCGGAAATGGCGGCTATGGCTGTGCAGTTGCGTGTGGAAATGGCGGCTATGGCTGCGCAGTCGCATGTGGATACGGAGGAAATGCGGGCCGATCTCGCAGCCGTCCAGTCCGGGCTTGAAGAGTTGCGCCGGGTTACGTCAACCAACCACTACAAGGCGATCGGCCGGATCGAACAGGTCGATGTCCGGCTTGATCGGGTTATCCAGCAGATCACTCACTGAGCCGAGGCGGCTTTTATCTTCTCGACCAGCAGTTCGAACGGCTTCAGAATTACGTCTTCCAGTTCGGGGCGGCGTTCGAGTCGGGCGAGTGTGAGGGCGGCGGCTTCGATCACCGCCAAGCTTTCACGGCGGGGCTCGCGGCGCAGCTTGCCGTAACGGGACCGGCTTTTTGGATTGAGCACCAGACGGTTGGCCTTAAGCAGCCACGGATTGCGCCACCACAGGGTTTTTGCCTGGCTCCAGGTGCCGTCGAGTAAAATGATTCCCTCGAGCCGGCGCAAAATCGCGTTGATGTCGGGCAGTCTTTCTCCCTTGCGGCCAAGCGCCAGCAAGTCGGGCTCCTCGGGACGGGGCGCTTCTCCGGCCGCGCCGAGGTAAAGCACGCCCCAGCGTTTCATATCGATGTCGTCGCGTCCCAGAATCGGTTTGAGACTCGGCCAGGACAGACCGATGCGCAGAACCGTTTTGCTCAGGCGGCAGGCGGTCAGATGGCCGGTCCCCAAATCTTCCGATTGCTCGCGCGGGTGCTGGAGGATGACCACGGTCGTGCGCGTCTCCACCGGATCGAGCGCGGCGCAAACGCAGAGCGGCTCGGGTTTTTGGCATCGTTGACAACTCACGACTTAAGGCTCCGGGGGCATGCGGTTTCATAAAATCCCGACCATTTGCCGGGGCAAGCCGACTATCCTCTTTTTCCACCCGGGAGTCATGCGCTGTCGGCTAATTCCGCGTCGGTCACCTCGGCGTCGGGCAGGTCTTGGTCGGGGCCGGAGATTGCGATCAGCTTCGGCGCATCCGACAGCAAATCCTTGATGGCTATGCCCAGAATGTCGCGATAGCCGGCGTCGGCGTGATCGAGCAGTACGGCGCAGCGCTCCCGCCACGGCGACTCGAGGGTCGGAATGTCGCGCACCGAGCCGCGCATCCCGATTCCCATCGCCTCTTGAAGATCATAGAGCGTGACTTCGCCGAGATCCCGAGTCACCACCCAGGTGTTGCGGGTGGTGCGGTCGACCCAGTCGGCATCGCGCAGTTGTTCCAAAATACCCTCGATGACGACAGGGACCACCGGTACCCGGTCCATCAAGGCCCGCCGCCGCATGCCGCCACCGAGTCGGCTTGCCAGCATCAGTTCGTGCAGCACTGCAAGCGCCACCGCCAATCGGGGCGCCGGCAGCAACTCGCCGGGGCCGTGGGCGATCAGCTTGCCGGCCCGCCACTCGGGCAGGCTGGCGGTCACCACCGCGCCGAGCAGCACGATGCACCACGCGACATAAAGCCACAGCAGGAAGATCGGCACTGTCGACAGGGCGCCGTAAATGGTCTGGTAGGCGGGAAACGAGCGCATATACCAAACGAAACCGGCCTTGGAGGTCTCCAGCAGCATGGTCGCGGCCAAGCCGCCCCAACCGGCATCGGGCCAGGTAACCAATCGGTTGGGCACGATGACGTAAAGCAGGGTGAAGCCGGCGAATTCCAGAATCACCGGGACCAGCACGGCATACGAAGCCAGCGGCGCGGTTGCTTGATGAAACCGATCCACCGCCTCGCTCAGCAAGGGAATGCTGGTCAGCGACAGCCCGGCCCCGAACAGGAGCGGGGCCAGCGTCAGAATTGCCCAGAAGCTGAGAAAACGCATGACCCTGGGGCGTGGTTCGTTGATTCGCCAGATCATGCCGAACGCGGTTTCGATCGTGGCCAGCAACAGCACCGCGGTAAACGCCAAGCCGATGATGCCGAAGGCGGTCGACTGGCCGGCATTGTCCATGAATCGGTTCAGATACTCACTGACCGCGGCGCCGACCTCGGGCACCAGATTACTGAACAGCATGCTTTGAAGCTGCCTGCGCAGCCGCGAGAACGCAGGAAAAGCCGAAAAAATCGCGAAAACAATGGTCATGAACGGCACAAGCGCCAACAGAGATGTGTATGCCAGCGCAGCCGCAGTGTTAAAATAGTTATCCCAATAGAACCTCTTCCCGGCATAATAGCAAAATTGAGCGGCATCGATCAGTCCGCGACAGGTATCGCGGGACCACTGCCAAGCTTTGGATTTCAGATGAATTCGCATGATATGTCCCGGATCCGGCATATGAGGCCTCCCGCCCCGGTTTGACCGTTAAGCACTTTGGTGTAGGATGGCGGCGCCCCGGACGGAACCGGTTACTTCCTCCTCCTATTGTTCCTTATCACCATTCGCTAGCGACGAGGTCTCGATGACCAATTCTTCCCCGCTGATGGCGGGCAAACGCGGCTTGATCATGGGAGTGGCCAATGACCGCTCCATCGCCTGGGGTATCGCCACCGCTGCGGCGGCGCACGGTGCCGAACTCGCCTTTACCTATCAGGGTGATGCCCTGGCCAAGCGCGTGAAGCCGTTGGCCGAGTCGATCGGCTCCACCCTGGTGCTGCCTTGCGATGTGACCGACGAGGCGAGCATCGATGCCACCTTTGAGGCGATTCGCGCCGCCTGGGGCAAGATCGATTTCGTGGTTCATGCGATTGCCTTTTCGGACAAGAACGAATTGGACGGTCGCTATCTGGATACCACACGCGCCAACTTCCTGCGTACGCTGGATATCTCTTGTTATTCGTTCACCGCGGTCGCTCAGCGCGCCGTGCCGTTGATGAGCGAGGGCGGCAGTCTGCTGACCCTGTCTTATTACGGGGCGGAGCGGGTCATGCCGCATTATAATGTAATGGGTGTGGCCAAGGCGGCGCTTGAAGCCAGCGTTCGGTACCTGGCCGCCGATCTCGGCAACCAGGGCATTCGGGTCAACGCGATCTCGGCCGGTCCGATCAAGACCCTGGCCGCTAGCGGCATCGGCGATTTCCGTTATATTCTGAAGTGGAACGAGTACAACGCCCCGCTGAAGCGCAATGTCACCATCCGCGAAGTCGGTAACTCGGCGCTTTATCTGCTGAGTAATCTGGGCAGCGGGGTGACCGGCGAGGTTCATCACGTCGATGCCGGCTACCATACCGTGGGCATGGTCGCGGTCGACAATGCGGCCAAGACCGCCGAACTGCTGTCCTCGTTGGGCGGCGGCAAATAAATGGAGAGCCGAAGCGGTCTCGATCCCGATCGACCGCGACCGCTTCGGATTTACAGGTTAGGGCGACGGTATGGCAGGCAACAGCTTCGGAACCCTGTTCCGCTTCACGACTTGGGGCGAGAGCCACGGCCCGGCGATCGGCGTGGTCGTGGACGGGATTCCGGCGTGCATTCCCCTGTGTGAAGACGATATCCAACCTTGGCTCGATAAGCGTCGGCCGGGGCAGTCGCGCTTCACGACTCAGCGGCAGGAACCGGACCGGGTCGAAATCCTGTCGGGCGTGTTCGAAGGAAAAACCACCGGCACGCCGATTCAGCTGTTGATCAGGAACGAGGATCAGCGGTCGCGCGATTATGGCGACATTGCTGAAAAATTTCGACCGGGCCATGCCGACTATACCTATTGGATCAAGTATGGCATCCGTGACTATCGCGGTGGCGGGCGGTCTTCGGCGCGGGAAACCGCGGCCCGGGTTGCGGCCGGCGCGCTGGCGCGCAAGGTATTGGAGCGATTCGTGCCGGGGGGGGTACGAATCAGCGGTGCTCTGGTTCAACTCGGGCCGCACCGAATCGATCCGACCCGTTGCGACTCGGCGGCAATCGACTGTAACCCTTTTTTCTGCCCGGATCCGGGCAGCGTCCCGCTGTGGACCGACTATCTCGACGGGGTGCGCAAGTCCGGCTCGAGCATCGGTGCGGTGGTCGAACTGATAGCCGAATCAGTGCCGGCCGGGCTGGGCGACCCGGTCTATGACAAGCTCGATGCCGATCTGGCCAAGGCATTGATGAGCATCAACGCGGTCAAGGGCGTTGAAATCGGGGAAGGTTTTGCCGCCGCGGCGCTCTCGGGCGAGGACAATGCCGATGAGATGCGCGCCGGCCCCGGCGACTCGGTAAGCTTTCTGTCGAATCACGCCGGCGGAATTCTGGGCGGAATCTCGACCGGTCAGCCGATCGTGGCCCGATTTGCGGTCAAGCCGACCAGCTCGATTTTGACTCCGCGCCGCACCGTCGATATTCACGGTAAGGATGCCGAGATCGTGACCAGGGGGCGCCATGACCCGTGCGTCGGGATTCGCGCCGTGCCGGTGGGCGAGGCGATGATGGCCTGTGTGCTTGCCGACCATTTGCTGCGTCATCGCGCATTGATTCACACCGATCGGGAACAGGGGCTGTCATGAGCAGAAGACATTTCGGCCGCGGCCTGTATCCCCGGTCGAAGCCGTTCGGGCGCTGGACCGAGTCTCGACCGGAGAACGCGGAGAATGAGGTCGGTGCCGGAATAGCGCTGTTCGACTTCGACGGTACGTTGATTGCCGGCGACAGTTTACCGGCTTTTCTGATTGAATTGGGGGGCAGGGTCCGGTTGGGGTGTGTCTTATTGCCGGCGGTGATCGGGGCTTTGGTCGGGCACCTGATCGGGCGTCCGCCGGGGGTCGATCTGCGGGGCTCGATTAAGGCACTGTTGTTGCGGTCGACCCTGGCCGGGGTGCCGATTGCGGAGATCGAGGCGGCAGCCCGCCGACTGAAGGAGCGTCTGCGCTGGTTGGAGCCTCAAGTTGACGTGCTAAAGGCCCATGCCGCCGCCGGCCGTCGTATTGTTGTTGCCAGCGGCGCACTCGATATCTATCTGCGGATTCTGCTGGAGGGACTGCCGGTCCATGACATCATGGCGACGGCGATGGAAATTCGCGACGGGGTCGTGACCGGCCGGTTGGCCGGCGAGAACTGTGTGCGCGCTGCCAAAGCCGAGCAAGTGCAGGCCTATCTTGCCGCCTATAGTGGCCGCAGGCCGAGTTGGGGTTACGGCAATCGGCCCGATGATCTGGCCATGTTGGCCTTGGTTGATCATCCGACCGTGGTCTGAGCACCCCGACCGGACAAAAAAAGGCGAAGGATGGAGAACCATCCACCGCCTTTCCACACTATACTTGAAACACGGCCGGTAAAAACCTGGCCGGTCATTCACGGCCGCTGGCTATAGCCTTCGTTTTGGGCGGCGACCCAATGATCGATCGAGGGACCGGGCAAGCTGCGCATTTGCTCGTCAATGGCGGCAAGGTGGCGGTCGGTCTCGGCACGGGCGGTCCGCATTTGCTCGGAAAGCATCATGATTTCGGGCCGCGGGGACGAAGATTGCGGGATCGTTGCCGGGAGCATTTCCCCGGAAGGCGACGCTTCAAGCAGCATCGGCCCGGAAGGCTGTGCACTGCTGTTGCGCACGACCTCGGCCTGCATCAGCAGAATACGATTCTGGGTCTCGGCCGAAGAGCGCATGATATCGATCTTGGCATCGATAAAGCGCCGAACTTGTTCTTGATACAGGTAAAACAGAGCTTCCTGTCCGAAAGCGCCATTCATGCCGGAGACAACCATTGCGGTTGATGCCTCGGCTTGTACGCGGTCGATGCGGTCATCCGCCCGATCCAGTTGCCGTTCTTGCCGACGCAGTCGCCGGTACGAGAACAAATTGATGTAGATGAACATCAGCAGACCGCAGACGGCGCAGGTGAGGACCATGGTCTGGGCTACGATAATCACGACAAGTCTCCTTCAGATATTCTGTCCCCTTCAAGTCACGGTATTGTCCCAGGACTTGAGA
>JBAWVF010000086.1:0-16123 GCA_037147415.1 Rhodospirillaceae bacterium | reverse complement strand
GGGTCAACGATTCCACCGGAATGGGGATCGGCAGCTATCACGTCTACATCCGCACTACCGATGCCGCCGGGCACTCCTATGACAAGGCCTTCACCATCTCGGTGACCGATCCCTATCCGCCGACCAACATTTCCCTCTCGGCCAGCACGGTCAACCAGAGCGGCGGCAGCAATGCCGTGGTCGGGACGCTGTCCAGCACCGACGCCACTTCCGGCGACACCTTCACCTACTCGCTGGTGGCCGGCAATGGCACCAATGACGCCGACAACGGCAGCTTCAATATCAGCGGCGCCTCGCTGCGCGCCAACGACGCCTCCAGTCTCTCGGCCGGCAGCTACCACCTCTACATCCGCACTACCGACGCCAGCAGCAATACCTTCGACAAGGCCTTCACCATCACGGTGGTCGACAACACCACCCCGACCAACATCGCCCTGACCTCGACCAGCGTCAATCAGAGCGGCGGGACGAACGCCACGGTCGGCACCTTTTCCAGCACCGATGTCGGGCCGAGCACCTACACCTATACTCTGGTCAGCGGCAACGGGACGAATGATGCCGACAACGGCAGCTTCAACATCAGCGGCGGCACGTTGCGCGCCAACAATTCATCCAACCTTGCGGCCGGCAGTTACGCCATCTATGTCCGGACCACCGACGGGGCCGGGCACAGCTTCGACAAGGCGTTCACCATTACGGTGGTCGACAACACCACGCCGACCAATCTCTCCCTGAGTTCGACCTCGATCAGCCAAGCCGCCGGCAGCAATGGTACCGTCGGGACGCTGTCCTCCACCGATGTCGGGCCGAGCACCTACACCTACACGCTGGTCGCCGGCAACGGCACCAACGATGCCAACAACGGCAGCTTCAACATCAGCGGCAGTACGCTGCGGGTCAACGATTCCACCGGAATGGGGATCGGCAGCTATCACGTCTACATCCGCACCACCGACAGCGCCGGCCATACCTACGACAAGGCATTCACCATCACGGTGACCGATCCCTATTCGCCGACCGACATTTCTCTCTCGGCCAGCACGGTCAACCAGAGCGGCGGCACCAACGCCACGGTCGGCACCCTGTCCAGCACCGACGCCACTTCCGGCGACAGCTTCACCTACACGCTGGTGGCCGGCAACGGCACCAATGACGCCGACAACGGCAGCTTCAATATCAGCGGCAGCACGCTGCGGGCCAACAACGCCTCGAACCTCGCGGCCGGCAGCTATCACCTCTACATCCGCACCACCGATGCCAGCGGCAATACTTTTGACAAGGCATTCACGATCACGGTGGCCGACAACACCACGCCGACCAACATCGCCCTGACCTCGACCAGCGTCAATCAGAGCGGTGGGACCAACGCCACGGTCGGTACCTTCTCCAGCACCGATGTCGGGCCGAGCACCTACACCTATTCGCTGGTCAGCGGCAACGGCACCAACGACGCCGACAACGGCAGCTTCAACATCAGCGGCGGCACGCTGCGGGCCAACAATTCATCGAACCTCGCCGCCGGCAACTACGCCATCTATGTCCGCACCACCGATGCCGCCGGCCATAGTTTCGACAAGGCCTTCACCGTTACCGTGGTCGACGACACCACCCCGACCAACGTCGCCCTGAGTTCGACCACGATCAGCCAGGGGGCCGGCGTCAACGGCACGGTCGGGACGCTGTCGGCCACCGATGTCGGCCCCAGCACCTATACCTACACGCTGGTGGCCGGGAACGGGACGAATGACGCCGACAACGGCAGCTTCAACATCAGTGGCGGCACGCTGCGCGCCAACAACGCCGCCAATCTCACCCCCGGCGGCTATCACGTCTACATCCGCACCACCGATGGGGCCGGGCACAGTTTCGACAAGGCCTTCACCATCACGGTGAGCGATCCCTATTCGCCCACCGATATCTCGCTCACGGCCAGCTCGGTCAACCAGGGCGCCGGCAGCAATGCCGTGGTCGGCACCCTGTCCAGTACCGACGCCACCACCGGCGACAGCTTCACCTACACCCTGGTCAGCGGTAACGGTACCAACGATGCCGACAACGGCAGCTTCAACATCAGCGGCAGCTCGCTCCGCGCCAACGACGCCTCCAGTCTCGCCGCCGGCAGCTACGCCATCTATGTCCGGACCACCGACGCCGCCGGACACACCTTCGACAAGGCCTTCACGATCACGGTGGCCGACAACACCACCCCGACCAACATCTCGCTGAGTTCAACCAGCGTCAATCAGAGCGGCGGGTCCAACGCCACGGTCGGCACCTTCTCCAGCAGCGATGTCGGGCCGAGCACCTATACCTACACTCTGGTCAGCGGCAACGGCACCAATGACGCCGACAACGGCAGCTTCAACATCAGTGGCGGCACGCTGCGGGCCAACAATTCATCGAACCTCGCGGCCGGCAACTACGCCATCTATGTCCGGACCACCGATGGTGCCGGGCACAGCTTCGACAAAGCCTTTACCATCACGGTGGTTGACAACACCACCCCGACCAACATCGCCCTGACTTCGAGCAGCGTCAATCAGAGCGGCGGGGCCAACGCGACGGTCGGCACCTTCTCCAGCACCGATGTCGGGCCGAGCACTTACACCTACACACTGGTGGCGGGCAACGGCACCAACGACGCCGACAACGGCAGTTTCAACATCAGCGGCGGCACGCTGCGGGCCAATAACTCTTCGAACCTCGCCGCCGGCAGTTATGCCATCTACGTCCGCACCACCGACGGGGCCGGGCACAGCTACGACAAGGCCTTCACCATTACGGTGGCCGACAACACCACGCCGACCAACATCGCCCTGACCTCGACCAGCGTCAATCAGAGCGGCGGCAGCAACGCGACGGTCGGCACCTTCTCCAGCAGCGATGTCGGGCCGAGCACCTATACCTACGCGCTGGTCACCGGCAACGGGACCAACGACGCCGACAACGGCAGCTTCAACATCAGCGGCGGCACGCTCCGGGCGACCAACGCCTCGACTCTTGCCGCCGGCAACTACGCCATCTATGTCCGGACCACCGATGCCGCCGGGCACAGCTACGACAAGGCGCTGACCATCTCGGTGGTTGACGATACCACGCCGACCAACATTTCCCTGACCTCGACCAGCGTCAACCAGAGCGGCGGCAGTAACGCCACGGTCGGCACCTTCTCCAGCATCGATGTCGGGCCGAGCACCTACACCTACGCGCTGGTCGCCGGCAACGGCACCAACGATGCCGCCAACGGCAGCTTCAGCATCAGCGGCGGCACGCTCCGTGCCAACAACGCCTCCAACCTCGCCCCCGGCAGCTACGCGATTTACGTCCGCACCACCGACGCCGCCGGTCACAGCTTCGACAAGGCCTTCACCATCACGGTGGCCGATAATATTCCGCCGTCGGCCCCGTCGCAGCTCTCGCTGGCATCGTCGAGCGACAGCGGTTGGTCGGACTCGGACGGCGTCACCACCGCCACCACGCCGACCTTCAGCGGCACCGCCGAGGCGGGGAGCACGGTGAGGCTCTATGACGGCTCGACCCTGGTGGCGACGACCACGGCCGGTGGCGATGGCCATTGGTCGGTGGCGACCTCGGCCCTCGGGGCCGGCAGCCATACCATCACCGCCAAGGCCACCGACGCCGCCGGCAACACCAGCGGCGCCTCCTCGGGCCAGACCATCGTCGTCGAGACCGCCGCTCCGAACTCGGTCGGCGGCACTCTGGTGGTTCCGAATCGGGCCGGAACCGGAACCGACATCGGCACGGTGAGCGCCAGCGATCCCGCCGGGCAGACGCTGCATTACGACCTCACGGACGATGCCGGCGGCCGGTTCACCATCGACCAGACCACCGGCAAGGTCAGTCTGAACAGCGCCCTCAGCTACGACTTCTCGTCGACGGGCAGCTTCCCGATCACGGTCAGGGTGACCAATGCCGCCGGCTTGACCCGTTCCGAGACGATCACGGTCAAGGTAACCCTGTCGTCACCGCCGCCACCACCTCTGCCGCCGCCTCCGACGCCGACGGTCAGCACCAGCACGGCCATCAGCACCGGCACGGCGCCGACCGGGAACACCGCGACGACCATCGGCGTCGGCACCGTGGGGTCTACCGATACGGGAGCGGGCAACAGCGGCAGCCGGCTGATCACCACCGGCGCCATGAACGGCGGCAGCGTCGATACCGGGGCCGG
The DNA here is from genome assembly GCA_037147415.1 of Rhodospirillaceae bacterium. Lineage (GTDB taxonomy): Bacteria > Pseudomonadota > Alphaproteobacteria > Azospirillales > Azospirillaceae > BOG-933. The sequence continues at coordinate 11,931 of JBAWVF010000086.1, read as the reverse complement.
CAACAGCGGAAGCCGGTTGATCACCACTTCGAACATGAACTCCCCGTCCTCGGGCAGCATGATCTCGAATGCGTCGAGCACCGGAACCAGCGGGACCGGCAGCGGCCAGGGCGGAGCGGGGGCGACCTTCTCCGAGAGCCTGGGGGGCAGTTCAAGCTTTGCCGGCAGCGGTTCCGGCTTCGCGGCGGCGTCCACCGGGTTTTCCGGAGGGTTCGGCACGGGTGCTTCGAGCTTCAGCGGCGCCTCCACCGGTATCGGCGGTGCCACGCCGTCGACCGGCGGGACCGGCGTTTCGTCCACGCCGGGTTCCGGCACTGGCGGCCTTGGCGGCACCTCTTCCACCGGCGGTTCGCCCACGGGCGGCACCACGGCAACCGGCACTCCCGGTACCGGCGGGACCGGGGGCGACAGCACGGCCGGCACCGGTGGCCGTTCACCCCAAGGAACGTCGGGGGAGGGCGGCCAGCAGCAGGGCGAGACCAATGCCCAGGATCACGGCCAGCAGGGTGGCCGGACCGGAAGCCCGCCGGGTGAACGCGGCCAGCAAGGTCAGGGACCGGCCAGAGGACAACAGGGCCAGCCCCAGGGCGAGCGCGGGCAGCAGGGGCCGGAGCACGGCCAGCCGCAGCAGCCCGGCCAGAACGGTCAGGGTGGCGGCGAGCCAACGCCGGCCCGGGCCGAACCACAACCCCATGCCTGGCTGTTCGGTCCCGCCAGCCGGTCGCTGAGCGAGCAGTTCGCCGATGCCTCCGGCAAGTTCGATCGCGACTGCCAAGAGTTGGTCCGGATCGCGAACGTGGTTGCCCGCCTCAACGACCAAGCCGCCGCATGACGTTTCAGCCAAGCCGCTTTCCGAGACCCAGAACCGAGCTGGATCAATTCATGACCATCAGACACGTTTCAAGAGCGATGCCTCTTTCGGGCCGCCCGGCTGGCAATCGCCTGCGCGGCCTGCTGCTATCCGGTGTCGCGCTGGCGGTCGCCGGCTGCGCGCTGTCGCCCGATCCCTTCACGCCGGAGGAACGGTGGGCACAGATCCAGCATGACAAGGAGCTGATCTTCGGCAGCAGCGCCCCGGTCGCCGCACCCATCACTTTGGAAGAGGCGATGGCGCGGGCGGTGAAGTTCAATCTCGACCATCAGGCCGAGATGCTCAATCAGGTCGTCTCGCAAAAGCAGCTCAATCTTGCCAGCTATGACATGCTGCCCAAGCTGGTGTCGACCGCCGGCTACACCAGCCGCAGCAACGACGCCTCGTCCTCCAGCGAGTCGGTCCTGACCCACAGCCAGTCGCTGGAGCCCTCGATCTCCACCGAGCGCAAGATGTGGAGCGCCCAGGCGGCGGCAACCTGGAACATCCTCGACTTCGGCGTCAGCTACATCCGCGCCCGCCAGAGCGCCGACCATGCGCTGATGGCCGACGAGCAGCGGCGCAAGGTCGTCCACAACATCATCCAGGATGTGCGCACCACCTACTGGCGGGCAGTGGCGGCCGAACGGCTGCTGGGCCGGATCGATCCCTTGCTGCGGCGCACCGAGGCGGCGCTGGGCGATGCCGAGACCATCGAACGGCGCTCGATCCGGGCACCGCTGGAGGAGTTGCAGTACCAGCGCAACCTGCTGGCCACCCTGGAGCGGCTGCGGGCGCTACGGCGCGAGCTGGTGGGCGCCAAGATTCAGCTGGCGGCGCTGATGAACCTCAAGCCCGGTACCGAGTTCCACGTCGTGTCGCCGGACGAGGCTGCCGAGGCGAAGATTCCCCGGCTCGCGACCTCGCCGGACGACCTCGTCGACGTGGCGCTCTATAACCGGCCGGAGCTGATCCAGGCCTCCTACGAGTCTCGGATCAGCGGCGCCGAGACTAGGCGCATCCTGCTGGAAATGCTGCCCGGCGTCAGCATCACCGGCGGCGGCAACTACGATTCCAACAAGTTCAGCACCAACCACATGTGGGCCTCCTACGGCTTCAACGTCGCCTGGAACCTGCTGACCGTGATCTCGACTCCGGCCCGGCTCGATCTCGCCGATGCCGACCAGAAGCTGAAGGAGGTCAAGCACGCGGCCCTGAGCATGGCGGTGATGGCCCAGGTCAACGTCGCGGCGCTTCGGCTCCAGCAGGCGACCGAGGAATACGTCACCGCCCGCCAGCAGGCCAATGTCGAGCGGCGGATATTCGAGCAGCAATACAATGCCGGCCGGGCGCGGCAGATCGGCAATCTGGCGGTGATCCAGGCCGAGGCCGAGACCGTGTTCGCGGCCCTCCGCCGCGACACCGCTTACGCCAATCTCCAGAACGCCTACGGCGCGGTGATGGTCTCGGTGGGCGCCGATCCGCTGCCCGACGCGGTGGCCGACGACAGCCTGCCGGCGCTCTCGGGGGCGATCGCCACCACCCTGCATCATTGGGAGGACGGCTCCGCCCTGACCCGTGCCCTGGATGCGGCAAAGAAAGCCGCCAAGGCCGCTGAAACTCCGGTCGCCGTGGCCCAGCCTCAGGCCGAACCCCCGCCGGTGACAAGCGGCGGCACCGTGCTGGTGATCCAGGAGCAGCCGCCGGTGCCGGAGATTCATCTGGGAGATACGGCGCTCGGACGCCTGCTGAAGGATATCGGGGAACCGGCACCGCAACCTGCGGCTGGAAACTCCTGATGGTCCGGGTCGGCGTCATCCTCCTGCTGCTGGCCGGGATCGGCGGGCCAGCCCTGGCGGCCGATTCCGCGCCGCCGCCGGAGGCGAGCCGGCAGATTCGTGCCGTGGTTCAGCCCCACCAACAGGCCATGTTGTCGAGCGAGATATCGGCCCGCATCGACCGTCTGCCCTTGCGGGAGGGCGACCGCTTCCACAAGGGCGACCGGCTGATCGAATTTGACTGCCGCGGCTATCAGCTGGTTCAGCTGGCCGCCAAGGCGACCCTCGACCATGCCCAGGCCAAGCTGAATGCCCAGGAGATGTTGGCCGCCCATCACTCGACCGGCGATCTCGATGTCGCCATGGCCCGCAGCGATGCCGAGAAGGCGCGCGCCGACCATCGTGCGGCATCGCTGTCGGTGGAACACTGCGTCATTACCGCGCCCTTCGACGGCAGGGTGGTCGAACTCAAGGCCCGCGCCTTCGAGACTGTGGCCCAGCACGCACCGTTGCTGGGCGTGCTCGACGATGCCGATCCCGATATCGCCCTTGTGGTGCCGGCGGCGTGGCTGGTCTGGCTCAGGCCCGCCCAGCCCTTCACTCTCGACGTCGACGAGACCGGCCGGTCCTATCCCGGCCGCATCACCCGCCTCGGCGCCCAGATCGATCCGGTGAGCCAGACCGTCACCGTCTACGGCACGCCGGCCGATGCCGAGCGGACGCTGGTTTCGGGCATGAGCGGGACCGCCCGCTTTCCCGTGCCATGACCCCGGCCGACCCTCCATCCGCGCCTGATCAGGGTGTTCTGCCGATCATTCTCCAGTTGGAAGAAACCGCCCGGCGCACGGAAACCGTCGAAGGTCTGTGCTACTCGATGGTCAACGAGCTGCGCCGGCTGGTCGAGTACCGCTTCGCCGCCGTCCTCTCCGGGGCGGGAGAGCGGATCGAGGCGGTGTCGGGGGTAGCGGTGCTCGACGGCGACGCCCCGGCGTTGCGCTGGCTCGGCCGGGTGGCGGCACGGCTCGCCGCTCGTCCTGAGGCCGCAGGCATTCACCTCGTCGATCCAGAAAACCTGCCCGAACGGGAGCGGAGCGAGTGGGCGGAATGGAGCCCGTCGCAGGCGCTGTGGTGCCCGCTGGTCGCCGCCGACGGTCGCCGTCCTGGAGTTCTATGGCTGGCCCGCGACCGGGCCTGGCAACCGGAAGAAGTCGCCCTGGTGGTGCGGCTGGCCGGCTGCTACGCCCACGCCTGGCTGGCGCTCACCGGCGGCAAGGGGCATCGGGTGGGCACGGCACGGCGTCTGCGGCGCCCGGCGCTGATCGCGCTTGTCCTGGCGCTGCTGTCGCTGACCTTGCCGGTGTCCCAGTCGGCGCTGGCTCCGGTCGAGATCGTGGCCACCGAGCCGGTGGTGGTGGCCGCTCCCATCGACGGCGTGATCGCCCGCTTCCTGGTTGCGCCCAATCAGCCGGTGACCGCCGGCCAGCCGCTGTTCGCCTTCGACGACACCACCTTGCGCAATCAGGCGACGGTGGCCGAACGCACCCTCGGCGTTGCCCGGGCTGAGCTGCGTCAGGCGGTCCAGGGTGCCTTTGCTGACCGCAAGCAGGCCGGGCAGATGGCGCTGCTCGAAGCCCAGGTCCAGTTGCGTGCCGCCGAACTGGACTATGCCCATGCCATGCTGGCGCGGGTGACGGTCAAGGCCGAGCGCGCCGGCATCGCCGTCTTTGCCGACGCCAACGACTGGATCGGCCGCCCGGTGGTCACCGGCCAGCGCATTCTACAGATCGCCGACCCGGCGCGGGTCGAAGCCCGCATCGCCCTGCCGGTGCGCGACGCCATCGCCCTTTCGGCCGGCGCCCGCATTGAGCTTTTCCTCGACAACGATCCCTTGGCGGTGCTGCCGGCCCGCCTCGCCACTGCCAGCTTCGAGGCCGATCTCACGCCGGCCGGAGTGATGGCCTACCGCCTGACCGCGACCCTGGAGCCGGGCGATGAACCGCCGCGCATCGGCCTTCAGGGCACCGCCAACGTCCATGGCCGCCCGGTGCCGCTGCTGCTCTATCTCTTCCGCCGCCCCCTGACCGGGCTGCGCCAATGGCTGGGGGTTTGAGCCATGACGGCGATGGCGATCGATGACGGCCTGCCGAACGGCCCCCTGCCGGTGCTCCGGGAGGATGTCAGGCTGCTGGAGGGGCCGCGCGAGGCCGACGGCTCGCCGACCTGGACCCTTCACGATCCGATCCGCCATCGCTTCTTCCGTGTCGGCCATGCCGGCTTCGAGTTCCTCTCCCGCTGGCATCTGGGCAGTGTTCGCACCGTCCTTGCCGCCGTCGCCGCCGAAACCACAGTGAAGGCCGATGCCGCCGACCTTGCCGCGCTGATCCGCTTCCTCGCCGGCTCCGGCCTGCTGCGCGCCGACAGTCCCGCCGCGGTCGGGCAGTTGCTCGAACAGGCCGCCGCCGCCCGTCTCTCTTGGCCGCGCTGGCTGCTCCACCATTACCTGTTCATCCGCATCCCGCTGGTGCGGCCCGACGCCTTTCTCAGCGGCACCCTGCCGCTGGCCCGGCGGATTCTCAACCCGGCCTGCTTCCGGCTGGTGCTGGCGCTCGGCGCGGTCGGGTTGATCCTGGTGCTGCGGCAGTGGGACAGTTTCCTCCACACCTTCCAGCACTTCTTCAGCTTCGAGGGCGCCATCGCCTTCGCCGTCACCCTGTCGCTGGTCAAGGTCGCCCACGAACTCGGCCATGCCTATGTTGCCAAATCCTACGGCTGCCGGGTGCCGACCATGGGGGTGGCGCTGCTGGTGCTGCTGCCGGTGCTCTACACCGATGTCAGCGACTCCTGGCGCCTGACCTCGCGCCGCCAGCGCCTTGCCATCGCCGTCGCCGGGGTCGCGACCGAACTCGGCCTCGCCCTGGTGGCCACCCTGCTCTGGAGCTTCCTGCCCGACGGGCCGCTGCGCAGCGCCGCCTTCCTGGTCGCCACCACCACCTGGGTATCGACGCTGGCCATCAATCTCAGTCCGTTCATGCGCTTCGACGGCTACTACCTGCTCTCGGACTGGCTCTCGGTGTCCAATCTCCAGGAGCGCTCGTTCGCGCTCGCCCGCTGGCAACTGCGGCGCTGGATTTTTGCGCTCGACGAGCCCGAACCCGAGACCTTCCCGGCCGCCACCCGGCGCATCCTGCTGGTCTACGCCTGGGCGACCTGGAGCTACCGCGCGGTGGTGTTCTTCGGCATCGCGCTGCTGGTCTACCACATGTTCTTCAAGCTTCTCGGCATCTTCCTGTTCATCGTCGAAGTCGGCTGGTTCCTCGCTCGCCCGGTGACGAACGAGTTGAAGGAATGGTGGAAACGGCGGCAGACCATCCGCTGGTCGCCTAATCTCGCGCTCAGCTTGCTGCTGCTGGCGGTCCCGCCGGTCCTGCTCGCGGTGCCCTGGCAGACCCGCGCCGCCTTGCCGGCGGTGGAACGCGCCGCCGACTACGCCACCCTGTTCGCCCCGGTGCCGGCGCAGATCGTCGATATGGCGGTGGTGCCGGGACGGGCGGTGAAGGCGGGCGACCTTCTCTTCCGTCTCGAAGCCCCGGAACTGGGCCAGCAGTTGAAGTTGGTTCGCCTGCGCCTCACCGCCGTCACCATCCGCATCCAGCGCCAGGCCTCCAACGCCGAAGACCTCGACAGTCTGCCCGCGCTTCAGGAGCAGATGGCCACCTTGCTCTCCGACGAAGCCGGCCTCAAGGCGCGTCAGGACAATCTGATCGTCCGCGCGCCCTTCGACGGCATCGTCACCGACCTCGCTCCCGAACTCGGGCGCGGCCTGTGGGTCAAGCCTGACCAGCCGCTGGGTCGGGTGGTCAATCGCGACCGGGCGGCGTTTCGGGGATACCTCGCCGCCGCTGATCTCGATCGGGTCAAGCTCGGGGCCACCGGCCGCTTTCTGCCCGAAGACCCGGCCCGTCCGTCCACCGGCGTCGTGGTCACCGGCATCGAGCGGGTCAACGCCGCCATCCTCGACATTCCCATGCTGGCCTCGACCCAGGGCGGCCCGGTCGCGGTGCAACCGGTGGGGCAGGGCGCCAGTCAGGGCGCGCTGATTCCCATCGCCCCGGTCTACCGCGTCGCCCTGGTGCCAGCCGAACCGACGCCCGCGCCCGAGCAGGTCATCCCCGGCATCGCCCTGGTCGAAGCCGGCGCCGTCAGCCCGTTCCGCCGCATCTGGCGCGCCACCGTCGGCGTGCTCATCCGGGAAAGCGGGTTCTGAGCCGAAGGGCACCAAAAGCAAGAGACGGGAGGCGAAATGACAAAGACGTCCGAACCGCATTGTTCCGGTCCGCCATCCGCTCCGACCATCCTGGTCGTCGAGGACAACGCAATATTCCGGACGCTGATCAGTTCCTTTCTCAAGCAGGAAGGCTGGACGGCTTTCTTTGCGAAAGACGGCCGGGAAGCGCTGGCGGCTGCTTCCCTCCACCGGCCCGATGTCATCGTCATGGATATCGAGATGCCGGTGATGAACGGGCTGGAGGCGACCCGATGTATCCGGGATTTGGCGGGTAGGTTTGCCGAAGTACCGATCGTCGGCTTCTCAAACATGGACGAGCCGGATAATGAACTGAGCTGCAGCAGCGCCGGAATGGATACCCTGGTCTCCAAGGCCAGCGGCGTCCCGGTCCTGATCGCCGTCGTAAGGAAGTATCTCCATGGAAGAACAGGGGGCTTCATTTCTGTCCGGGATATGATGAACGGAGCGGCCGATGTCACATGACAGCAGTCCGGCAACCGCTCCGGAGCCCGTCTCCCGCACAGGCTGGCCGCTGGTGCTGGTGGTCGAGGACGTCAACCTGCTGCGCCATGTCATCGCCGAGGTGCTGCGGCTCCGGGGCTGTGACTCCCTGCTCGCCCACAATGGCCAGGACGCGCTGGAAAAGGCGGAAAAGCACACGGTCGACCTCGTGGTCATGGATGTCGAGATGTCCGTCATGGACGGCCTCGAAGCCACCCGGCGTATTCGGGCACTCGGCGGCTGGAGGGCCAGCGTGCCGATCGTCGGCTTCTCCAACCGGGCCGATGAAAGCGCCTGCCGCGCCGCCGGAATGAGCGCTCTCGTCATGAAGGACGAAGGCATTGAGGCCTTGCTCGACGTCATCGGGCAACTGGTGCCGGGCAGTTCAGCTCGCAGCCATGACGACCCGGCGCATCACGGATGAGGATGAAGAGGTATTCATGAAGGCGATCATTCATGCCGGGCTCTTGTTCATTGCCCTGACGCTTGTGTCCGTGGGACCGGCAGCGTCCGGGGTGTTCGAGATCGAGGTCACCTCGGCGTCACGACAGGAGTGCGTACTCGCTCTGCCTCGCCCCTTCGTTCTCGCCGGGCAAAACCGGGGCCGGGAGCAACGCCCCGACAGACCGGAAGTCTCTTTGCCCTGTGCGGAAGCGGTGACCCTCTACCGTCAGGCGGCGGCGCTCGGCGACCGGGTCGCCCAGAACAATCTCGGCGTCATCTACGAAGAAGGCCACGGCACAGCGCAAGATTATCAGGAGGCGACCAACTGGTATCGCAAGGCCGCCGAGCAGGGAGATGCCGTCGCTCAAGCCAATCTTGGCTTCATGTATTTTTATGGCCGTGGCGTGGCGCAGAACTTTATTCTTGCCCATATGTGGGCGTCACTTGCCGCAGCTGCCGGAGATGCAAGAGGCTCCTGTCTTCGGGACGTGGTCGCTCAAATGATGCCGCTCTCCGATATCGCGGCGGCGCAAAAGCTGGCAGAGGAGTGGAAGCCGCGGCGGCCGGGATGAACAGGCCGCGTTCGCGGCTCCTTTGCCGATGTGGTGACGGATTGGACGCCTCAGCGTTGCTCCATCAAAGTCGGCTTGCCGCTATCAGTGGTTTCGGTCAAAATGCCGACATTCTGGGGCCGGGCGTGTTAATGATCACCATACCAAGCTGACGAGATGCGACGGAGCCCTCGTCTGCGGAGTCGGACTATCGATATAAATTGGAGGAAGACTCATGAGCGGACGAGGGCCGATACCGGCGATTTCAGACGAACGAAAGGCCAGGGCAGAAGCTGAGATAGTGGAGCAGTCCAGGAGGATTGAATTCTACATCACAGAATACTCTATCGAGCTTCTTGCCAACAAAGTTAACAACGGAAACTTTTTCGTTCCACCATACCAAAGGGAGTATACTTGGGAATCGGAACGGAAGTCTAGATTTATTGAGTCATTGCTGTTGGGGTTGCCAATACCTTTCCTATTTTTCTGGGAGAGGCCAGATGGGCTTCTTGAGATCGTTGATGGCTCACAGCGCCTTCGAACGCTTGAGGAGTTTGTCCTGAAAGACCTCAGGCTTGGGGAGCTGTCTTCACTTGCGGCAGTTTCTGGCTTTCGGTTTGCCGACTTGCCCGAATCACGACAAAGGAAAATTCTGAATCGGTCTATACGAGGTATTGTTTTGAGCGAGCATGCCGATGAACAAGCCCGATTCGATATGTTTGAGCGAATAAACACGAGCAGTAAAGTGGCGAATATGGCAGAACTCCGGAGAGGAGCCCTGCGTGGTCCGTTCATGTCTCTTGTCATTGAATTGGCAGCCCTTCCAGCATTTGTCGAGTTGGCCCCCTTAGCCAAGAAGCTCGTTCTTGAGCGCGAGCATGAGGAACTTGTGACTCGTTTCTTTGCATATGGAGATGGCCTTGATGGTTATAGAGATCGGCCATCTGAGTTTATTTTTAAATATGCACAACGAATGAACTCTGAATTCTCTGAGAATGAGGGAATGGTGGAGATTTATCGGCAGAAGTTTCTTCAAATGATCAGCTTTGTAGCTGGCACATTTCCAAATGGCTTTCGGCGGGCAGCAACGGGCAAGGCAACGCCTCGGGCGAGATTCGAAGCGATCTCGATTGGTAGTCTGCTTGCACTCCAAACAAACCCCGCCCTACCTGAGCAACAGATTAATGTTGTGGATTGGCTCAATGGAACCGAGTTTTCACAAATCACCGGCTCTGACGGTGCCAACGCCATCGCTCGTCTCCGTGGTCGGATAAATTTCGTACGTGATCGGCTTCTCGGAGGCTGCTCATGACTGGACTCACCCAAGCATTCGAGGAGCGCTTGGATGAAATCCAGGCATACCTGAAATTTTTGGATGCGATCGAAGCAGAGGCACACTCAGGACCTCCACGTCTCGGCAAAGATGGAATGGTAATCAGTACGCAGCAACAGAGAATTCTTTACTCTAGCGTGTTCCTTCAACTTTATAATCTTGTGGAGGCAACGGTGGTGCGATGCCTCGACGCGATTACCGATGCGGCGCTCAAGACCGGAAGTTGGAATCCGGGTGACCTTACTGTATCGCTGCGACGAGAATGGGTTCGTGTAATGGCTCGCACCCACGTTGAACTGAACTATGAAAATCGCTTGAAGAGTGCTCTGGACCTTTGTGAGCACATGGTTGGCGCTCTTCCTGTGAAAGGATTCAAGGTTGAGAAGGGGGGTGGCGGAAACTGGGACGATGAAGCGATTGAGACGATGACCGATCGCTTGGGCTTTAGGCTTATTGTCAGCCCAGAGACTTACAGTGCTGTTAAGCGCCCCGTTAGGGATGATTTGGGAGCGCTTGCCCTAGTCGTAAAGCTAAGGAATTCGTTAGCGCATGGAAGTATTTCATTCGCGGAATGTGGAGAAAACCAGACTGCGAGTGAATTGCGGGAATTAGTTGATCGAACTGCTGCCTACTTAAGAGAGGTTGTCACCGCTTTCAATGGTTACATTGAGGGAAAAGAGTATCTGGTCCCGGAAAAACGTTCAAAGTGTGCTTAGCATGGCTACTATCCATAAAAATAATGATATTGAAATCAAGGCCGTTGATCTGTTTTGCGGTGCTGGTGGATTAACGCATGGTCTTGTCCGCGGTGGAGTGAACGTGGTTGCTGGCATCGACCTGGATGGCTCTTGCCGATATCCATACGAGACAAATAATCGTGCAATTTTTATTGAACAAGATGTCAGCGGGATAGATCCAAGCGTAGTTTTAGATTTGATAGGAGGTGCGCGGATAAATCTTCTCGCTGGTTGTGCGCCATGTCAGCCTTTTTCTACATACAGCCAGAGTGGCCGGAAGGAGCGCGGTAACTCCGACTGGGGCTTAGTTGCAGCATTTGGGAAACTCGTCGGAGAGGTCCGTCCACATCTTGTGACAATGGAAAATGTACCTCAATTGGCGAAGCATTCGGTGTTCCAGGATTTCCTGGGGAGTCTCAAGGATTACTATGTAAGTTGGAGTATCATTGAATGCTCTGATGTCGGTATTCCACAAACTCGCAACCGTCTTGTTCTCCTAGCATCAAGACTCGGTCCTGAGGGATTGAAGATTAGTGCGTCATCAAATGCCGTTGCCACTGTGCGTAAAACGATTCACAATTTGCCAAGACTAGAGGCTGGGCAGGCTGATTCTAAGGACCCTCTCCATGTTGCTTGTCGGCTGAGCAAGCTAAACTTGAAGCGGATTAAGTCTTCGCGGCCCGGTGGGACATGGCGTGATTGGGATGAGGCATTGCGCGCAGCCTGTCATCGCAAGGCCACTGGCGATACCTACCCTAGCGTCTATGGGCGCATGGAGTGGGATAAGCCTGCTCCAACCATTACGACGCAGTGCTTTGGCTATGGAAACGGGCGGTTTGGGCATCCTGAGCAGGATCGAGCAATCACCTTGCGTGAGGCGGCGATGTTGCAGACATTTCCTGCAGATTATGCTTTCGTGGAGAAAGGAAAGCCGGTAAAATTTAGCCAGCTCGGTAGGCTCATTGGCAATGCTGTTCCTGTACGACTAGGGGAAGTGGTTGCTTCTACGCTCATGCAACACACCGCTATGTATCCATCATCTGTGGCCGTTTAACGAGCGCCCAGCATTTGAGCGCGAAGGGTGGAAAATGTTCTGCAATTTTTGTTGGCAAGGGAGTTGGATTTAAACTGTGCAATAAACCTACGAACTGTCAAATAATCTGCGCGCATCAAAGGGCATTTTTTGGCCCTGGTGCCTGTCAAAAATAATATTGAATTATCGATCTCTTGCCGGCATCACTTCGCGAAGTTCGCCTGCCCGCATCTATTTGATTTGTGAAGGCGGTGTTTTTGTATGAGATGCCCTCGCCCCTCAGTTTGAGCTTGGAACTTTTTGATGTGGTGGTCCAGAGCCAGTATATAGAATTTTGAGAATGGTTTGCAGAGTGTCCTTTTCCCTCAACCAAAATTACTTCATAGAATGCTATATGGCCCGGAATGACTTGGAAATAT
>JBAWVF010000085.1:0-16136 GCA_037147415.1 Rhodospirillaceae bacterium | reverse complement strand
GCAGACTCGTATGGGCTGCATAGATGCCCATGTATCTCTACCGAAGACCCTCCCCGCAGGAGGCACGAAGTTAACAGTATCAGATACAGGTGTGGGCATGCATTCCGATCAAATCGGAAGCGTGCTCAGGCCTTTTGAACAACTTGACAGTCGTTATAGCCGATCTCGCAATGGGACCGGGCTCGGCCTGGCAATTGTCAATGGTTGGATTGCGTTACATAATGGCCGGATTGAAATTAAAAGTGTTCCGGGGAAGGGAGCCAGTTTTATCATCCGGTTACCACCCCAGGTGCTTGAAACAGCTTGATGACGGATGTGCGGGCGGGGGAGAACCCGCCCGTCACGGCAGCAGTACTAGAGCTTTATTTCGACACTGCCGAGGTCACGCCGGTGTCGTGGTTATATTTCAAGGTCAGGCTATCAATAGTGCAGAGGTTGAGATTCGACCATACCGCAGAGGATGCGTCGGTATAGACGACTTTCATGTCCCACTTACAGCCCTTATCAGCCTTGCCGAACTCGATCTTGACCGACTCACCGTTATCGAGAACATCGCGGCCGAGGATATCTTCACTCCACGAATCGGAGGATGCTTCGTCGATATAAACATGCTTGATCGGGTAGCCGGTGCCGTTGACCAACTCAAAATCGCGGCTGTCCGCGAGGGCCGGCAGGGCGAAAGCAATTCCCGAAAGCAGGGCACAGGTAAGGGCAATTCTCTTCATCGCGATCCTCTGTGTGTTTCCGTAGCCGGTCCCGGTGCGGGCGAAAGGCCCGAACCATCGGCGCAAGCCTACTGATAGCGGTATTTGGAGCAAAATACTACTAGTGCAATGCTCAATGGAATGTTTGTGCCGATTCGTTCCGCCACATCCGCTCTCAATCCCGTTCAAGAAATCTGTGTTTCAACATCGCCCGGACCCGGCTCGATGCCTCCTGCAACTCTTCCGTCAGCCGCCTTGCCTCGTCTGCCTTACCATTTTTGCAGGCAGTGCGAATACTTCTGCCGAGAGTAACCAGTCTGTTGCAGCCAAAGTTTCCAGAGGTACTGATAAGATCATGAGCCTCTTTTGATAAACAGGACAGGTTTGAGTCGGCGGCCGCAACAGAAATGCGCTGCATACGGCTGGTCGCGTCATTTAAAAATTCATGAAGTATATCAATGAAGTCAGTGGGGCTAACATTTCCCTTCAATCTAAGGATATAATCTTCATTGAAATCAGACCCTGGTTCAAGTGCAGGTTGGTCATGTTTATCATGATTTAAACTATCTTTTGACCAGATAGCAACTTTTGTAAGAAATGTCTGTGGATCTATCGGTTTTGAAACATAATCATTCATGCCGGCATCAAGATACTCTCGTTCAGCGCCACTGAATGCATTTGCTGTCATGGCAATAATTGGAACTGTTGATTTATTATATGGAAGACCGCGAATGAGTCTTGTTGCTTCCAAACCATCGAGTTCGGGCATTTGTATGTCCATTAATACTAAATTATAATTAGTTCGTTTAACACTATCAACCGCTTCTCTCCCATTAGCAGAAATATCAACGTTGTAGCCGATATTAGTTAGCATAAGACTTGCTACGCGCTGATTAACTAAGTTGTCTTCAACTAATAGAATCTTTTTGCCATTACCGGAAATCTTGGTCTTAATTTGTTCTTGATGCGGTGTTGTTTCCTGTTGCTCCGATAGATTTAATGCGGCTGCCAGTCCTTGATACATGGTTCGGCGGGAACCGGACTTGATGATGACGCCATCGAATCCGGCGCCTTGCCAGTTGGCTCCACGCGCCGTACCAATTGGCAGTAGTAACAGTAATTTTGCGTCTTTGGCCCTTGGTCTTTCACGTAATTGTGCGGGTAGAACAAAATAATCAGTATCTGGCAATGTCTGATCAATTAAAATAACATCGAACGGCGGACCAAGTCCATTTTTCTGTACAATGCTTGCAGCTGTTTCAACATTAACTCCAATTTCTTGAAGCTGAATTAATAGATTTTGACGAGAAAAATGAAAATTATCAATAACAAGAATGGTCCTGCCAGAAAAAATGTTTCGGTAGTGTGAATCAATTACTATTTCTCCAATTGGTTTTAAAGAAATTTTAAACCAGAATGTACTTCCACCATCAGGAACGCCGGTAGCACCGATGCTTCCGCCCATTAATTCAACAAGTTGCTTACAAATAGCCAACCCTAGCCCGGTGCCGCCGAAACGACGGGTTATCGAACTGTCAGCCTGCGTAAACTTGACAAAAAGTCTTTGTGCTGTCGCTTCATTCATGCCGATACCGGTATCAGTTACTTGGCATTCCACCTCTGTAAGGGTATCCGACACTGTTCTTGAGTAAATATTTACTATAATTCCTCCAGCCTCAGTAAATTTAATTGCATTATCAATTAAATTAAGAAATATCTGTCTAATTCTGGTCGGGTCTCCGAGAAAGTCTCGTTCGAGCGCCGGCTCTACATTATAAACGACTTCAATTCGTTTTTCTGTTGCTTTTAAGGCCATTAACTGAATAACAGATTCGAGAACATCACCGATCCGGAATGGAATTGCCTCTAAATCGACTTGACCGGCTTCAAGTTTTGAAATATCAAGAATATCATTTAGAATGCTTCGCAGTACTGCGGCGGAATCACGCACGCCTTCTGCGTATTCTCGTTGTTCAGAATTAAGATCAGTTACCAGCATTAAAGCATTCATCCCAATAATACCATTAATCGGTGTCCGTATTTCATGACTCATGTGGGCTAAGAATTCTGATTTTGCCCGGTTAGCTGTTTCGGCCTGTTCTTTAGCTCTGGTTAGTTCAAGTTGAGTTTCTCTCAAGATAGCATTTGATGATTCTAATTCATGATTTGCACGATGCAATTCTTCGACCAGACCGGCACGAGCTTCGGAGACTTCCATGTCTCGCCGAGTTCTGGTCAGCTCCAGTTCCTTATTCAGGAATTCGTCCATGATGCGACGATTTTCATCATGAAGTGATTTACGACGTAATAAGGCCCGAATCCGCGCCCGAATAATCTCAATATCACCGGATTTACCGACAAAGTCATCCGCGCCGGCTTCCAGGCCGCGCATCATGTCTTCCTTCGTTTCACGGCTGGTTAGCATCACGATCTGGAACAATCGATCCCGTTTTCTCCGTAAAGCGTCTAACTTAAAACACAGTTCCGTTCCGCTCATGTCGGGCATGATCAGGTCGATGACCAGACAATCAAAGTTCTCATCTTCGATAATTTTTAAAGCTTTAGCACTGTTATCGACGGCAATTACATCGTAGCCGTCCTGTTCCAGATGACCGCGGAGATATTCAAGATAAGTGTGGCTGTCATCGACGATCAGTAAGCGCGAGCGTTTTGGCGATGATTCGATACCTGCGATGCTGCCCCGGCCCGGAGATTTACGCAGCAACGCATTGATACGCATTAATAAAACATCGGTATCGGCGGATTTCGCCACATAGGCATCGGCGCCGCTTTCCAGTCCGATCCGTTCGGTTTCACTTCCGGTTGCATCGGTCAGCATCAATAACGGAAGTTCTCGGGTTCGTAGTGTCATTCTAATTTGGCGCGCGAACTCATCACCATTCATACGCGGTAGCCGGTAATCCACAATGATCAGATCAGGTAAAGAGACATGAAGCTGATCAAGTGCATCCTCCGCCGAATAATAGCAGTCGGCAACCCAGCCCTGTTCTTCGAGCAGAAATTGCAATTGCAGTGCCTGCGTTCGAGAATCCTCAACAATCATAAAGCGGGGCGGAGCTGGGATCACGTTACTCTCGCTGATAATTTAACCAATTGTACCAGTTTCCGGGCGATCGCGTCCAAAGGTAACTCGGCCAATACAGCTCCCAATTGAACCGCTATTGCCGGCATACCGTAAACCACGGCGGTCGTTGCATCTTCGGCGATGGTGAAACCGCCGGCTTGACGCATTGCTAACAGCCCGGAAGCGCCGTCATCGCCCATGCCGGTCAGGAGCACGCCGATGGCGCGTGAACCGTAAGCTGCTGCAATGCTTGACAATAGTACGGTTCCCGAAGGTCGCTGGTGGCTTACCGGCGGTGTGCGGCTAAGTTGAAGCCCATTGAGACCGACCCGAAGGTGATGCTCGGCGGGGGCAACGTAAACGCGACCCCGAGCAGGAATTTCTCCTTCCACGGCCAGATTAACGGAAAAAGGAACCAATCCATCCAGCCATGAGGCGAATCCGGCAATAAAATCAGCCCCGATATGCTGAACCAAACAGATCGGCAGAGGAAAATCAGGAGGCAAGCTGCTTAACACTTTGACCAGAGCATTCGGGCCACCAGTGGAGGCGACAAGCCCCAGAATTTGATAAGGATTGCTGACTCCGGTTACAAGCGGTTCGACGATCGGTGTTTGGATCGCTACAGTTTCACGAGACGCATGGAATCGCTGACGAACGACTCTAACTTCACTCATAATATAGAGTTGAGTGCAAATATGGTTAGCCAGCAGTTCATAATCAGCATGAGTAGTGCCGACCGGTTTTTCGACAACGCTCAAGGCCCCGGCCCGTAATGCATTCATTGATATATTAAGAGAGTCATCTTCGATTGCTGAAGAAATGACTACTATCGGGGTCGGTCGTTCACTCATGATGCGCCGGGTGGTTTCAAGCCCGTTGATTCCCGGCAGGCGAATATCCATCGAAATTACGTCGGGCGCAGTCCGCTCCAGCATGGCCAGCGCTTGCTCGCCGCTGGTGGCGGTCCCGGCCAAAGTCAAGCGGGGGTGACGTTCGATGATGTATTCAAGTGCCGTGCGGACGACCAGCGAATCCTCGACAATCATCACTCGGACTTTTTTAGCGGATCTCATAACAATTGCTCAATCGCATCAAGAAGTTCATGCTGGTCGAAGCGTTGTTTGACAATATAGGCATCAGCGCCCAGATTAAGCCCACGCTGAACGTCTTCGGGATTGCTGTGTGAAGTGACCAGAATAACCGGAATCTTTTGTAATGTGCTGTCCTGTTTGATCGCCTCCAGTAAAATCAAACCGTTCATCCGTGGCATTTCAATATCACTGATCACCAGATCAACCGGGTTTTGCCGTAATTCAGCCAGAGCATCAATGCCATCCACGGCCAATCGGACACGGAAGCCCCGGGCCTCGAGGATGCTTTTTTCCAGCGTGCGGGTGGTTACGGAATCATCAACCACTAAGATTGTGCGTGCGGCCGGCGGAGTTGCCACTCGGGCCGCTGATTTGAACGTACCACCGATGTTGCCGGCCGCCTGAATTTCAAAAAGGACGGCCGGGTCCAAGACAAAAGCAATCTCGCCGCTATCAAGTAAAATGGTGCCCATGACCGAACGATCGGCCCCTTTTACGGGGTCGCTGATCAAACAGTCGCGCACCTGGAGCAATTCGTCGACGGTCAGGGCAAGACGGCGTCCGGCGACTCGAACCACGACCGCTGATAGAGTTGATCCTGGGTTCATGTCCTCATTGATGCCGATGGCCCGGCGTAACGTCATCACCGGCACCACGCGGCTTTCAAGAACAATTACCGGGCGATCTTCAACCGTAACGATTTGTTCCGGTTTAATATGAAGCAGGCATTCAACCGTGAAACCGGGAATGCCCCAGGTTTGGCCGCCACAACCGACCAGCAGAAGGTGTTGTCGTGAAACGGTTAATGGCGTTATAATTTCAACCACCGTTCCGGCGATCGGCGTTGTTCCGGTGCCGGGAGCCGGGCGGATATCGATAACACCGTGGAGCCGACCGACCGCCTCATGAAGTACCGACAGGCCGACGCCCCGGCCGGACAAGGTGTCGACCGCCGTCGTCGTCGAAAAGCCCGGCCTTAACAGTAACCGCGCCAGTGTTTCGGGCGGAGCCGCGGCGGCTTCTTCTGTGCTCATCAAGCCGTGTGCTACCGCAACCTCGGCGATTTGGTGGTAATCCAGGCCGCGCCCGTCATCGGCAACCAGTATTGTCAGTCTTCCCCCGGTAGCGGTCAGAACAAGGCCGATTCGGGCCTCCGGCGGTTTGCCGCAAGCGATGCGCTCGGCCGGCGTCTCTATGCCATGGCTGACCGCATTGCGCAGCACATGCATCACCGGGTCTTTAAGTTGTTGAAGAATCAGGCGGTCGACTTCAACCCCCAAACCGCTAACCTGAACTACAACCTGTTTACCGTGTTCGCGGGCAATATCGCGCACCATTTTACGAAATCCACCGAAGACATGCTCAGCGGGAATGGTGCGGACATGCTGCACGTCATTCTGGAGGTGCTCGGCGAGTTGCGCTAGCGTCTTCGAGCCCTGTTCCGAGGTCTTGGCCACCCGATCGACGCTGCGGGCAACCGCCGTGATTCGGGTCTCCATGGCTTCAAGCTGGGTCGCAATCCGTCCATAGGCCGGGTTTACGGCAAGTTGACGGATTTGGCGGCTGAAAACCTTGCGGAAGCGCCCCCAATCGTGCAGTGCGTCGTTCAACTCACGATGAATCCGGCGAATATCGCTGCTTCTGCCGCTGTTTCGAGATATTTCCGCGGAAAGCCGACCGCTTGATTGCAAAAGCTGGTCGAGGCTGGTGGCATCGACCCGCATCATTTCCTCGCCTCGTACGGTCTCCGGGCGGGCGGGAGGCTCCGGTTCCGGTGGCGGCTCGGACGGTTTGAGTCCGTCGGGGGCTTTCACGGGCGGCTCTTCCGGCGGCACGGGTCCCGGCTTCGGCGCATCGCGGTCGAGCAGGCGGTCGAGTGCGGAGAGGTCGGGGACCACGACCGGAGCAGCGGGATTTGCCGCAGAAACCACCAAATCTTCAATCTGATCAAGCGCTTGGTGGATCACCGGCCGGCTGATTGCGTCAAGGGCCGCATCCCCTTTTTGCACCAAAACCAGCAGCGATTCGAGACGGTGCGCCAGCATTTCAACCGCACGCAAATCGACGGCCCGGGCCGCCCCCTTCAGGCTGTGCGCCCGGCGGACGATCTCAGCCAGGGTAGCAGCGGTCGTGACCGGAGCGTCCTCTTCTGATCCGGTCTGGGTTCCAGCCGGCAGCATCTGACGAATCGCTGTCAGATGTTCGCGATATTCGATATCGAATGCGGCCAGCAGGCGCTGGCGGATATCCTTCATAGCCGATACACGCTCACCGCCCGGGCAAGTTGCTGGCCCAAAGCGCTGAGGTTAGCGGCGGCACCATCCAGTTGCCGTGTGCTGTCTGCTGTCTGTTTGCTGGCCTGACGGATGTTCTGTAAGGCCTGCATGGTCTGTTCAAGCCCGATTTGGTGCTGGTTGGTGGCGGCAACAATTTGCTGAAAGGTTTGAACACTGATCTGAATATTGTCGGACATATCATGAATGGTGCGCTGGGTGGTATCGGTTTGCTCTTTGCCGTAGGCGACCCGCTTGACTGCTTCTTCGGTCAGCATCACCGAAGAATTGATGCCGCGCTGTATCTCGCCGAGAATAGTGCGGACTTGAGCGGTTGCTTCTTTTGCCTGGTCGGCGAGATTCTTGATTTCAGCGGCCACCACGGCAAAGCTGCGGCCATGCTCGCCGGCCGAGGCCGCTTCGATGGCGGCGTTGAGCGCCAACAGGTGCGAACGTTCGGCAATGTCGTTGACGGTGATGATGATTTCGCCGACCGCCTGGGTCTTTTCGCTGAGGACCACGATGTTTTCAGCGACCGATTCCGCCTGATCCCGAATCGCGTCCATGGCTCGGGTCGCGTCTTCGGCGGCGTGCAACCCGGCATGGCTGGCGGCCACCGCCTGTTCGGCCGAGTTGGCGACCTCCTTGGCACGTTTGGCCATCTGAACCCCGGACTGGGTGATTTCATCGAGCGTAGCCGAAGTTTCCTGAACCGCGGCCAACTGCTCTTCAACCCCGGCGGACTGTTGCTGAGTTGATGCTCGTATCTGAGCGGTCGCCGCATTAAGATTCTCGGTTGCCGCTTTGGTCTGGGTTGCAACCTCGCGCAAGCCGGCCACCATCAAGTTGAGGTTGCGGCCAAGCTGTCCAACCTCGTCGTTGCTTTTGACCGTGGCGACACCGCCGAGTTCGCCGCGGCCGATGGCTTCGACAATGCCCATAAAGCTGCGCAGGGGAGGGACGATTGAGCGTTGGAGCGCCAATCCCAGAACAAGGCTGATGACCAGCAGGCCGGAAAACAGCAGCAAAAAGGATAATTTGATATGATTATAGGAGTCTGTGGTTTTAGCATTGCCGGCTGCAATCAAACCGTCGGCCAATTCCCTTAATTCATCGATATCCTTGTCAATTTCATCACGAATAACTTTTACTGTATTAATTCCTTCACTGATTTTATTGATATCTGATAATGACAGTTTGAACAAAATATCGGTTTCCGTGCGAACCTTCTTGGTATAATCCTCAATCTTTTTAAGCTTAATCAACATTTTATTAAGGGCGATGCTTCTTTCATCAGACCGAGCTTGATGGGCTGTCATGTCGATGTCAGCAACCATTTTTCGAATGATTTCCAGAACGATATTAAAATTCTGGTGATATTTATCTTCATATAGTGAGGGGTCCGGCCGAGAGATCCCCGCCTTGCTTAATAAACGCTCGGTTATCAAGAGGCTGCGGCAGTCGCGCATGTCATCCTGTGTGGCATGTATATCCTGGATATCGTTCAACATCTTGATATCATGAGAGACAACAGTCGTGTTGATCTCTTCCAAATCGCGCAGTTCATTCAACTGATAATAACCGGTCCCGCCCAGCAACAGCAGCAATACGACGAAGACAACGAGAATTCTTTGTCCGATATTAAGGTTCATGACTTTACTTCCCCTGTCCGGCGATCCGGTCCTTGATCTTATTCGGATCAAGAATAAGAAGGCCATCGACGACATTTTCGGTGAAACGGTTGCCGCAATCCGCAGCGTCACTTCGGGTTAGCCGGTCGCCGGGAAGAGAAACAATCCCTTCGGCACGATCGACTCGCAGGCCGGTCGGAAAGCCCCGCGAGCGCAGAATCACGACGTGTCCGCCCGGTTCGGCGCTGCCTTCAAGCGCGATCAACCGGCCCAGGTCGAAGACTCGATAAATCACGCCGCGCAAATTCATGGCGCCCAGCAGGGCGGGCGGAGAGCGCGGCGGTAGCGCCAGAGTTCCGAGTGTTGCGACTTCGACCACTTCGGCCAGCGGGAGGGCATAGCGTTCAGTCCCGACCCGACAGACCAGCAGCGCCACCGTCTTTTCCGTGGTCCGGTCCGCGGCTGCTTTCGCCATGCGCCGGGTCCGCTCGGTCAGAATGTGCTGAATCCGCGCGGATGCTCGGTCCGGTTCATCAACCGACACCGTCACGGACCGGGCCGGGCGGTGGTGAACATCGGCCCGGTCGATTTCTCCGGTGGGGGTGCGCCGGCTCACGAGCGGGCTCTCCCTTCAAGCCGCAGCATGACCATCTTGCGCAAATCCCCTGCGGTTAAGCCGTCCCCCGCCGGCAGTCCGGCCACATCGGGAAGCGCTTCCAGTACGCGCTGTGCGTTGAGCAGCGCCTTTCGGGCGCCGGCATGATCCGCACGTTCGGCCAGAATAGCGCCGAGCTGGAAATGAGCCATGGCAAAATTGCGGTCGAGATAAATTGCCTTGCGATAGCTTTGTTCCGCCTCAGCCGGCGCCGCATTGTGATGATGGATCAGTGCGGAATAATAATGAACCACCGCATTCATGGGGTCGGCGGCAAGACTACGATCACAGGCCCGTCGCGCCTCGTCCCAGCACCCGCGATTGGCGCAATCGACAATCGAGGCCAGCGAAGGCGGATTTGAAACCGCGGCCGGCGGCAGGGGAGGCGGGCGCCGGGCCGGCGGAGGGCGCACCGAGCGCAACGGGCGTGGCAGGCGGACCGGATGTGGCGGCTGTGGTTGCTTGGCGATTCCCGTCGGCAAAAGGGACGCCGGAGGCGACTTGCGGTACAGGGTGGTACCGGGCGCGTTGACCGTGGTGAAGACCCGGTCGAAATCCTCGTTCGGTTCAGAGGAACCGACCAAAAGCCAGCCCCCGGGCAGCAAACTTTCTGACAGCCGCGGTAACAATGCCTGGATTGTCTCACGATCGAAATAAATCAGAACATTGCGACAGAGAATTATATCAAACCCGAAATAGCCTTCGGGCGCAAATCCGCCATCTGTCATCGAGATCAAGTTGTGATACGCAAAGTTGACCATGGTGCGATAGGGATTCCGCAACTGCCATTGACCCTTGTCTTCATCAAACAATTCGGCACGCCGGCTGTCGCTCAGCGAGCGCAAGGCCCAGCCGCCAAATCGGCCGATTTTGGCCAGCGCCAGAAACTCGCGGTTGATGTCGGTCGCCAGAATGGTAACGTCCCAGCTATCCAGTTGCGGTCCGAGCAATTCGTGAATCAGCACGGCCAGGGAATAGGGCTCGGCTCCGGTCGCACAACCGGCCGACCAGATGCACAACCGCCGCTCCGCCCCGTTACGCTCGATGCAGTCGGGCAGGATGGTGGTGCGAAGCGCTTCAAACTGTTCGGGATAGCGAAAGAAGAATGTTTCACCGATCGTCAGTTCGGCAATCAACGCATCGAGTTCACGCCGTCCCGCCGGCTCCGACACTAAAAGATCAAGGTATCCGGAACAATCGACAGTCCCGCTTTGCTTGATCCGGCGGGTGACTCGTTCGGCCAAAGCATCGTTCTTGTCTTCATAATAGGCAAGCCCGGTCAAGCCGATAATGTGATCCTTGAGCTGGCCGAAGCCGGGATCCAGTGTGGTCGGTAAGATCGGTGAAAGCCCGGCACTCATGCCGATACCCCGAGTTCAGCGGCGCGCCGCCGGGCAACGGCCTGATGCTCTCGGATACACTGGCGCTCGTGCTCCAACAACAGACGGTTGAGTGAGAGGAGATGGGTCGGCGGGGTCGTCTCGGCCAGTTCCGCCGCAATGCAGCCGTTAAAAGTATTCTGTTCGGTTACCGGCAGCAATGCGTGCGCGTCGATCGTTCGAACGGTACGCACCGAATCAACCAGGAGGGCCAACGGCGCATCACCCGTGCCGATTGAACCCGGCCGCAAAAGCAGCAGCGGTGCATAGAGTGCGGCGCCCCGGCCGTTCAACCCGAGCAAACGGTCAAGTCGGATCACCGTGGCGGCTCGACCGTGCAAGTTGAAAAAGCCCTCGATCAAAGCGGGTAGATGGGGCGGGCGACTGAGCAAAGGCAGGGGCAAGACTTCTTGAACCAAGTCCGTCGCCAGGGCCAGGACGGTGTCCGCCACGTCGAAGATCAACAGGTTCGGCATCGATCCGTCCGTTATTCGGGGGCCGCCATTCAGGGCAGTCTCCGCCTATTTCACCCATTTCTTGCGGTATTGTAAAGACTGCAATGCGTGTGGCCCCAAACACCGGGCTTGCCAGAGTATGGCTTTATCGAGCACAATAGCGAACGGTGCGATTTCGAGGGCCTTTATTTCAATATTGGGACAACTTTATGGCATTCAATCCCGAACGCAAGAAGACGATCCTGGTGGTTGATGACTTACGGCTGAACCTTGCCATCATCAAATCAACGCTCAGTCGGGATTATCTTGTTAAGGAAGCGTCCAACGGCAAGCAGGCGTTGGATATCGTCGGTTCGGGGGAGCCTCCCGACTTGATTCTGCTTGATATCATGATGGATGGTATGGATGGTTACGAGGTTTGCCGTGCGCTTAAAAGCAATGAGGCAAGCCGTGACATCCCCGTGATTTTTTTGACTGTAATGGATGAAGCCGAGGATGAGGCGCGGGGCTTTGAAATCGGGGCGGTTGATTATATCTTTAAACCGATCAAGCCGTCGATTTTGTTGGCGCGTTTACGCACCCATCTGGCGTTGGCAGATGCGATTAAACAGCTTGCTCTTCAGAACAAGGAATTGATCGATACGGCGCGTCTGCGGGAGGATGTTGAGTCGATTACCCGGCATGACTTGAAGTCACCGCTCGGTGTCGTCATCGGTATGCCGCAATTAATGCTTATGCAAGATGATCTTTCCGAAGGACAGCGCGAGAACATCGCCTTGATATTGGAAGCCGGGTTTCGGATGCTCGGTATGATTAACCGCTCCCTGGATATGTTCAAAATGGAGAGCGGAAACTATGATTTCAGGCCATGGCCGGTTGATGTCGTTGCGGTCATTCGAGAAGTTTTGACTGAACTCGGTCCATTTATTACTTCAAAAAAGCTGAAATTTGATATTAAGGTTGACAATCAGGGCGCAAATGAAAACGGTTTGATTTATGTGATGGCGGAGCGGCTGCTCTGTCACTCCATGTTTTCTAATTTGTGCAAGAATGCAGTCGAATCCTCTTCTGAGGGTGATACGATTTATATTACCGTTACACCGGGCACCGCTGTCAATGTATCGATTGACAATACCGGAGAGGTTCCTGAAGAAATTCGCGACCGGTTTTTTGAGAAATTCGTAACGTCCGGCAAGCGGGGAGGGACCGGTCTCGGTACCTATTCGGCTTTACTGATTGCGAAGACGCACAAGGGCTCAATCGAGCTTGATACTTCCGTCTGCGGACGCACCAGGGTTAGTGTGATTTTACCGCCTCTTGCCGGTAATGTCGTCTCATGAACCAGCCTTTTATTCTTTGTGCCGACGACTATGCTTTGTCTCCCGGTGTCAGTCGCGCGATTCTCGATCTGATTGCCCGCGGGCGGATCTCCGCGACCGGCTGCATGACGGTGTCACCCTTTTGGGCCGATCATGCCGCCTGGCTGAAGCCGTTTACCGGTTGCGCCGATATCGGATTGCATCTGACCTTGACCGATCATCGGCCGCTCGGGCCGATGCCGAGCCTTGCGCCGTCGGGACGGTTGCCGCCGCTCGGACGTTTGATGGCCTTGGCCTTGGCAAGACGGCTTGATCCCGACGAAATCAATGCCGAAGTAGCGCGCCAGATCGGTGTTTTCATTGCGGTTCACGGCGCGCCGCCCGATTTCATCGACGGCCATCAGCATGTTCATCTGTTGCCGGTGGTCCGGGATGCCGTGGTGGCGGCGCTGCCCGCGTTACCGGGCACTTGGCTGCGGAATTGTCATGAGCCGCCCGCCGCGGTGATCAAACGCGGTGTATCGACTTTTAAAGCTCTGGTGATCGGCGAACTCGGGCGCCCGCTTAATAAGTTGATTGAGAGCCGGCGTTTATTGTCCAACGGTGGCTTCAGCGGCATTTATGACTTGAGCGGTCGTCGTCCTTATGCGGAACTGATGTCCGGATTTCTGGAATCTTCTGCGCCGATTGTGCAGGCCAAGCCCCATTTGGTCATGTGTCATCCCGGCTTTGTTGATGAGGCGTTGCGCCGGATCGATCCGGTAACCGATCGACGTCGGGATGAGTACGACTTTCTTGCCGGCGACGATTTCGGACAGATGTTGGCTCGGCTCGGCCTTGTGCCCCGGCGGTTCAAAAAATCTTCAGACAAGCCGGTTAAAGCGCCGCCAATATCAGCATCAGCGTCCCGATCAATCCGGCCAGCACCAGCAGGGTAACGGCATAAAGTCCGAGCGCCCGGCCGATATCGGCCGGGGTGGCGCGCGCCCGGCCTTGACCGATCCAGACCTCGCGCACGGTAACTTCGCCTTCGGTGTGGGGACCGCCGAGCGCGAGTCCCAATGCCCCGGCCATGGCCGCCATCGGCCAGCCTGCATTGATCGAGCCGTGATAGCGGGCATCTTTGACCATGGTTCGCAATGCGGCGAGCGGGGCGGTCCCGCCCAGAAAAACAGAGGCGACCACGATCAAGGCGCCGGTCATGCGCGCCGGAAAAAAATTAAGCGCGTCATCAAGTCGGGCCGCCGTTTTTCCGAATTGTTCATACCGCGGCGAGCGATGACCGATGACACTGTCGAGCGCGTTAACGGCTGTCCAGAACAGAAAGCCCGGCAAGCCGCCCAGGATGTACCAGAAAGCGGGGGCGATCACGTCTTGATTAAGATGGCGGGCTGCGGCCTCGATGGTGACGCGGACGATTCCATGCTCGTCCAGGGCCTCGGGGTCGTGGCGGGTCAGGCCGGTGACCGCTGCCCGCGCCGCTTCGGTCCCGCGATGATCAAGCGCCCGTCTGATCATGCGCATGCGGCGCCATGGCTCGCGCACCTGAACACAGGCGATCAGGGTGACCAGTTCCAGGCTCCAGCCGTGGGGCAGGGCAAGGCTGAGAGTGTGGATAATTGCTCCCAGGATCAGGGCAAAGACGCCGATGACGATGACGACCAGGGCGCCACGGCCCAGTCGGGTGGCTTCAGAGCGTTCTTGCCGGTTGAGTTTGCGATCAAGCAACCCGGCCAATTGTCGAATCAGGGCCGCCGGTCCGGGGGGCAGGAACGGAATCATCCCTCCGACATAGGCATCGACCGCCAATGCCGCCAAAAGCAGCAGCAAAGGTTCCGGCCCGCCGAAGACGACGTGTGCGGAAGGCGGCATGCCCGGGTTCCCTGCCAAAACTCAGTGCGCCCCGGCTCGACGCAAGGCGGCGGCAACTTCGGGATTGCGGCTTTCAGCCGCCCAGGCCAGAGCGTCCCGGCCGGTATAATCGGACTTGCCGAGGTCGGCGCCGGCTTTGGCCAGTACGTCGATCGCCTCGATGCGGCCGGCTCTGGTCGCCATCATCAAAGGGGTCAGACCTTGGCGGTTTTCCCGGTCGATGATCTTGGCCTTACCGGCCAGCATCAGCTTAATCAGAACCGGATCACCGCGATCGGCCGCCCAGTGCAAAGCGGTGTTTCCTTCGGTGTCGGTGACGCCCGGATGTGCGCCGAACTCCAACAGTAAAGTCACCATATCGGTATTGCCCGCTTTTACCGCATTGATCAGCGGGGTGACGCCGTGGATGTCGGCGGTGTCGGCCTTGTCGCCGCGGACCAACCGTTCACGCGCTTTGAGCAGATCGCCAGCAGTTACCGCTATCATCAATTCAGGCGGGGTCAGTAACGAAATATCGGCCCTGGCCGGCACGCTAATAGAAAAAAAGGCTGCCAAGGCGGCAAGAGCTGCCGGAATCATGCGTAACTGTCTGGTCACGAATACCCCCTTCGGGTGCCGCGGGCACCCTTGTTCGGCCGATATTGCGGTGCAGTTTAACTGGAAACCGGGAGCGATTGCCAGTCCCGGACAGCATCGCTGCTCATCACATAGGGCTTATAACGCATATCGGTGACCCGAATGTGCGATGTTAGCCACGTCTTAAACAGAACTAACAACTCAAGATTCAGGTTTTTTACCGAGCCGCCGAGAAAGCGGCCTCGCAACTCGAAAACCCGGGCGGTAAGGAGAGCATGTTCCTCCTTATGGTTTTTGAGATCGGGGAAACCGCCCCGCTCCATCAAGCCTTCTTCACGGGTAAAGTGATTGAGCGTATAATCGACCAACCGGTCAAACAACGATGGAAGTAAAACACTTTCAGTCCCTTCGGCCACCGTGTCGAATAGTTCATTCAACATATCGAACATTCGTCGATGATCAGCATCAAGCGATTCGACGCCGACGCTCATTTCCGGTGTCCACTCTACCAAACCCATATCGCTCTCTCCGGTAGGCCCGTGGCTCCCAAACCGAGCCCGGCCACTCTACAGAGTATAAGCTGGTATGATAGCGGCGCAAAATCGTTCTGTCACTGCGAAGGTGTCAGTGCGAAGGCGTCGGAATGATTAAAAGTTATGCGGTAAGCTTGTGTGACCTGTTCAATCGCTTTATGGCCGCTTTATGGCCGCTTTATGACATGCGCTGCGGCCGGTTGCCCCGACAGATGAAATTAATAATATTCTCTCAGTAAAGCGGGCCGGATCGAATTATCCAGCCCGCGCAAGACCATTCGCTTTACTTTCGTGGGCTGGTAAGGCCCAGGGGATCGCAAAGGAGGATCACAACCAAGACATTCAGCCATGCCATAACCGTAAACACAACTACGGTTATTGCAGGGTTGATGAACAAGCTCGCGATCACGGCAACGATGAAGGTTAAACCAGCGAGGATAACAATAGTTTCAGCTTTACTTCCGAACATGATTAACCCTCCTTATTTGCCGCCACCTAGTTCATGAATATAAACGGCTAGCTGTTTAATGGTGGTGTCGTCCAGCCGCTTATTCCAGGAG
>JBAWVF010000084.1:0-16210 GCA_037147415.1 Rhodospirillaceae bacterium | reverse complement strand
ATGGCGGGGGCCATGGGGGTGGACACGGCGGCGGTCATGACGCCCACGGCGGCGGTCATGGCGGGGGCCATGGGGGTGGACACGGCGGCGGTCATGACGCCCACGGCGGCGGACATGGCGGGCACGGTGATCATGATGACGAGAAGGATATGCATGATGCAATCCACCCGCTTTATCCTCGCCATCACTAGTGCGATGACCGTAACGCATGGTTCCCATGCGCCCCGGTCTGAATCGCACTGGAATTAAATATTGAGTGTTCCGATGATGACGGACGGGAATCATCCGTCATCATCGGAACACTAGACGTTAAGAACTCAAGGCAGACACGACGTAAAGGCCGGATCCGAAAGGGTCCGGCCTTCATAATTTCTATCGGGCAAGCATGACTCCCCCGCTCACGCGCGGGGTTTCAGCCATTTTGCAGCGACCCGGCTGATTAAATCGGGATAATCGGGACATTCGGCCGGACCGATCAAGGGCAGGGCCATATCCGCAATGATTCGGCCGACGGTTTCAGCGGTCAACGCCAACCCGGCCTGACGGGCCCGGTCGGCAATCACCATTTCCTGGCCCCAGAAATAGACTTTGGCGCCGCCGGTGTTGGCATGCATACGCCGCAGCTCTTGATCCCGCTCGGCCCCGAACAGAGGCAACCAGATATCGGCCATCAGAGTGTCGGCCGGGATCTCGGGCACGAACTCATAAGCGTCACCGAGAAGAACCGTGATTTTGCTTGAGGCCTCGGGCGGCAATTGCTCGATCACGGCAGAGCAGCGCACCGCTTCGATGATCTCGGGGTCGAATTCGACCACCGTTACTCGAGTCACGGCCGGATTTAACGCGGCATTGGCCGCGGCCCAACCCATGCCGAGCCCCATCACCACGACATGACCGGTCGCATGACGGCACCCCAACTCCTGGCTTTCGATTTCCAGGGGAGTCATCGACATCCAGGTCCGCGCTACGCCATTTTCGATACGCATCAACGCCGCCATATCGGTCACCAACTGCGGCGGTGACCAATAGCCGGGGCACAACACCATCCCGGCAATGTGCAGACGCCAGCGGGAGCTTTGAAACGGACGATACTGCGGGCGGAACAGGTCGGTCCGATAAACCGGCAGCGGCGGAAGCAGGGTCATGGCATCGCCACCGGTTCGTATCGGAATTCGGAAGCTTAATACTGGTTGACGTCTTTCGAGTCGACCTGGCCGCTGAGCCGGGTACGGATGTGCGACCACGACACCCCGAACGACAGGATGGTGGCGAACAGCGTGCCGACCACGGTTGCAACCGCATTCGGATTGTTGAGATCGAGCAGGTTGAAATCCACCAACGTCCAAACCAGGGCGGTCAGCGAGGCCGCCGAGGTTGCCACCCCGACCGGGCCGAGCGAACGCCAGATCGCGATCGCAAAAACGCCGTACGAGGTCAGCAAAGTAACCCCGAGAAAGCTCTTCAACGGCCAGTTCTCCGGCCCCGGTCCGGTCACCCAATGAAAATAGGAATAGCCGGAGGCGTTGTACGTCGCAAAAACGATGAACATGGCCAGCACCCACCGGACCAGAAAACTCGAGGCATTGAACATGGTCGAAACCTATGGGCTGAACATGAATGACGGCAACGGAGGACCGAGAACAGTAGCAATGATCGCGTCGCCATGAAAGCACGGCCGATTACCGGACGTACACTAACGCATCGACAAGGGATCGCACAACGACTTACAGCGGACAGACCAAAGGGTTGCGGCAAAAGGTCGCTCCGCCCCCCGGGAATTGGGCCCCCGGGGATTGGGCCTCCCGCGCTCCGAATTTTTAGTGGTCCGATTCAGAGGGCGGCCGGGAGAATCATCTAAACCCTAGCTCCGGCCGTACGTGTCATCCAGGCGCACGATGTCATCCTCGTCGAGATAGGCGCCGGACTGTACCTCGATCAAATTGAGCGGCACCCGACCCGGATTTTCCAGGCGATGCGGCGTGCCGAGCGGAATGAACATCGATTCGTTTTCACGCAGCAATATCTGTTCGTCGCCGCGAGTGACCCGGGCCGTACCGTTGACCACCACCCAATGTTCAGCCCGATGATAATGCAATTGCAACGACAGCTTGGCGCCGGGATTAACGGTCAGCCGCTTGACCTGGAAGCGCTCGCCGGTATGCAAAGACTGATAAAAACCCCAAGGCCGGTGAACCCGAAGATGATTGACCGGTTCGGGGCGGCCCAGACGCTTCAGGTCTTCGACCAGCCCTTTGATTTCGCCGGCTTTATCGCGCGCCGACACCATCACCGCATCTTCGGTGACCACGATCACGGTGTCGTCGAGACCGACCGCGGCGGTCAGCATGCCCTCGCTGCGGATATAGCAGTTACGGGCATCACGGGTGAACACGTCGCCGATTTGCACATTACCGTCGCCGTCCTTGGCGCCGACCTCCCACAAGGCCGACCAGGCGCCGACATCGGTCCAACCCATGGATGCCGGAACCATCACCGCGGCGTCGGTCCGCTCCATCAGCGCATAATCGATCGAAATCGACGGCGCCTCGGCAAAGGATTCGGGCTCCAGCCGACAGAAATCGAGGTCATGTACCGCACCGGCCAAGGCCCGGCGGCAAGCCGCGACCACCGCCGGCTCGTATCGCTCCAACTCGGCCAAGACCTTAGCCGCGGGAAACAGGAACATGCCGCTGTTCCAGCAATAATCGCCGCTCGCCAGATAGGTCACGGCCTTGTCCCGGGTCGGCTTTTCGACGAAGGCGGCGGCGCCGAACACGCCGGAATGCCCCTCGACCGGAGCACCGCGCCGGATATACCCGTAACCGGTCTCGGGAGCGGTCGGTGTAATCCCGAACGTCACCAGCCAACCGGCGGCCGCCGCCTTGGCAGCCGTCCCGACCGCGGCCAAAAACGCCGGCACATCACGAATCAGATGGTCGGCCGGCAGCACCAGCATCAGCGCAGCGGGGTCGCGCGCCGAGATCTGCAAGGCCGCCACCGCGACCGCCGCCGCGGTATTGCGGCCGACCGGTTCCAGGATAATACCGACCGGCGAATCCGACCGGCGCAACTGCTCGGCAATGACGAAACGATGTTCCTCATTGCAGATCACCAGCGGCGGTGCGAACAGCGCCGAGCCGGAGACCCGGTCCGCCGTCTCTTGAATCATCGAGCGGTCCGAAGTCAGGCTCAACAATTGCTTGGGAAAGCGCTCCCGCGACATCGGCCACAAGCGTACACCGGCCCCGCCCGACAACAGAACGGGATAAATCTTTCCGTTACCGAGCATATCGGTCATGGCAGGCCCTTTTAGAGTTAATTCGGCACCGTGGTGATGACCATCGTTGCCGCAACCGGAGCCTGTCCGCCGGCCTTACCGGCCGCATCCAACGCCTTGCGCAACTCGGCCAAATAAGCCGGAGCCTTTTCGGCGGCGGCCCGGGAATTCGCAAATAACGGCTTGGCCGAGGCGATCGCCACGATCAATTCACGCCCGAACGGGGCGCCGATCGTCCAGAACTGACCGCCGGAAGCCTTTTCACCCAACTTGCGCAATCCATCGGCAGGCAAACGATTATTGGTGTCCATCCGATTGGGCAGTAGATGAACGACATCCCCCTCGAGCGTAAAGTAATCGACCTGCATATAGGCCGGAAAGCCGGGCGCCCGCACTTCAAAGACCAGATCCTGGCCATTTTTGTAGATCGCCCCCGGATTGATCGGCAGCAACGACACCGGTTGCGGCAGCTCCTGATTGCGCTCCCGCAGGCGCTGCACGGCGCCGACCGACTCACACAGGGTGCGGGCGAGCGGATCGGCTTTGAAGCTGTAAGGCATGCCCGCCGCCGCCTGATCGATCAGAGTGCGCAACCGGCCTTCTTCACCCTCGCCCGCGACGCCGGTCACCATCAGCGTATCGCCGGCCGAAGCGGGCTCGACCTTGAGCAAGGCGCAGGGTGCGCGGGCAACCGCGGTCCGCACCGGACCGAGCGCCGCGCCCGACATCGCCACTTGCCGCTTGTTTGCCGCTTGTTCATCGGCCAGACGCTTGGCTTCAGCCGCAGCCACGGCCGCCTGCTCACGGCGCGCTTGTTCTTCAATGAACAGTCGAGCCGCCTGTTCGCGTCGGACCTGTTCTTCCTCGGCTTGACGGCGGGCTTGTTCGGCTTCCGCCGCGGCCGTCACCCGTTCCAGCCGGGCCTGCTCCGCCTCCAGCCGGGCGCGGAGCTTGGCGGCTTCCGCCGCCTCGTCCGGAACCGGCGGCAGCGCCGGCCGCTCAACCATAACCGGAGCGGGAGCCGGGGCCGGCTTACCGCCCAGAACCAACCAACCGCCGATCCCGCCCGCAACCAGCAGGCCGGCGACCGCAGCGCCGATCATCACCCCTTTGTTACTGCCGGCCGGTTCCGGCTCCGGTCGCGACTCGGGGCGCGACTCGGGGCGTGGCGGGGCCGTGAGCGCGCCGTCGCTCCGCCGTGGTCGGCCTTCATCGGCCAAACCGCGCGCCGGCATGAGTTCTTCGGCCGGTTGCTTGCCCCCCGCCATGGTGGCAAGAGCGGAGTTGTCCATCATGGTGCCTTCGGCATCACCCGCGAATGACACCGGATCCGGCACCGTCAGCTTACCGTCCGCGGCA
The DNA here is from genome assembly GCA_037147415.1 of Rhodospirillaceae bacterium. Taxonomy (GTDB): domain Bacteria; phylum Pseudomonadota; class Alphaproteobacteria; order Azospirillales; family Azospirillaceae; genus BOG-933. The sequence continues at coordinate 11,574 of JBAWVF010000084.1, read as the reverse complement.
TCGCGCAAAGCGGCGGCAAACTCGGCGGCGCTTTGGTAGCGCTCCTCCGGACGTTTGGCCATGGCCTTGGCCACCACCTGATCAAAGGCGCGCGGCACCTGAACATTCAACACCGAGGGCGGCTCGGGCTGGCTGTTCAGCACCCGGTGCATGATGGTGGTGAGGGTACCGGTAAACGGTTTTTCGTTGGCCAACAGCTGATAAAGCACGCCGCCGGCCGAGAATATATCGGACCGGGTATCGACCTGCTGGCCCATGAATTGTTCGGGCGACATGTAGGCCGGCGTACCCATCACCGCACCGGCCTGGGTCAAGTTCGACGACTCGAGGCGCGCAATGCCGAAGTCGGTAATCTTCACCTCGCCAGCTTCGGTCAACATGATGTTGGCGGGTTTGATGTCGCGATGCACGATGTGTTTCTTGTGGGCATGGTCGAGCCCGGCCAGCACATCGCTCATGATCCGCACGATATCTTTGATACCGAAGCGTTCATCGGCCGCAAAATATTCTTTAAGATCGCGCCCCTTAATGAACTCCATCGCAATGTAAGCGACATCGCCATCCTTGTCGCAATCATAAATCGTGACAATATTGGGATGGTTCAGATTTCCCGCCGCAATCGCCTCGCGCTCGAAACGGGCAACCTGCGCTCTGGTTGCCTCCGGATCATCGGCCGCAAGCATGTCGGTACGGACGGTTTTAATCGCCACCTCGCGCTGAATGCGGGGGTCTTTACCCTTATAGACCACCCCCATGGCGCCCTTGCCGAGTTCGCCGAGAATCTCGTACTTGCCGAGCCTGCTGATATCCGCCTGTTTCACGTCGCCCCCGGCCGTTTGTCGCGCCCCTAAACCAACCGCAGGGGAGTGTAACACGATTATGCAAAGCCCGCCCCGCCGGCCGCAAGGCTCCTGCTGAAATCCGTATCATCGGCCTGTCCGGCAGTCTCCGGACAAGCGTATTAACGTCCGCAGCATGCCCGGTACAGCCCGACCGTACATATTCCAACCGGTCCGACCGCAAGATCGGACAGGACCAAGCGCCGGCTCGCCGCCCCGAAGCGCGTCCGCAGGCTCGAGTCGCAGATCAGTTTTTCCAGCGCCGCAGCCAGCGCCGCCGGATCATCGGGCGGCACGGTCAGCGCATTTTCTCCGGCCCGGGCGATTTCGCGGCAGCCGGGAACGTCGGTCGCCACCAGCGGCCGCCCGCAGGCCGCCGCTTCCATCAGGCTTTTGGGCAAGCCCTCGCGCCGCGACGGCAGAACCGCGATATGGGCCTCGGCCCACACGGTCCGGACATCCTCGACCGCGCCGCGCCATTCCAGCCCCGGCAACGCCGCGACCCGGGCGCGCAGTGTCGACTCGAGAACCGAAGTCGGGTTTTCGGGATCGGGAGTCCCGACCAGCAGCAGCCGGACCGGAATATTTCGTGCGCGCAGCAACCGGTACGCCTCGATCAGCACCGGGACGCCCTTATCCTCGAGCATACGGCCGACATACGCTACCGTGACCGCACCGGCCGGTTCGGACAAGGGCTGATAATACTCGGTATCGATGCCGGAGCCGCGAATCACCGTCACCCGCTCGGCCGGAACGAAGCCGCGCCCGACCAGCAAATCACGGTCATCAAGATTTTGAACGATCAGCCGACTGACCGGCCGGTGCAGCACGAAGCGCATCAATGCCCGCACCGGCAACCGCAGCACGCCGCCGCCGATAAACACGAAGCCCAGCCCGGTCAGCGCATTGATCACCGCCGGCACCCCGGCCAGCCAGGCGGCAATTCCCCCCAGCACGACCGGTTTGATCGCGACATGATGAACGAGATCCGGCTGCTCGCGCCGGTAAATCCCGAAAATCGCCCGTATGGCGCCGACTGTCGCCAGCAGACCATTGCCGCGGCGCTGCCAGTCGAGCGGGATAACGCGAAACCCTTCGGCTTCGATCGCGGCGCGCTGTTGTCCGACCCGGCAGACCACCACCACCTCGAAACCGGCCGCCCGCGCCGCCCGCGCCATCGGCAGGCGGTGCGAACGGAAATACCAGTCCTCGGTCACCAGATAGAGCAACCGGAAGCGGCGAGTTTCGCTCACTTGCCGCCGGTTGCGGCCTTAAGCCGCTTGATCAAACCGCAGGCAAGGTTCCCGATCAGGCCGCTGGCCAAGCCGCCGGTTTGCAGAACGGTGGCCAACACCGGCGGCGGGGCATCGCCGGGATGCGCGCTGTGAATATAGCCGGGCTGGTTCAGACGATAGGCGGTATTGACCGCCGCCGCCGCCTGCTCTCCGGTGATCAGACCGGCCGAATCGGCGCGGCCGTCATGCTTGGCCCCCGCCGGATCGGTGTAGGTATCGTTCCAGACCTGGACGTGATGGGCGATCGCCTCGCGAATGATAAAGATGTCCTTGCGGGTGCCGCCGGTCCAACCACGAACCCGGCGCCGGAACAAACTGGCCAGCAGGCCGGTATTGCGGGTGAAAGCCAGCCGCAAATTCAGGTCCATCTGGCCGAAACGCTCGGGCAATTCCTCGGTCATTTTGCGGCGCACCGCCGCCCGCATGGTAAAGTGCCAGCCGCCGAACGCCAGCACCACCCCGATCGCGGTCAGCGCCGCCCGTAGCGGAATACCCCCGGCCCACTCCGCCGGTGAACCGCCGCCAAGCCAGCCGAACACCGCCCCGCCGGTCATCCAGGTCACCGCGATGCCCAAGGCCAGCAGCGCCCCGGCCCCGACGCCGTCCCGGATCAGAACCCGGTGCCGCCAGGTCGCGAGCAGGCCCTGAATATGGGGAACGACCTCGCCTTCCAGTTCCTTGGCCAGCGCGTCGAGAATGCCGACGATGCGATAGCCGCGGCCGAACTCGATTTCGGTCATGCGGGCATGGATTTCGGCCAGATCCTGATCGCACTTGGCCTCGTAGCGGGCGCGCTTGACCGGGTCTTCGATCGGCGGCGCCACGTCCTTGTTGTAAATACCGTAGAACTTACCGGTGGTCAGCCCGGCCTGAGCAATGCTGCGCTGCCAGGCCCCGACCACTTCCTCGGGGTTATCCTCCCGCGCCGAAGCATCGATCTGATTGAGGATATACAGGAACTTGCGGGAATCGGTCCGGCGCACGGTGTGGGAGACCAGATGCTGAAGCGTATCCTGCATCGAGCCCGGCTCGGGCCGACGCGCATCGAAAAAGATCAGCACGAGGTCGGCCAGATCGAGAATATGATCGGTCACCCGCAGGGTCGAGCGCCGCTGGTCATCGGCATCGAAACCGGGAGAATCGATCAGAATCTTGCCCTTGACCCGCGGGCTGGAGCAGGTCTTGAGCTGAAGGTAATTGTCGATCCGCTTGCCTTCGCCCGCCGCCACCTTCTCGATTTCGTCGCTCATCCGATAGAACGGAAAGCGCGGATCGGCGTTCAGCGCGGTGCCGGGCAGCGCATCGTATTTACGGTCGGGACCGAAGCAAACCACGGTGAACTTGTCGTCCACCGCCTGATTGCCCGAAGTTTGCAGATCAACCCCGAGATAGCTGTTGATAAAGCTCGACTTACCGGCCGAAAACAGCCCGAGCACGCTGATCATCGGCCACCACGGAATCCGCATGGCCAAGCTGTCGGTTGCGGCCAGCAGGCCCATCCGGTGCAGCACCCGGTCAAAGGCGCGAAAGGTCGGAATCACCGGCAGCAGGTTCGGATGCTCGGAACGCAAATGAGCTTCCAGTGTCTCCAGACGACGGAGCAGGGCTTTCTTCGGAGTCATGGTTGCAGGTGCGCCTATACTGGGGGAACTCGGAAAAGGCGGCGATTACTTGGTCGGACCGGTTACTTGGTTTCAGGCTGTGTTAACGTCATCATGTATTTGGTCAGCCGGGCGCGGGCGTGATCGGCGGTGACCCGGGCCCGCGCTTCGGCCAGCCAGGGCGCCGCCACCTCGGCGGGCAGGCCGGTCAGCTCGCCCAATTGCTCAACCGCGCGGGAAAAATCGCCGGCCGCCATCCAGGCCCGGGTGCGGTCGGCCAAGGCGCGCGGGGTCGAACCCTCGGGCACTCCGGTCATCCGATACAGCGGCGGCATCCAGTCGGACAGTACGTCCAGGAACAGATCACCGATCCGCGCGCCCGGATTGCCGATCGCGGCCGCCCGCAGAATGTTACCCTGCACGGTCGAGAACCGGCCGATCAACCAAGCCTCGCTGGCAATGCCCGCGGTCGCGTGCGCGGCGATCCGATCAAGCAGCTGCTTCAGTTCGGTATCATTAAAAGCGGTGAGCCGCAGCGCCGCCAACTCGTTGACGAACGGGTTCGACGTGGCCAAGGCCCCGCGCAGCTGAGTGGCCGACAACAAAATACCGAGCGCCGGCGTGCCGCCCAACCCTCGCGCCGCGACCTTTTGCCGCAAGTCCGGGATATCGCGCTCCAGCACGGCGATACGCTCGGCCAGCTCGGCCGCGCTCCGACTGCTCAGGGTGCCGGCCAGCTTGGCATCAAGCGCGCTCTGGTCGTGAGCGACCCGCGCCACCTTGCTTTCCAACTCGCCCAACCGATGCTCGTTAACGGGAGCAAGCGCGGTGCCGTCACCGGACGGCGGCGAAGGCTGCGACCACAGGGAAATACCGACAACGACCAGAGCGGCCAACCCGCCGACCACCGTCAACCGGGCGGCACCCGGTGTCATCAGACGGCCGACCAGACGGGAGGTCTGCGGCGTCGGATGAGCCGCCAACCGAGCCGCGGCCGCCGCGACCGCCGCCGAAGGCACCGGAGCCGGCTGCGGCTGCGAAAAGGCCGAGGCCACCGAAGAAGACGCCGCCATGGCCGGAGTCGACGTCGGGGTGTCGAAATTGAGCGGAAATTCGAAGGGAGGCGCCGACTCGGCGACAGGCGGGCGCACCGGCGGAATATCAAGCGGAACATTGACCGGAGCCGGCTCGCTCTCGTTCAGCGGCACCAATTCCGGTTCGGACTCGGAATCGGGCTCGGACTCCGGTTCGGACCCGCCCTGATCGCCCTGCTTGTCATCGAAGCGGCGAATCGCATCCAGCTCGGCTTCTTCCAACGCGATCCCATGGCGCCGGGCCGCATCGCAGACATCATTCAGGCGCGCCGCCGGAATCGCACCGCGTTTTTTCCAGCCCTGAACCGTGGTGACCGGAACTTCGAGCTTGTTGGCCATCGGCCGAATGCCACCGAAACGCTGGATCAACCGTTCCGAGGCCTTGGCCAAGGTCAGCTGCTCCGAAGTCATTTCGGACTGGCGAACGGGGGGCGAAAGGCGATTCGGTTCGCTGCCCTGCCGGTCTGAAACTGGAGGAGAAGCCATGGACTGTCCTTAGCCTGTGGAAGCCTATAGAGTTTCTCCGGTCGGACGCCGGCCCGCCGAACCGATCCTCTCGGCTCGCTTACACCGGCACTCTAACAAACGTCCGGACCGACCGGGAGAGAAAAAAGCAAGAAAAGTCCCTGCCGACCCCGCGAACCCGACTTTGGAACGACACTGGAACAGCCGGGCCAAGGCGCCTATAATAATGAGTCGTCGATATGTCGTTCCAGGCATGCGTGACGCCGCCGAAAGAGGAGAGACCGCCATGGCTACGGAAGCAAGCTTACCTGAAGACCGGCAAACGGAATTCGTGGTCGATAAAGCCACGGCGAAGGCCATTTCAGGTCTCCGACAAAAATTCGGCGCAACGTCAAATGCCGAAGTCATCCGTAAAGCCTTAAATCTGGCCCGTGTCGTTGCCGAGTATTCCGCAGGAGACAATTCTGTCGTAATTAGCAGCAAAGATAAAGAAAAACTGCTTATCAAGCTTTCGGAATAGTGTCATGACTGATGATATACGCTCTGTTGTAGGAAACGCCGATGGGGAATCATCCATTCGCGCCATCGGCTTAAATTCCGTCGCTGATTCTAATGTCAAAGACCAAATTGCCATGGGCACTTTCGAGTTACGAAAGGAACTGAGTCAACAAATCATTAAAATATTTAAGTTATCTAATTTATTCATTTTGGTTATGATCGGACTTGTTTTCTTCTCTGATTGTCTCTTTCTTAAATGGGATTTAATCAAACCGGAAAACCGCTTGGTCAATGGTCAAGTCTTGATGGCGGTGATCGGGGCGACCACGGTTCAACTTGGCGCCGTGATGTATCTGATGGCGAAGTATCTGTTCGCGCCCGAACTCGGGACATCGCCGGAATAGGGAGCCCGCATCAATGATCACACCCGCCGCAACCATCGCGCTCTCCGGTGCGCTTGCCCAGAGCACGCGCGTCGATGCCGCCGCCGCCAACATCGCCAACAGCCAAACCCGCGGCGCGCTCTCCGGGCAACCCGCCGCTTACCGGTCCGGCGACGTGAGTACGACCGCGACCGCCGGAGGCGGCACCGCCGCGGTTTGGCGCCCGTTGACCTCTTCGGTCGTGCCGATGCTTGACCCGACCTCGCCCTACGCCGACGCTCACGGTATGGTCGCGGCGCCGGGCGGTGATACCGCCCGTGATTTGGTGACGCTGTCCTCTGCCCGCACCGCTTACAAGGCTAACCTCAAGCTCGCGCAAGCCGCCGATGAGATGACCCGCGAGACCCTGAAGCTGACCGCGTAACCGGTTTACGCCCGCAGTTGTTCAACCGTCAGCAACTCTGGAAGCTCTTGCTTCAGCCACAGCACATCCTGACCTAAACCGGCCGGAACGCCGTCGAACAATTTCACCTCGCGCACCGAGAGCGAGGGCATCAGACGACCGAGAGCCGACAGCGCTTCGGTCGGCGCCGGACGGCCCAGGCGGCGAAAAATCCGACCGTCCGTGGCAAGACACAAGCCCGACACCGGATCGGCGCCGCTCAATTCGCCCTGACAGGCCCGCCCGCCCGGAGTCCAGCCGACAATTTGGAAAGCCCCCTGCACCAAGCAGAAAGCATAGCGCATCACCGGAATTTCAATCACACCCTCGAATGACATCGGCGGCGGCGTGTCCGCGGGAAAGCCCAACTGATAAACGCTGCCGCTGCGGGTGACGGCCATTTTCCGCTCTTCATCCAGCCTGGCCAACGGCGAAGTTCTGGTCAGGGCACCATTAACCGGCCCGAGCAGGTACCGCGTCGAATTGCGCCACAAAACCGTATAAGGCGAGATGACTTTCGACATGTCCGGCCTCCTCCGAGGCGGCGGGTCACGCGCGTTCAAGGATTTGCCCGACCGCCGGGACAGGTTGCGTGTCCATGGTGATTTATAGCCCGAAAGGGGAGCGAACTCAAGCCCCACCCTAAACAATCAGTTTAAGACAGCATTCTATGTTGTTGATTTGCAACGCACGGACATTTCCTCCGTGCCGTGATCCCACAGCTTTAATCCGGGCTTCCGAATTTGGTAAGAGGGACACGGAAACATCATGCCGGAGCGATCGTGATAAACGGCACAGTGCTGGCACGGTTTTGTTCTTACGCTCTGATCCTGGCAACGGGCGCCCTGGTCGGCTTTGGCGCCATGACTCTGATGTCCGGCCGCAGCGAAACGCCCCGTGAACCTCAACCGGCAGAGCACGAAGTCACGGCCTTGACCCACAGCATCCTTCCGCTTGAGCACGCCGAGGCCGAGATGAAGGACAAGCCGCAGGCGGAACCGGCGGCTGAAAAACCGGCAGCACATTCGGCCGAGCCGGGAACCCACCCTTCGGCGGAAGCAGAAAAGCACGACGGAGCCAATGCCGAAGAACTTCGAAAAAAATTTGAACTCTTTTATGACAAGTTTCTAAGTGCCGATTGCAGCGCCAGTAAGAAATCCGAAGAAGGTGTCCAGTTCGGCCCCAACTATTTTACCGTATTCATCGATGATCGGCGGGTTCGGTATGTAGAAGGATATTATCAATTTGATCGCCACGGTATGAAATTTATATTCGGTGACCAGTACATATTATTCACAATTGATAGTGATTCTATCTTTATGTCTGAGATATTGATTGAACAAGTTATAGTTTCAATAAAATCTCCGGACAAATGGAAGATTTGCCCATCACCACCGCGGACAAGACCGGAATGGCAACTACCCATTCTTTCATATACCGTGAATGATGGATTATTGTTTGCGCTCAAGGCGGAAGATATGGAAGCGATTACTTACTATCTAACCAAGGGGGGGTATGTTCCTGCCCGTAAATTAAAAACCGTGCTAGAGACGGTCAAGCTGAACGACCGGGCCATGGTCATGATTACCGAGGTTTCCGCGCGCAATGAAGAGGCCGATATCGCGCGCAAAGCAGCCGAGGCGGCAAGGCCGAAGCCACCACCACCTTCATCAAAACCGGCCGCCGCACCGGCGAAGAAATCGGGTCACTAAAAATCGGAATACCGGTCACTTTAAGATCGATGATTTAATTTATACGGAGGATGATGCCGGAAATGAGTACCTATAATTCCTATTCCGAACAAAAAGGCTGGACAGTCGATTTCTCCTGCGCCGAGCCCGATCGACTCTACTTTCAAGCCGAGTTTTCCGGAATCGACTTGAAAGGTAAAAAAATTCTTGAGCTTGGCTTCGGCAATGGCAGCTTCATGGCCTATGCCCGAGAAAACGGAGCGGAAGTTTTCGGGATTGAAATACAGCCGGATAATGTTGTAAAAGCCCGAGCTGCCGGCTACAACGCTTTTGAAACTCTTGACGAGTTGCAATCCAATCATCCCGTTAGTTTTGACATGGCGGTTGCTTTCGATGTTTTTGAGCATCTCAGCCACGACCTTATTCATACGACTTTGACGAGCCTGCATGGATTATTAAAAGTCGGTGGAGTTTTGATTCTGCGGACGCCGAATGGCCAATCTCCGTTCGGCAGAAGAACTCAATATGGTGACGCGACTCATCTGTCGGTCATTACTCCGAAGAAAATGGAGCAGATCTGCTTTGGAAAAGGGCTTGAAGTTATTGGCGTCGGCAATCAGGCCCGTGTTTTTAGCCCCGGAGGGCTGCACTATGCTCTGGTCAAACGGCTTCAATTTCTGGCCCGTGACTTTTGCAATGCCCTGATCTCGAATATCTACGGCATGGGGACGACTGTTTTGGATGAAAACATCGTCATCCGGATCAGAAAAACCGAATAATACCGCCGAACTTAAACGCCAAACTTAAACAATACCATGGCGGCGGCATCGAGGGCGGTATCGGGCCGCAGGCGCGGCGCGTAAGTCAATTCGATGTTGTGGCACCCCTTGCCTGCGGTGTATGGAGCTTGAGCAGGGGAGCCTTTACAGCGCGTACAATCTCTCCCGGCAATTATATTCCCCCGGCAATCCTATTCCGAGGAGTTTGCATCCGCTGTCACCCAAACAAAATGCCTGGATTCCGGTAGCTTGTCCGCGGCTGCCGCCGGCGGCTGCGATTATGCCTTATCTGGAGCAGATCGACGCCGCCCGCCAGTACTCCAATTTCGGCCCCCTGAGCCGCACGCTCGAGACCCGGCTGGCGGCACGGCTTCATGTCGCGGCCGAGCGGGTGGTGACCGTCGCCAACGGAACGCTCGGCCTGACCGCAGCGCTGATGGCTGCGGGCGTGCCGGCCGGGGCGTTGGTGCTGATGCCGGCTTGGACTTTTGTTGCGACCGCCCACGCCGTGCGTATGGCCGGGCTGGTGCCTTATCTGGTCGATATCGAGCCGGACTCAGGCATTATGACCCCGGAAATTGCCGAAGCGGCGCTGGCAAGCGCCCCGGCGCCGGTCGGCGCGGTGATTCCGGTGCTCCCGTTCGGCCGACCGGTCGAACTTGGCGTCTGGGACAGCTTTTCCGCCGCATATCGTGTTCCGGTCGTGATTGATGGTGCCGCCGCCTTCGACGCGGTGCGCCCGGCCAAGGCCCCGGTGATGGTCAGCCTGCACGCCACCAAGATTCTCGGTGCGGGCGAAGGCGGCTTCGTGGTCTGCCCCGATCCCGGCTTTGCCGAAGACCTGCGCCGCCACCTCAATTTCGGCTTTTACCATGTGCGCTCGGCGACGGTGCCCGCGCTTAACGGCAAGTTCAGCGAGTATCACGCCGCAGTCGGCCTGGCCGCACTCGACCGCTGGACCGAGACCCGACGCGCCTTTCAGCGCGTGGCGCGCAGCTGGCGCCGTACCCTGGCCACCACCTTGCCCGATGCCGCCCTGCCCGACAGTTACGGCGAAAACTGGGTCAGCTCAACCACCATCATCCGCTTTTCCGGAGCCGAAGCCGACGCGCTCGGCGCCTATCTCGCCTGCCACGGCATCGACAGCCGGCCCTGGTGGAGCAAGGGCGTCCATCGCCATCCGGCCTTCGCCGCCTGTTCGCGCACCCCCCTGCCGACAACCGAGGAACTGGCCGAACGCACGCTCGGCCTACCCTGCTTCGTCGATCTGTCGGACACCACCATCAGCCATATCGGCAAGGTGCTGGGCGACTGCCCGCACCGGGGGTGAAGGCACCAACGGGAGCCCGCTTCCGGGCTCCCTCCGGCCGACCTCAATGGAGAAGCGCCGCCTGGATGCTGGCGGTATCCTGAAAATCCTCGAACCGAACAATCTTGCCGTCCTTGACCACGAAATAGTGCGCCCAATCGACCTCGAATTCCTTGCCGGTCATCTTGGAGCGATCCCGCTCATGACCGCGAACCATTACTTTATCGCCCTCGACGAGGTAGTCGAGCGGAGAAAATTCCAGGAATTCCAGGTTCATGTCGAGCTTATCGAAAAACTTGCGCACCTCGTCCGGTCCGCGATACGTCCCGGCCCAAGGCATCGCCGGCGTCGGCCCGGGGGCTCGCCAGTCGCAGTCGGCGCCGATCAATTGAAGAATGCCCGGTATATCGTGTTTGGAGAAGCAGTCATAGGCCCGGCGCACAATAGTAAGCGGCTCAGTGTTGGGAGACATGATCTTCCTCCATCGAAGCATTCGGCCGGCTCACATGGAGAAGCCCGGATGGATAAGTCCGGAGCGGCCGAGAGCTAAATAAATAAACTCGGGGTGCCTCTTCTCAAGAGGAGTTTTCCTTGGAGGTTTGCATTTCCCGATGTTTCAATCCACGCATCGGCGCATTTCAGCGCCTCCGCGACCGCAGCTCCCGGCCATGAATGACCGGGTTACGGCTGCTTGGATTGGACCTTGCCGAACTCGGCAAGGTCCGTCAACAGAGATTAGGGCACGCCTTGACCTCCCCCTGAAGGGAGAGGTTTCGCGTGCAGATTCGATAAACTCTAAAAATCCCCCACCCTCTAAAAATTATCGAGATGGTGGGCGCCGCTGGCCGCAACCATCGGCACACCCCCGTCCAGGGCATTACGAAGGCCGCTCTCGGCCGGACGCAGCGCCAAGCGCGGTATGAGAACCTTGGACTTGGCGGCGGGAACGGCCGGTTCACGCGGATCGAGCACCATCAGAACCAGGGTGCCAATCACGAATGAAAGCGCGAGAATACCGAGAAACCAAACCATGCCGAACCTCCCCCGGATCGGTTGCCCCGAACAGATCGATTTCGGTAACAAGAGACAGATGGGAAGGTCCGGCCGATTTTAACAGTCTTTATCTCACTCTAAAATTATTACCGCCTGAAAGATTACAGCCGCCACAGATCGACATC
>JBAWVF010000083.1:0-16373 GCA_037147415.1 Rhodospirillaceae bacterium | reverse complement strand
GTGGGGAGTTCGTGACCATGAAGGACATTTCGGCCCCGATCATGGTGCATGGCCAGCATTGGGGCGGTTTTCGCATCGGTGCTCGATTGTAACCCAGGCTTTGGCTGTAACCTGGGCTTTCAGCGTCCTGCTCCCCCCCCCCCGGTTCGGTGCGACCGGGGGGACGCCTTTAGATTTCTCGGGGCTAAACTTTCTCCCAGACGACGGGACCACACAGGCGCCGCAACGCGTCACGCATCAAGTCGGGCTGGATGGGCTTGGTTAAAAAGGCGGTGTAACCGAAGGTGTTTGCAGTGGTAATGTCGGCGGGATCCGGATGGGCCGTCAAAAAAATCAGCGGCAGCCCGTGTTTCCGCGGATCTGAATTGGTGCGTAACCAACGCAACAAATCGATTCCGGTCATCGGCTTCATGTTGATATCGCAGATGATGACATCTACTGCGTGGTTTTGCAGGATGGTAATTCCTGCGCCGCCGTCGTCTGCTTGATAGACGGCAGCGCACCCCAGGCCCTCAATAACTCGGGTGATGACCATCCGGGTAAAGGGCTCGTCCTCAACGACTAAAACGGAAAGTTGAGCAAGCACGCCATCGGTCGGAGGTTCAGTCATCAAGAGCCGCTTGTGGACTGTTCATATACGCTGTTCGTATAGCATGGTTGTACCATGCTCACAACTGTCACGCTTCTCGCTGCCATGATTATTACAGCCAGCCGCGCCGACGAAAATACCAGAAGGGCATCAATGCCGACAAAAGCATTAAACTCAGGGCGTAAGGATAGCCAAACGCCCATTCCAGCTCGGGAAAATTTTGCTTGAAATTCATACCGTAAATGCTAGCGATCAGGGTTGGCGGCATGAACGCGACCGCGGCGACCGTGAATATTTTGATGATCGAGTTTTGTTCGATATTAATCAGGCCAAGCGTGGCGTCGAGCAGAAAATTAGCCTCGTGGGCCAGAAACCCGGCATGCTCATGCAATGAGCGCAAATCCCGGGTCAGGGTTTTGGCGGCAATTCTTTGCTCTTTGGTTAGACGTCCGGCGGTCGTTGAGGTCAAAAAGGTAACCAACCGGTCAAGCCCGGCCAAACTTTCCCGAACCTTGTGCGTTAAATCACCGGCCCGGCCGATACCGCGTAAGACTTCCTGAAGTTCGGGGGTTGCGTGGCGGCGCCGTTTGCCCTCGTTTGCTTCCAGCGAGTCCTCAAAGACCCTGGTCGACAGGTTGTCAATGCGGGCGCCGATCAGCTCCAGCACGTCGGCGACTCGATCGGTAACCGCATCGAGTACACCGAGCAACGCAGTCTCAGCTGACGCGATTAATTCCGGCCGTCTGTTCGTGCGTGCGGCGAACACCAAAACCGAACGGGGCTCATGGAAACGGATGCTGATCATGTGCTGGGGGGTGAGGACAAAGGTCAGCTCACTCATGACCGGGTGTGGCGTATCGGCTTGCGAAATCATCGGGGTGGTCAGGTAAATGCACTCGCCGCGCACATAAAGCTGGCTCGATGCTTCGATCTCTTTCATTTCCTCGCGGGTCGGCAACTCAATGCCCAGCAGGGAACAGACATGCTGGCGTTCCGCCTCGTCCGGGCGCAGCATGTCGATCCATACCGTGTCCGGGGGCAAATGGTTATCGACACTGAGCGGTTGTTCGATAACACGGGAACTCGAGCGGGCGTGGATGGTGATCATGGCAGCGCCTCTGCCGGGACGGTCCGGCCCGCTGATCGGCAGGCTGCGGCCAGAGTGTTAACCAGCAAACACGCAATCGTCATCGGTCCGACGCCGCCGGGAACCGGGGTGATCGCACCGGCAACGTGACACGCCTCGTCGAAGGCGACGTCGCCGACCAGACGCCCGCCGCCGCTATCACCGCAAGCGGGCGGGATTCGGTTCATGCCGACATCGATCACGGTGGCCCCCGGTTTGACCCAGTCACCCCGTACCATTTCGGGCTGACCGACCGCAGCGATCAGAATGTCGGCGCGCCGGCATTCCCCGGCCAAATCGGCGGTGCGGGAATGCGCCAGGGTTACCGTGCAGTCGGCATTCAGCAGCAGCAGGCCCATCGGGCGGCCGACAATGGTCGAACGGCCGATGACCAGAGCCCGCTTGCCTGCCAGATTGCGGCCGAGCACGTCGCGCAACAGCATCAGGCAACCGAGCGGGGTGCACGGCACCACCTCGGGGCGCCCGACCGCAAGCCGGCCGGCGTTGGTGATATGAAACCCGTCGGCGTCCTTGTCCGGGGCGATGGCGGCAAGGATTGTCGGGGTGTCGATGTGGCGGGGCAGGGGCAGTTGCACCAGGATGCCATGAACCGCCGGGTCGCGGTTAAGCCCTTCGATCAAGTGCAACAGGCTGCTTTGATCGGTGGCTGCCGGCAGCCGGTGATCGAACGAGAGCAACCCGGCAGACTCGAGCGCGCGCTCTTTGTTGCGCACATAGACGGCGCTGGCCGGGTCGTCACCGACCAAAACCACCGCTAAGCCGGGCACGATTCCGGTCTTTGCCGTCAGTTCGGCGGTTTGTTCGGCCACTCCGGCCCGGAGGCGGGCGGCAAAGCCCTTGCCATCGATAATACGTGCAGCGGTCATGGCCGGAACTCCGCGGGCAGGTGACTGATCAGTTCGGGCATCAAATTTTCGGGACGCCCCGAGATGAGAATAACTTTATTGCGATCGGTATGGCCGGAAAGCAGGGTCAGGTTCGATTTCGGTACGCGCCAGGTCTTGGCCAGGAACTTAATAACCGCCTCGTTGGCCTTGCCGTCTTCGGCGATCACGGTGACCGTAACCTTTAACGCCAGGGTGCCGCCCGGGGTTTCGATGACTCCGGCCATGCCGGTTCGGGACGCTCCCGGGGTTACCCGCAACGCGACTCGAACGCCATCTTCGGTCGGTGTGAACGGCCCCCGGCTCAAGCGACCGGCAGTCCCGAGGTCAGCAGGCCGAACAGCGCGCCGCCGCCGAAATGAGTTGAATACAGGCCGTATTCGCGAATCAAATTCTGCAGGAAGATCAGCAACAGAATTAAAGCCACCGGCGAAATATCGATGCCGCCGAACGAGGGTAGAACACGGCGGATCGGGCGCAAGACCGGCTCTGTCACTCGGTAGAGAAAATCGCCGACGATGATGACGCCGCGGTTGCGGGTGTTGACCACGTTAAGGATCACCAGCCAGCTCAGTATCGCGGAAGCGATCAGCAGCCAGATATAAAGGCCGATAACGGTGTCGATCAGAAAAAAAAGCGATTGCATGGCCGATCCCGTCCCGCCCGTTGCCATTACCGATGCTTCTGTCAGCTATAGCGCCCGCCGACCCGGCTGGCAAGCAGCGATGGCGCATTTTTGATCGCAACCCCAAGTGCGAATCCAAATTAATGTAAGATTTCAAATGTTTATTTTCCTAAATTCATTATCGGGCCCTCGAGTCTATTTCTTATAGGTGTGTTAGATAACACAAAATCTATTAAATGCGTTTGTGAGCCGTCTTGTAGCCTCACATTGAGATTTTTAACGATCAACAATATGTTGCATCCCCTGCTGTCTAAATTGCACGAGGCGTCAAAGATAGAAGAATAGGCTTTAATGCGACAAAATTTATACGCCATTATCGATTCAGAAGGTCCGGATGCGGGGCTGGTAAACTAACCGATCTTTTCTAAAAAATTGGAGGACATCCCGAATTTCAAAACTATTCAATGTAGTTAGTACGAAAGGATTAATTAAAAATATGATCTTAGCGGGGGCAGGCGACAAAATGAATTACATGCTCTCTGATTACCAAAAAGTATAAATTTATATATATCTAGGCATGACCAGCACAAAATTATCAAACTCATGGTTGATTTCAAAACAATAGTTGTAAAGTCGCTTGGATTAAAATTCATGGCACAATACATCTTAAGGCCCTGAGATAGTTATTTGATTGGTTGGTCAGGTTATGAACGGACAGCTCAAAATACTCTTGGATTTGATGTAAAAATTCTGACAGGATGTTGCCGGTAGCGAGTCTTGGCCGCAGACATACAAGGGCATGCCGACTCTCAAAAGATGAAAGAACACTTGGTTGATGGTGGATGAGGCGGGAGTCCCGTGCTGCTGGTAATGAATTTATTTAAGTTTTTGTCAAACGGGTTCTGAAAAGAGGGCCGGATCGGCCGGATCGGGAGCTGACCAGATGACGGAAATATGCAGTGAAGTGTTGGCGCAGTCGGTTCCTCGACCGCTGAAAAATTGGAATGTTGTAATAGACGGCCGCCGGACAACACTCCGTCTTGAGCCGAGCTTGTGGGACGCTTTTCTTTCGATTAGCGCGCGAGAGCGGGTATCTGTTGGTGATCTATGCGGAGAGATAAAGCGACGTGTCGATAAGCAACGACATAATACTGAAATAAATTCAAAAAAGCCTGAACCGTTACAGTGGGAAGAAGGAGAGTCCCTCTTTAGTGCAGATCAGAACCCATCTGCTCCCATCACATTGGCCACAGCAATCAGAGTTTTTATCATAAGCTACTTCCGTCGATTAGCAGAAGAGAGCCGCCCTCGCCGTAGCCGCAGTGCTGCTAATCGCCCGACTTAATTTTCGAGGTCGAGTCTATTCGGCGTGCAACGGCATCCGGATAATAAAGGCGGTGCCCCGGCCGACTTCGGACTTGACTTCGATGCTGCCGCCCAGGTTGGTGGTGACGATGTCCTGAACGATGTAAAGGCCGAGCCCGCTGCCGCCGTCTCCACGGCGGGTGGTAAAGAACGGATCAAAAATTCGAGGAAGGTCGGCGCAGGAAATGCCCTTGCCGTCATCGCGGCAAATTATCTCAATAACGTCGTTGTTAATAATCGCGACATCTATATCAATAAATCCGCTGCTATTTTCATCAAATGCATGGGTTACGGCATTAATGACCAGATTTGTTATAACTTGTGCCAAGGATCCGGGAAAGCTGTTGATTTCGATCGTGGTTTCACAATTAAGCCTGACATTGATAGAGCGTCTGATCTTTCTAAGAATAGGGCCGATGCTGATAAGAACGCCTTTCAGATAGTCGCCGATATCAAAGCTTCTCCGGTCTCCGCTGGACTGGTCAACGGCCATTTTCTTAAAATTGGAAACAAGCTCCGAGGTACGCTGAAGATTAGTAAGGATTAAATGTGCTGATTCACAGGCATCAGATAAATATTGCTTGAGCGTAGACCGCTTCATGCTACCATCATCATATTCTTGTCCAATTTTTGCAGTTTGTTCAAAAAGAAAGGACGCAGCCGTGACCCCGACGCCGATCGGCGTATTGATTTCATGAGAAATTCCGGCAACCATGCTACCGAGTGCAGCCCATTTTTCCGATTGCAGCAGGCTGTCCTTGGCCTGCCGCAACTCGATAAGGGCGCGCTCGGCACTGTCCTTTGCCGCTCGCAATTCCGCTTCTATATTTTTTCGTTCCTCAACCTCGCGACGCAACTCGGCTGTTCGCTCGTCTTCGAGCCGATTTTTTTCCTCTATTCCCGGCATATAACGGATTTTCCAGCGGGATCCTTGGAAATTACGATCATCATGCATGACAAGAATTCTTCTGGCACGGCGTGAGGATATCAGAGCAGATCTGAAACTCTGTTTCTAAAAGCGGGAGTAAACTGCCTGCGCTTGTGTCGATCCAGATTATTCCATGTTCGGCTTGATAGAGGTTGTCAGCTATTATGGCTGTGTGCATAGAATACATATTTTGCTGCTTAACGATAGGGAAATTGTAGATCATAACTAAAATAAGTGCGCCCCGTATTCGGAATGTCGCTTAAGGAGGAGCCTGCATGTGGAATATCATGTCGTTTTATCGCAAAGCTCTGTGGTAGGCCGTAGCGGCCGAAATGGCCGTAAAGGCTTGGTCAGATTCCATGTCCCTGTTTGAAACCGCTGCCCCTCACCCGTTGGCGGACCGCCTGCGTCCGCGGCTGTTGTCCGATGTGGTCGGACAAGATCATTTGCTGGGGCCGGGCGCGCCGCTCGGACGGATGGTTGCGGCCGGCCGGCTGGCGTCAATGGTCCTGTGGGGGCCGCCGGGTTGTGGCAAGACCACGATCGCCCGCCTGCTGGCCGAGGCGGTGGAACTGGACTTCGCCCCGCTTTCCGCAGTGTTTTCAGGCGTTGCCGATTTGCGCAAGGTGTTCGAGGCGGCGAAACAGCGCCGTGCCGCCGGGCGCGGAACCTTGCTGTTTATTGATGAAATACACCGCTTTAACCGGAGTCAGCAGGATGGATTTCTACCCTACGTTGAAGATGGCACGGTAACACTGATCGGCGCGACCACGGAAAATCCGTCTTTTGAATTGAATGCGGCCTTGCTGTCGCGCGCACAGGTCTTCGTGCTGAGCCGGCTGGACGAACCGGCGTTGGAAACTCTGTTGTCGCGGGCGGAAACCGTGATCGGGCGCGCGGTGCCGCTCGATCCGGAAGCGCGCCGGGCGTTGAAGGCGATGGCCGACGGTGATGGCCGCTTTCTGCTTAATCTGGTCGAGGAATTGTTCGCTTTGCCGGAAGCGCCGTTGCTCGATACCGCCCGCTTGACCGCGACGGTGCAGCGCCGGGCGCCGGTTTACGACAAGGCCAGTGAAGGGCACTATAATCTGATCAGCGCCCTGCATAAAAGTTTGCGCTCGTCCGACACCGACGCCGCGCTGTATTGGTTGGCGCGGATGTTGGCGGCCGGCGAAGATCCGCGCTATATCGCGCGCCGTTTGGTCCGATTTGCCAGCGAAGATATCGGTCTGGCCGACCCCGACGCCTTGGTGCAGGCATTGACCGCCTGGGAGGTGTTTGAACGTCTCGGCAGCCCTGAAGGTGAATTGGCTCTGGTTCAATGCGTGATTTATTTGGGTACCGCTCCCAAGTCGAATGCCGCCTATGTTGCTTATAAAGAAGCGATGGCTGCGGCAAAAAGCAGCGGCTCCCTGATGCCACCTAAGCATATTCTCAATGCGCCGACGCGCATGATGAAGGATATAGGCTATGGTGCCGGATATACTTATGACCATGACTTGCCGGATGCCTTTTCAGGCCAGAATTGCTTTCCGGATAATTTCCCGCGCCGTGAGTTTTATCGTCCGGTCGAGCGCGGGTTTGAACGGGATATTCGCAAACGACTCGAGTACTGGGCTCGGTTGCGGACGCGAGGGGTTCAGTGACTTTCATTTGTGGTCGAAGTCCGGCGGTAACTCCCTGGTAAGCTTTATGATATATACCGCCCCGTGAATACGAAAGCAGGGAGGCTTTCATGCGCTTGTTATTGGTCGAAAACGATTCGGACATTGCCGCCATGGCAACGGCTCGCTTGGCGGGTGAGGGCTTTGCCGTCGATGTGGCCTGCTCGGCCCCGGACGTGCAGGCCGCGCTTGCCGGTAGCGTGTACGACGCGGTTGTTCTGGACCTGAAGCCTTCGGATGGCTCCATGTTGGATGTCCTGCGCGGGGTCAGGGATAGTCGCACCAATGTTCCGGTGATCGTATTGACCAGCCGGGCTCCGGTTGAGGGCGCCGACGGCGCCAGCCCGTCGCGGCCGTTTTCTCTGGAGGAGCTGGTTGCCAGAATCGGCACGGTGTTGCGTCGGCCCGGGGCCGGACTCGGAATGCGTTTGCAGACCGCTAATCTGGTTTTCGATCCGGCAACCCGCGAAGTGCGGGTCGGCGACGAGACGTTGGTCGTGCCGCGGCGCGAGCTGGCTGCGCTGGAGTTGCTGATGCAGCAGGCGGGGCGGGTCGTGACCAAAGAAGCGTTGGAAACGGCCATTTATTCCAAGGGTGAGGAAACCGACTCCAATGCGATCGAGTCCCATCTGTCCCGTCTGCGCAAGCGCTTGCGTGAGGCGGAGGCGGGGGTTGCGATTCTGGGGGTTCGCGGCGTCGGTTATATGTTCCGGGCGGCAGGCGCGTCTTAACCGGCTGAAATCAGGCTTGTCCCGGCTGTACGAAATGCGGTCGTCCGGCGCGGGCGCAGCGTGTGCGGCCGGTGCGCGCGCTGTTTCGGTAACGGCCTGTTAACTCAATTGCTCTAACCATCGAATTAACGGGTGCATGTCCGGGCGTGACGCGTTATCTTGCACCCGGAACGTTGCTTGGCGCTCATGCCGGTTGCGGGTCAGGGGAGGTTGAAGATGTCTGCCGATATAGGGGGCTCCGTGCGGGGATCGGGAGCAAATTCAACCGGTAAGTGCGTCCTGATCGTGGAAGATAACGAGCTTAATATGAAGCTTTTCCACGATCTTTTGGAAGCGCACGGTTATGCGACCTTGCAAACCAAGGATGGTATGGAAGCGCTGAAGCTGGCGCGGGAACATCGTCCCGACCTGATTCTCATGGACATTCAGCTGCCGGAGGTTTCCGGGCTGGAGGTTACCAAGTGGATCAAGGAAGACGAAGAGCTTAAATCGATCCCGATCATCGCAGTGACCGCTTTTGCCATGAAGGGCGACGAGGAGAAGATTCGAGAGGGCGGTTGCGAGGATTATCTCGCCAAGCCGATCTCTGTAGCAAAATTTCTACAGGCTGTTCAACGGTTCCTGGGCTGAAGAACCGGATGATGGCGGGAAGCTGACCCGGATGTCCGCGCGCGTGTTGGTTGTTGACGATGTAATGCCAAACGTGAAGCTGCTTGCGGCTAAGCTGACCCGCGAGTATTTCGATGTCATAACTGCTTACAACGGTCAGCAGGCCCTGGAACTGGTCAAGCGGGAAAGTCCCGATATCATCCTGCTTGATGTCATGATGCCGGGAATGGATGGCTTCGAAGTTTGTCAGCGCATCCGTGCCGATTCGGCGACCATGCATATTCCGATTGTGATGGTCACGGCGCTGTCCGATATTTCCGACCGTGTGCGCGGGTTGGAAGCGGGCGCCGACGATTTTCTAACCAAGCCGGTCAATGACATTGCGCTGTTCGCGCGCGTGCGTTCGCTGGTTCGTCTGAAGATGATGATGGATGAGTGGCGGTTGCGTGAAAGCACCTCCGGCCATTTCGGCATGCTGAGCAACAGCGCAAATCCGCATACGGAATCAACGGAGCGCGCCCGGATTCTGGTGTTGGAGGACAGCACGCTCGATCTTCAGAGAATCACGGAAACGCTGAAACGCGACGGCGGCATGGTCGACTCCGCCTCCACTTGCCCGGCCGCGCTGGAGCTGGCCTTTGCAGCGGAATATGAATTGGTGGTGGTCAGCCTGACTTTGCTGAACGAGGACGGGCTGCGGTTGTGCTCGCAACTTCGTTCGCATGAACGGACTCGGCAGGTGCCGATTCTGTTGATGGTTGATGACGGCGATATGAACCGGGTGGCCAAGGGGTTGGAACTCGGTGCCAACGATTATGTGATCAAGCCGTTCGACCGCAACGAGTTGCAAGCGCGGGTGCGAACCCAGATTCGGCGCAAACGCTATCAGGACCGGTTGCGGGCCAATTATGAACAGAGCCTGTCGCTGGCCTTAACCGATTCGCTGACCGGGGTGTTCAATCGGCGCTATGTCAGCGCCCATTTGCCGCGTTTGCTTGACCGCGCTGCCGATAGCAACAAGCCGGTGTCGGTTCTGATGTTCGATATCGACCATTTCAAGCGGGTTAATGACACCTGGGGTCATGACGTCGGTGACGAGGTGCTGCGCGAGGTTGCGGTGCGCGCCAGCCGCAATCTGCGCAATTTCGATCTTGTGGTGCGGATGGGCGGCGAAGAATTCCTGGTCATCATGCCCGACACCTATGGCGACGCGGCGCTGATGGTGGCGGAGCGGTTGCGCGCCCGGGTCGGGGACACCCCGTTTTCGGTCAGTGCAGCGGTCGGGGAGATCGTAGTCACGGTCAGCGTCGGCCTTGCGGTCGGGGGCCGGGTTGGAGACACCGTCGACCAGTTGATCAAGCGCGCCGACGAGGCGCTTTATGAGGCCAAGCGCACGGGCCGCAACCGCGTGGTTGCCGACAAGCGCGATATTCCGGCCAGCGTGCTGCAAAGTCTGCAACAACACCTATAGTATATACAGGACAGTGGCATCTCGACTTGCCGCAGCCGTCCGGTTAAGCTGTCGGTATGGATGAGCTTCCTCCCCGTAAACGCCAAACCCCTGCCCGGGACAGTCTGGAGATTCTGCGCCGGGTTGAACCGGTGCTGGTCCGGGTGGTCGATGATGTGGAGTCGTTACGCCGGGGGGCGGAGGCACTGACCGCAAATTTTAGCGGGGTCGGGCTTGACCGCCGCAATGACCTGCCGGACAACCTGCTGGCGTTGGCGCGTGGTCTTGACGATTTGGCCGGCACCCGTGATGCTGTGCGGCTGCTGTTGGAGCAGGTTCGTGCAGGACAGGACGGGCTTTCCGGGCTTACCCGCCGGCAGGATGCCGGACAGGCCGAGTTGCTTGCGGGGGTAGAAAGTCTGCGCGAAGCATTATCCGGCCATGGCGCCGACAGTAGTCGTGGCCATGAGGCGTTGATTGCTCATATCCAACAGCTTCAGCAGGTTCATCGGGATATGGCGGAGGATCGCCGGCTTTTTCTGGAGGGCCAGCAGAAAATTGGCGGTTTGGTTGCGCATTTGGATGATCGGCTCAATCGTCAGGCGCGGGATTTGCGGTCTATTCGGCGTGAGATGCGGTTTATGCCGGTCCTTTTGTCGCTTGCCGCAATAATGTTTGCAATTGCCGGCGCGATTGTTGTGGTGCTGCGGGTTCGACTTTCCTGAACGCAATCGTGAGTGATTCTTATATGTTCAGAGGAGATAGTCATATATCCTATTCAAAGGAGTTGTTTGTGGGGCGGGCAGGGTGCAATCAATGGCCGAGGGAGTGTCGGGGCATACGGAAGAGTTCCTGAAGGAGCTTGCCGGCACACTGGCGGCTCACCGCAAATGGCTTTCCGATAAAGCCGGCGGACGTCAGGCGGAACTGAGTTTTTCCGATCTTTCCGGACTCTCTTTAGCGGGCGCTGCCCTGAGCCGGGCGCGGCTGACCGGAGCCTGCCTCAGCCATGCCGATCTGTCGAAGGCCGACCTTTCGGCGTCCTTTCTGTTGATGGCTGATTTACAGCAGGCCGATTTACGCTGTGCCAATTTGTTGGGGGCGGAGTTGCGCGGGGCGTGCCTGAACGGCGCCAATCTGGCCGACGCCAATCTGGCCGGGGCCGATCTGCGCACCGGCGGCATGCCCGTGATGAGCGAAGAGCGCCCCGGCCCGCGCTCGGTTGGCCCGGGCTCGGTTGGTCGACGGACCGAGTTGGTCGACGCCAATCTGTCGCGTGCCTTGATGATGGGCTCGAAGCTGGAAAATTGCGATCTGACCGGGGCCGAGTTGGTTGACGCCGACTTGACCGGCGCCGATCTGACCGGCGCCATTCTGGTGGCGACCGATCTCAGCGGCGTCACTCTGACCAACGCCACCTTAAAAGGCGCGGTGCTGTCGGGCGCGTTGCTTGATGACAAGGCGGCGGCGCAAATTATCGGTCTCGGGATTGATCTTGCGGCGCGACTCGATGGCGTGCGGTCGCGCCTGCCCGAGTTGCTGGAGCTGCACCGACTGTGGCTCGACTCCGGGGGCGGGGAGGGCAAGCGGCTCGAACTCGATTTGGTTGATCTTAGCGGGGCTGACTTTTCCGGTTGTGATTTATCGGGGGCGCGCATTCAGCGTTCTATCCTCGACGGCGCAAATCTCCGTAAAGCCGTGCTGGTGATGGCCGATCTGGCCTATTGTTCGTTGGCGGGCGCTGATTTCGAGAGCGCCGATCTTTCCGGCTGCGGCCTGCGCCGGGCCAACCTTAACGATGCCAACCTGAAGGATGCCGTACTGCTTGATGTGCCGATCAGCGGTTCGGATCGTCGCTGGCCCACCAATTTACAATATGCACGCATGGTGCGTGCCGATTTGCGATGCCGGGCGGCCGAGGGGGTGATTCTTTGCTATACCGACATGACCGATGCCAAAATCAACATGGTCATGCTCAAAGGCAGCGATATGCGCGGTGCCAAGTACGCTCGGACGGAGGAATAGAGCTTCGAGCGTCTTCACAAGCGGCAAAGCCCGTGTATAGTGCCGGGAAATTAGGAGAACCCCTATGGCCGGTGATAGCCGCTTTCGTGAAGCCCTGACTTTTGACGATGTGCTGTTGGAGCCGGCGGCGTCGTCGGTGCTGCCGCACGAGGTCGATACCCGTACCAAATTGACTCGGACGATTGAACTCGGCATTCCGCTGATTTCGGCCGCAATGGACACCGTGACCGAAAGTGCGCTGGCGATCGCGATGGCTCAGGCCGGCGGCCTCGGCGTCATTCACCGCAACATGGATATCGAGCGGCAGGCCGACGAGGTGCGCAGAGTCAAGCGCTTTGAGTCCGGGATGGTGGTTAACCCGATCACGATCGCGCCCGAGGCCACACTGGCCGATGCTTTGAAACTGATGTCCGATTTCCGGATTTCCGGAATTCCCGTGGTTGACAGGCCCAAGCGCAAGCGGGTCGGGCGGTTGGTCGGGATTCTGACCAATCGCGACGTGCGCTTTGCCAGCGATATGAGCCAGCCGGTCAGCGAGTTGATGACCAAGGACAAGTTGATCACCGTCCGTGAGGGCGTCGACAGTGAGGAAGCCAAGCGGCTGTTGCATCAGCATCGGATTGAAAAGCTGCTGGTTGTTGATGACGAGTATCATTGCATCGGCTTGATTACGGTCAAGGATATCGAAAAGGCCCATCGTTTTCCCAACGCTTGCAAGGATGACAAGGGCCGTCTGCGCGTGGCGGCGGCAACCGGAACCGGCCCCGACGGCTTGGCCCGGGCCGAGGCGCTGTTTGATGCCGAAGTGGATGTGCTGGTGGTCGATACCGCCCATGGTCACTCGGCCAAGGTGATCGAGGCGGTGCGCACGGTGCGCCGGATGTCCAACTATACGCAGGTGGTGGCCGGCAATGTCGCGACCGGCAGCGCCGCGCGGGCTTTGATCGAGGCCGGGGTTGACGCGGTCAAGGTCGGGATCGGGCCGGGCTCGATCTGCACGACTCGGATCGTGGCCGGGGTCGGTGTGCCTCAATTGACCGCAGTATTGGACGTCGCTGCGGTGTGTCACGAGGCGGGCATACCGGTGATTGCCGATGGCGGCATCAAGTTTTCCGGTGATCTGGCCAAGGCGATGGCCGCCGGGGCCGACTGTGCCATGCTCGGCAGCCTGTTCGCCGGGACCGACGAGAGCCCGGGCGATGTCATTCTGTTCCAGGGTCGCTCGTATAAATCCTATCGGGGCATGGGCTCGGTCGGGGCGATGGCGCGCGGCTCGGCCGATCGCTATTTCCAGGCGGAGGTTGCGACCCAAAAATTGGTGCCCGAGGGTGTCGAGGGACGGGTTCCCTATAAGGGGCCGGTGGCCGCGGTGGTGCATCAATTGGTCGGGGGGTTGCGCGCCGCCATGGGGTACACTGGTTGCGCCACGATTGCCGACATGCAAAACAACTGCCGGTTCGTGCGGATCACCAACGCCGGCCTGCGTGAAAGTCACGTCCACGATATTCAGATTACCAACGAATCTCCCAATTACCGCCTGGAGCTGTGATTTTCCGGTAGGTTTGGTTCCTGTCCTTTTTACGGACCCTGCTTTTTCCCGGGCGGGGGCTCGTGTATGAGTAAGCCCATGAGCCTGATCACCACCACCGAAGACCTCGCCAAGTTTTGTGCCCGGCAGGCGGATGTCGAGTTTGTCACGGTCGACACGGAGTTCATCCGCGAAAAGACCTATTGGCCGCAGCTCTGCTTGGTTCAGGTCGCCGGACCGGGCGAGGTGGTGGCGATCGATGCGATGGCCGAGGGATTGGACCTGGAGCCGCTGTATCGGTTGATGACCAACCCCGCCGTGTTGAAAGTTTTCCACGCCGCGCGTCAGGATGTGGAAATTTTCTTTCACCAATCGGGCAAAATTCCGGCGCCCCTGTTCGACACTCAGATTGCGGCGATGGTCTGCGGTTTCGGGGATTCTGTCAGTTATGAAACGCTGGTGGCCAAGCTGGCGAATGTGCGGGTCGACAAGTCCAGCCGCTTTACCGATTGGTCATTGCGGCCCTTGACCGAACGCCAATTGGCTTATGCGCTGTCGGACGTGATTCACCTGCGCCCGGCCTATGACAAGCTCCGCCGTCGGTTGATCAAGTCCGGGCGGGCCGGTTGGCTTGATCAGGAAACCGCGATCCTGACCGACCCCGCAACCTATATTATCGATCCCGAGACCGCATGGCAGCGCTTTAAGACCCGCTCGTCCAAGCCGAAATTCCGCTCGGTGCTGCGTGAGTTGGCCGCGTGGCGTGAACGGGAAGCCCGCGATCGCAACCAACCGCGCAGCCGTATTCTGCGCGACGAGGCGGTGCTGGAAATTGCCGCCCATTGCCCGGTCACGGCTGAGGATTTGGCACGGGTGCGCAGTCTTGGCCGCAGCTTTGCCGAGGGGCGCCAGGGCGCTGAAGTTCTGGCGGCGGTGGCGCGTGGTCTTGCCGCGCCGGAAGAACTTTGTCCGAATGAAACGTTCGGCGGCGAATTGCCCTCCGGTGCGGCCGCAGTGATCGAGCTATTGCGCGTACTCCTTAAAATGAAATCCGACGAACATAATGTAGCGGTTAAATTATTGGCGTCATCGGGTGATCTTGAAGCCATTGCACTGGATGATCACGCCCATGTTCCCGCGCTGTCCGGTTGGCGTCGCGAGGTATTCGGCAAAGACGCGCTGGCGCTTAAACACGGCGCCCTCGGCTTGGCTATTTCTGAAAATCGAATTAAATTAGTTTCCCTGGAAGCGTCGACTGGCGATTGATGTTGTGTGTTTCTCGCAACAGTTTTGCGATTGAAGCGTGAGGTGTAACGGATTTGAAAATTTTTTCTTGTTGTTACGGTGGGTTGCGGTGTTATCTTTAGAAATGCGGTGAACAAACCTGCCGGGCCGCCGGGCGTGTTGGACGGACGACCACTGTCGTATCGTCATGTTGATTATTGAGGATCGGGCCGATGAGCAGCTTTCGTGGGAAGGTGCCGGGCAAAGATAGAGTCCGCCTCTCGTCCGTAGAGAAGCAGCAGGCTGCCCAAGCCGCGACTGCGGATAAAAAAGTTGAGTATGATAACGAAAAGCTTCTGCATGTGCTGAGAAATGCCAAGCAGGAATTGCAAGGCATGCGTCTTATTCATTTGCATCTTTCTTTAATGCGGGACCGTGACTCTAACTGCCAGATGATCGTGCGTACGATTGTCAATGAAATGGCTTACAAGGCCGCGTTTCTTCAGGTCTATGCGCTTTCGAATTTTGATGTCATCGTTCTTTATAAAGGTATTAAACTGGCGGCTATTACCGAAGTCTGTCAGAAAATTGAGCAATTGTTTCTGGCGCGGACGGTGCTAACCGGTCCTAATCCGTACCGGGAAACCTCGCTTTATTCGATCATGGAGCTTTCACTTAATTTTATTAATGTTATCCGGTTTGTTGAAGAGTTGGCACGGGAAACGGCCGGTGCTGTTGCGGCCGAGGAAACAAAACCGCCGATTACGCTTGAAGAGCTTGGGAAGGTTGAACGCTCGATGGCGTCGTTTGACCTGTCACCTTTTTTGCTTAATCAACCCGTTATCAACATTCTTGACCCGTCCGCCACTACGCCGGAATATTTTGAACTTTATATTTCAATTAAATTGCTGCAAGAGCGGTTATGCCCGGATTATGACCTTGCCGCTAACAAGTGGCTGTTCAATTACTTTACCGCGAACCTTGATCAGTCGGTTTTGCGGGCACTCGGTCATGGGCTAACCTTCATGCGGGGGCGCCGAATTGGCCTCAACATCAATCTGTCCTCGGTTATTTCCACCGGTTTTATAAAATTCGACGAACGGATGCCGGTTGACTTCCGTGGTAATGTCATCCTTGAAATCTCCAAAAGCGACCTGATCGAAAACCTGTCATTGTTTCATGAGGTCTGCGAATTTGCTAAGGACCGGAAATATAGTATTTGCATTGACGGACTAAATCCGTTTTGGGTAACTAATTTTGATCTGGAGTATCTTGATGTTTCATACGCAAAGATATTCTGGTCTTCAGAGATGCTTGATATGGATGCTTCTTTTAAGAACTTCTTTCAGCAACGAATTTCTGAACAGGATCATTGTCAGTTTGTGCTGGCTCGCTGTGATACGGTGGCCAGCTTGGTCTATGCGCGGCAAGCCGGCATTCGCTTTGTTCAGGGGCGCGCCGTCGATCAAATTCTCCGCAAAGGTGTCAGCGTTCGTGAAGCGGTTCAAACTGCTCAGGGCATGCAACTTGACTGAGGTTATAGCGGGTTTATCCATGCCTATCGGCTTGACGCACACACCCACTAGATATAGTATTTTCCAGAA
>JBAWVF010000082.1:0-16417 GCA_037147415.1 Rhodospirillaceae bacterium | reverse complement strand
TGGATCAGGCCGAGATTGACCAGCACCTGACCTTCCGGGGCCATCGGCAGGTTGGCGAAGACGCCACGCATGAGACGATCCCAATCGCCGATGCCGCCGGTGGTATAGTCCCGCTGGTTCCCATAGGGGGGGGAAGTGAACAGCAGCGCGGCGGAATCCCCGGCCATCAACCGGGCCACCGCCGCCGGATCGGCGCTATCTCCGCACAAGAGGCGGTGGCTACCGAGATGCCACAGGTCGCCGGGCCTCGACACCGGCTGGGCCGGCGGCTCCGGCACCTCATCCTCGTCACCGTCCGCCGCGCCCGACGAACCCGGTTCGTCGTCATCGCCGAGCGGGGCCATCAGGTCGTCGAGCTGTTCGGCTGAGAACCCGAGCAGGTCGAGATCGAAGTTCTGGCCGTTGAGTTCATGCAGCAGCCCGGCCAGCAGTTCGTCGTCCCAGCGCGACGACAGGGTCAACTGATTGTCGGCGATGACGTAGGCCCGGCGCCGGGTTTCCGAGAGATGGTCAACCAGGACCACCGGCACTTCCGTCAAACCCAGTTGCTGCGCCGCCAGCAACCGGCCGTGACCGGCGATGACGTTGCCCTGGCCGTCGGCGAGAATCGGCACCACGAAGCCGAATTCACAGATCGAGCCGGCGATCCGCGCCACCTGCTCGGGATCGTGGACCCGGGGATTGCGGTCGAACGGCCGCAGCCAGCCGATCGGCCGGCGTTCCAGCCGGTCGGCGATGAAGGACGGATCGGGCATGGGCGCTACGCCATGTAGTCGGAGTTGATGGTGCGACGACGAACCGGCGGACGACCGGCCGGCTTGCTGTCGCCGCTCTTCTCGGGCGCAGCCAGCATGGCGGCAGCTTCAAAGTTCAAACGCAGGCCCATGCTGATCAGGCCGTGCAACGCGGCGGTGGCGTAAACCATAGTGTCCAACGCTTCGTTGCGTTCGCCCTCGCGCTTGGGTTGCCACATCCGGATCGGACGGCCGCGCTCGTAGCGGGTCACCACCTTCTCGGCGGTCAGTTGCCGGAAATAGTCGGCATCCCGATCCGAACCGAAATGGATGGCGCCCGGTCCCGGTTCGGTCAGCTTGAGGCGGGCGAACAGCGCGTCCTTGACCGCATCGACGCCGACGATGAACAGCGGGATTTTACCCTTGTTGGAACGGGTGGGACGGCGCGGCCAGACCGGAATGGCGGGACCGCCCCGGCCCTTGATCGCCCAGATGCGTCGGGAGAGGCGGGTCCGGCAGAACTCGTAGGCCGCCTTGGTGTGGTGTCCGCCGGTGTCGACCGCCACCGCCCGGATTGACAGATCAGGCACGGCGCGGCTGTGGGCATAGGTGGTGTACAGCGCAGAATCGAGATCGGCCCAGACTCTGGGACCGGACGGGTCGCCCCAGATCACCTTGTAATCGATCACCCAGCATTCCTCGTCGCGACCCCAGCCGATCACCTGCAGCTCGATGCGGTCACCCTGGAGATCAACGCCAGCCGTCAGCACCGCGACGCCCGCTGGCAGCAACAGGCCCCAGTGCTCGCGCCGGGCCATCAGCGAGTCCGGCTCCACCGACTCGCCGGCCTGATCCTCCCAGGTCTCGCCCAGTTTGTTGTTGGTCCAGACCTGCAACCGGGGCGGGTCCTTGTAGACCTGACCATGCTCGACCGCGATTTCGCCCCAGGTCTCGAACGGGCTATAGAGGGTCGAGATGTGAAAGCCGGCGGTCTTGCCGTCGCCCTCGGCGGTTTTGGTCCAGCGCCCACCGGCCAGCATCGCCGGCTTGTCGCGTTCCTCGGCGACGCCCTGGCAGTGCGGGCAGACCCGGTGGGCAAGGTGACGCTGGCCTTCCGGCCACTCGATCTGCGCCCACTCGATCACCGCGAACGCCCCGCACTTCGGGCACGGCACCTCGTAGCGGCGCTGGTCGGACTCCTGATAGGCCTTTTCGATCCGGCTGAAATTCTTCAGCGTCGGGGTCGAGCAGAGGAAGATTTTGCGCCGGCCCCGGAAGGTGACGGTGCGCTGGATGGCGAGACTGACCGGATCGCCGTCGCTGCCGACGCTGCCCTGGAAGGCGTCGACCTCGTCAAGCATCAGGAAGCGCACCGGGGTCGAGCGCAACCCGACACCGCTGCCGCAACCGACCATCACCAACTGGCCGCCGGGGAAGATTTTCTTGAACTGGCTGTTGCCTGGCTCGCGCGCCCGCGGCTCGACCACCAGATCGGCCAGCACCGGGCAGGCGGCGATCATCGGATCGATGCGGGCGGTGGTGTTGCGCTTGACCGCTTCCAGGGTCGGCATCACCAGCATGATCATGCCGGGGGCGTGATGGATGCAGAAACCAATGAAGTTGAGGCCGATCTCGGTGCCCCCGAGCTGCCCAGCCTTGATCAGCACCACCTTTTCGACCGGGTTGCACACCGACAGGCAGTCCATGATCTCGCGGGCATAGGGAATGCGCGAGGTCCGCCATGGTCCCGGTTCGGCGCTGTGCTCGGGCAGCACCCGGTAGCTGTCGGCCCACACCGAGACCAGGATCGCCGGCTCGGGCGCGGCGCCGTCGCGCCACAGGCCATCGAGCCAGGAGGCGAGATCGAAGGCGGTGTCCATGGTCGCTACACCCGGTTGCCGGTGGAAACGTAGAGCGTGGCCATGCCGCTGGAGATGGCGGCGATGGTGTCGTGGGTTGTGAGCTTGCCGAAGGTTTCGCTGGCGCCCGAGGCCAGAGGCAGGTCGTTGACGGTGGCGGTCTGGGCGCCCGTTCCCCAGCGGACGAACACCAGGGACGGCCCGGCATTGTAGAGCCGGAGCGCCGCGGTCCCGGTCGGAAGGGATGCACTGACGCTGGACACCCCGGCGCTGAGCTTGACGGTTCCGGTCGGCGCGAACTGCTTGGCGCTGACCGGCTGGGTGATCGCGCTGCCGTCGACCTTGATCGTGCTGGTGAGCAACGCTCGCACCGCTTCCAGCCGGGCGACCGCCGCCTTCCACAGCGCGCTCCAGGTCGGCGCCGAGGCGACACCGTCCCAAGCCGCATCGCTGGCGCTGCCGGCCACCACCGCGTCGTTGTCGCCGAGCAGCTTGACGGTCAAAGTCGAGGGCAAGGTCATGACCACTCCACCGGCGCCGTCATCCTGAACCTGAACGGCGCCCGTTCCCTTGATGAAGGCCGACAGGCTGATCGAGATCACCGCCTTGCCGTGATCGACGCCGAGCAACCGCACGGCGGTGACCGCGGGCAGCAGCAAGGTGTCGCCGTCGCCGAGTCGGGCGATCAGCCCGTCCTCGACGATCAGGGGGCGATGGGCGGTCATGACCGTCAGTCCGGCAGGTCGAGCAGCGGCGTCTTCGCCAACTCGGCAAGGTGATCTCGGACATGGCGGTCAAGCACCGAGAACATCAGCGCCGGATCGACGCCGAGATCAGCCGCCATCAACGGAGCCGCCCGCATGATCCAGGCGAGATGCTGATTGCGTTCCTTGCGGGCGCGGTTGAAGACATGGATACGAACTTCGTCCTTCGAAATCAGCTTGCCCTTGTCCCGCTCGAACTTCAGACGGGCGGTGGCGACCTTGACGATCTCATGCTGCCGGCGGGCTTCCGCCATGGTGACGCCGCTGGCTGCAGCCGGAGCGGTGGGTGCGGCAGCCGGCGCTGAGGCTGGCGTTGGCGCGGGGCGCGGCGGGACGGGTTCTTCCACCGCGACGCCCTTGGCGCGGGCGCTGCGGACCCGATCCAGATTCTGTTCCAGCCAACGCAGGGCGGCCTCGACATTGATCCGGCCCGAGGGCAGCAGCGGCAGCCCCTCCTTGACCAGTTGCACGATCCGGGTCTGGGACAACCCGACCCGTTGCGCGAACTGGCGCTGGCTGTCTCCGGCTTCGGTCATCAGGAATCACGCTCGCGGTTGAACAGGCACGAGTGAACAGGCGCCGGCCAGCCTCGTGATGAGCAGGCGCCGGTGAGTAGGCATCGCCCGGTCCCTGTTCACCCCGGCTGGCGGCCCGAAAGCGGGCGAAAGCCCAAGGGGCGGGGTGAACAGGGACAGGCTGAACAGGCAGGGTGAACAGGCAGTTTTCAGGCGTCAGACGGACGATGCCAAGGGCTGGGGATGCCCTCATTGGTTGTGGCCCAGGAAGGAACCAATTTCAGGGGCTTGGCGGACCATCGTCCCCTTCGCCCACCACTTTTCGGGGGAAAACTCGCTCTCCGACGCCCCGGTTTCCAGAGTTCGGTTGTACCGTCCGGCCCAGGGCTTCACGCTGTTTCGACACCGCTGAGAGACGCACAACCAGGACAGGGGCATCGGATGCCGAGCGGATGCCGGGCGCACAAAAAAGCCCGCACGGGGTGACCGGCGGGCTTCTCTGATGCGTCTCGCGACGTTATTCCTTTGTGTCACTTTTGAAGTCCGGCGTCAAGCGCGGATTCTTCGGCCACGCCGCAATTTTCGCCTTGGCGGCGTGGTAGAGATCGCCGGAGGTTTCCGCCTCGGCGATCCACGGCAAGGTGACGCCCCGGTAACTGATCGAGCGCGAACGCCAGTTGGTGCGCGTGCCGCCGTCGCGGGCATTGCCGTTGGCATCCTCGGTGACTTCGATCCGGCCGGCGGGAACGCCGTCGACCAGGACGTAGGTGGTGACGAACTCGGAGACGTAGCCGTAGCTGTCGCCGACCGCGTCCAGCCCCACCCGCAACGCCAACAGGAACGGCTTGCGGTCGGGAGCCTTGCGGCTGCCGGTGACGGCGGTGACCGTCCTCTCGTCAAGCGCCACCGCCCGCACCATGGCCCAGGCGGCGGGATGCTGGGCTTCGGCCGCCTTACGGGCCTGGGCCACCCGGTCGGAGGCCGCCAGCATCGCCACCATCCGGCCGTCCGGCTCGCGGCACGGACTGGCGCGGCTTTCGTCGGGCGGCTGAGTGACCCCGAGCGCCGTCTCGGCGTCGTCGACCAGCGACTGGCCAGCGCTGAGTTGCCGGAGGGTCAGCAGGTTGCGCCGGTGGAGCAGTTGCAGCGGCGAGAGGATGCGGGTGCGCTTGACCCCGGCCCGCTCGGTGAACTCCTGGACCGAGGGCCGGCTGTCGCGGGCGGTGGGACCGGGTTCGGGGACGGGCCGCTTCGACTTGGTGGTGACGCGCTCGATCCGGGCGAGGACCGCGTCGCTGAGGGCTGCGTTGGGCATGAAACTTCCTCCGGTCAGGCTCGGGTCTGTTCGAGGCGGTCGAGACGGCCGCGCAAATCGGCGCCGATGGAAATCCAGGCGTCGAGGTCGCCACGCAGGGCGTCGATCTCGGGATCGCCCTTGAGCGGGCCGTGCAGGTCTTCCCGCACCTTGGCCACCAGCGCCGCCGGCAGCTTGAGGTCGTCGCCGATCCGGTGGTCGGACCAGCCGGGGCGATAGCGGCCGTCGTCGAGATGTTCGGCCAGCGCGTCGGCGATGGTGACCACCTGGCGCGGCGTCGGGGCCGGCATCTGGTCCATGGCGGCC
Organism: Rhodospirillaceae bacterium; assembly: GCA_037147415.1. Classification (GTDB taxonomy): domain Bacteria; phylum Pseudomonadota; class Alphaproteobacteria; order Azospirillales; family Azospirillaceae; genus BOG-933. The sequence continues at coordinate 10,924 of JBAWVF010000082.1, read as the reverse complement.
TTGGTGATCTTCTGCCTTGGGAGCATGCGGGTCTCCTCGGATTTGCGGGTGGTGCGGGAGCAGGCCGGGCACAGGATTCGCCGGCCGAAGCCAGTCCAGCCTCTGGCCTCGAACGCGGCCTGGAGGGTTTCGGCGGGCGTGCCGGGCGATTGCCGGAGTTCGTCGTGACCCTGGCAGGCGGCGCAGACGCCGCGGGCGATCTGCACCGTCCGGCCGTCGGCGACGGTGCGGATGGTCTGGATGCCGAGCCGGGCGGCGTCGGCACGGATGCGTTTAGGCGTCGGCATGGGCGACCTCCTGTTGGGCAAGCCGGTCGGCGAGTGCGCCGATCAGGGAGGCAGGGGTCACGCCGTCGCCGGCCCGGCCCATCGACTTCGCCAGCGCCGCCGGTGACAGCCCGTGCTGGAGCAGCAGCGAGAGGGCGACGCAGGCGTCGTCGAGCAGGTAATCGAGATCGCAGCCGGGCTTGGCGCCGGAGGCGAACACTTCGCCGGGACGGCCATCGGGGAAGAGACCGATGGTGACCGCGAAGCGGAGACCGCCGAAGACCAGCGCCGTGGTCTCGTTCGGACGGCGGTTGGGCAGGGCTTCTCGGGTCATCGCCCACCTCCCTGAGCCAAGGCCCAGTACAGGATGGCGAGGGCATCCGCCTCGTTGTCGTCGATCGGGGTGTGCCCTTTCGCCTTCATGGCGGCGATCACCGCGTCCTTGCCGGCGTTGCCCTTGCCGGTGGCGTGGCGCTTGATCGTGCCCACCGGCACGCCCTGATAGGGCACGCGCTCATGCTCGCACCAGGCGGTGAGGTGGGCGAGGAAACCTCCGTAGACGTGGGCGGCGGTGGTGCCGGCGTGCCGCCGCACCTCCTCGAACACCACCATGTTGAGCCCGTGCGCGAGGTCGGCGATGACTTCGAGCCAGCCCCGGAAGCGCAGGAACGTCATGCCGGCGCCTTCGAAACGTCCCGGCTGGAATGAGACGGTGCCGCTGGTGATCGTGCCGTCGCGGGCACGCAGCGCCCAGCCGGTGTGAGTGCCGAGATCGAGCGCCAGAATCACCGGGAGATTGGGCGGTGGACTGGCTTTGCCTGACCTGTCGTTCGCTGGCGGCTTTTCGCCAACGAAGGTGTTTGTATTTGCATTGGCGCCCGATTTGGGCAGAGTCGTCCCAGCCATGTTGTCCTCCAACAAGGTCATCGTGGTCAGGGTGACGGCGCCTGTCCGGCCAAGAACGTCGCCGTCACCCGCTCCGGTATCGCGGGTGGTGATCGGGAGCCGGGCTACGGCGCCGGGCCGACCAGCGGACGGAGGTGCCGCGGCAGCAGGTGCCAGAGCATCGCCACCGGCGGCTCAAGGGGGTTCGGGCGGCGCCGGAAGCGCAGCACGCTGCCGTCGCGGTGACGCAGGGCGGCGTGAGCGGCGGTGATCTCGGGAATCGTCCAGCCATCGACCATCAGCATCAGTCCGGCGCGGTCGAGCCGGTGCCAGGGCGCGCGCTGGTCGCAGCCGAAGATATCTGCGGCGGTCCAGCCGAGGGCGAACGCCTGCGCGACCTGTCCGTTGCTCACCAGCGCCACCGTGTCGGCGACGATCACCGGCCAAGCGCGACCGGGAATGCCCTCGGGGGCCGGTGCCACCACCAACGCTTCGATGCCTTCCGCAACCTCGTCGGGGATGCCGGCCAGCGGGAGCACGGGCACGGCCGCCGGTGCATTGGCGTTGGCAGCCTGTTCGGCGAGGAAGGCGACCAGGGCCGGTTTGTGCTGGCGCAGGCTGGCCCGCAGCGCCTCGGGCAGCGGCGCGGGGGCTTCGAGCTGGAGGTTCGACCCGTCGAGGACGATGGTGCCGCCCGCGGCGTGGACGGCCTGGATCAGGGCGATGGCGACGGTGCTCATATCGTCTCCTTCCACGTACCAGAGGTTGTTTCGGTGTACCTCGCAGGGACCTTTTTTGAAGGTACACTGCTAAAATCCTTGTCGTTTCCAGGGCTTAATGTAGCTTGTGTACCTAGTGCACCTTTTACGGCCCCCTCACGCGTGTGAGCGTGCGCAGGCGTGTGCGTATACGCGCGTGCGGGTGTGTGCGTGTGAGGTAGGGAAAAAGGTACACTAGGTACACAAGGTACATTAACAGATTGATCTTGTGATGTTATTCCCGGTGTACCTTGGTGTGTACGTTCATTGAACATACACTTATGATCAGTGGCAGCCGTATTTTGTTCGGAAACCGCCTCAGAAGGTACGCAAGGTACACGAGCGCATTGATCTGAATATGTTTTCTTGGGCTGAGGCTCGTCGATCATTGCCAAAGGATCGCAGTTTGAGCCATAGGAGGCGATATCGGGACTGGAAAAGGTACACGAAGGTACACCAACATCTTGATTTGACGTTGTTTTGCCTGAAGCGGGGCGCTCTGGGGCGCGATCCTGCGGCAGCAAAGCCCATTGCTGTAGCCTCTGCCGGCTGCCGAGGGCCTTGAGCCGCACGGTGATTTCGACGATCCGGAACACTCTGTCGCGCAGACGGGTGACGATGATGCCGAGCTTGGTCCGCTGCGACCGCTCGGAACCGTCGCCCAGCGGCAACCCCGGATCGCAAGTGACCGCGATGTCGAACAGTTCGGCGGTGCCGACCGGCTGCGGGCCGTGGCGGTCCCACCAGGCGGCGATGAACACGCTCTGAGCCGAGCCTTCGGCGTTGGTGGTCTGGTAGGTCTCCTTGAGGTTGCCGAGAAAGCCGGGCACGCCGGCCACATCGAGCACGCCGCCGACAACATGCGACCACTCCTCGAAACTGCCGATGGTGCGGGCGTGGCGGGGGCTGCCGGCGGCGATCCAGGCGCGGCCGAGGATCAGGCAGGCCGCCACCAGCCGGCCACGGTTTTCACGCACCCAGCCCAGCAGGTTCTGGTGGCGGAACCCATCGCGCAACCAGGGCTGGTCGGTTCCAGCGTCGAGACGGATGCGGACCAGCCGGCGGGCCATCTCGTTGGAGAACTGGGGGTTGTTGCCGGTGGCGATCCAGGTGCAGCGGATGGGAAAATGGACGTTCTCGGATTTACCGAGGATGCGGTCATCCCACACTGGCGCGGTCAGGGCGGCAGCCAGCGGGGCGCTGTCGAGGGTCCGGCGCAGATTGTCGATCAGCACCAGCGACGGGATTTCGCGAAGTTTCGCGGTCAGGCGTTTTCGCCATTCCTCGTCGTCGCGGCCCTCGACCATGACGTTGACGCTGGAACCGGTGGTGACGATGGCGATCGCATCGACCATCAGGGTCGCGCCGGTACCGGCCTCGGGCTTCTCGATCAGGTGCAGCGGCGTCGGCCCCTTGATCATCGGCCGCAGGAAGGGCAGCAACAGCAGCGCCAGGACGTGGGCGCGCTCGGCCTCACCGACGAAGGGGAAGTCGCCCAGCATGTCGTCGAGCAACAGTGATCGAGCGGCGGCGATCTCGGTCGCGCTGGGCTGGTCGGGCACCGGCGGCACCGAGAATCCGGCTGGCGGCAGGTAGAGCAATTCGGTTGCCGGGTGATAGCCGGGGCTGGTCAGCAACTCGCCCGCGGCCCCAAACACCGGCGCGGTGACGATGCCGGCGAGCACCGGCAGATCGGGATCGGGCGTGGCCAGCAGGTTGGCCACCACGCCGGCCGGCGGATAGGCCGGCGCGAGATCGCCGGTCTTGGTGCGGCTGCTCCAGGTGATCAGTTGGGCGAGGACGTGGCGCAGACGGCTGTCGGTGAGGTCTCTCGGCACCGGCTGGCCCTTGTCGTCGCGCTCGATCCAGGCCGGATGGGCGGCGCAGCGGAACAGCCAGGGCGGATCGTTGGCTGCGCGCAAGGTGTCCCAGCAGCGATCGGTGACCTCGGCGAGATCGCCGTTGTCGGCGCGGAGCGCCGGTAGCGTGCCGGCGGGAGTCTGAAAGCCGAGAGGTTTCTGTCCGCCGATCCTGGGTTCGGGGGCGGGTTCCGGTTGTTCGGCGGCAAGGATCGCCTCCGGCCGCCATTCCCACGCCGTGGCCAGCACGGTGCGCACGGCGTCCAGCCCCTCGCGCATCAGCAAATCGTCGAAGTCGTCGCCGGGATTGGGTGGCATGACGATCCAGACCCGCCGGCCGGCGGCGTGGTGGAAGGCGGCGGCGCGGAGCGCGGCCTTGAGACCGGTGCCGCTGAGGTCGTTGTCGACGAAGATGATCACCGTCGTGACCTGTTCGGGCACGACCACCTGTTCGAGGTTCCCGGCCGAGAGCGCCGACCACAGCGGCAGCCCCGGACAGGCGGGGCGCACGGCCAGGACGGTCTCGATGCCTTCGCCCATGCCGAGGAAGCTGCCGTCGCCGAGCGGCACCAGCCGCACCGCGCCGCCGGCCACCGTGCCGAGCATCATGCGGCTCTTCTCGATCAGGGCCTTGCCCGAGCCGTCGGGGGCGAGGAAGGTGCGATGGATGCCGATCGGGTTGCCGGCGGCGTCGCGGACGATGGCCACCATGGCGGGATAGCCGGTTCCGGTCGACCGGTGGGCAAGATCAGGATGGAACAGCAGATCCGGACAGTTCGGATTGTCCAGACCGCGTTGCCGCAGGTGCTGTTCGGCCAGCGTGCCGACGATCGGCCCGGTGCGCGACAGGATGAAGGCGATCTCGCGGGCGGTGTCCTCCTCCTTGCGTGCCTTGGCCGTGGTACGAGGTGCCTGGGCTTTGGGGGCGGCCAGCCCGACCAAGCCGGCAGCGTAGTCGAACAAGGGGCGCCCGGTGAGGCCGGTGGCATGTTCCAGCGTCTTCAGCGGCCCGCCGCTCTCGCCGGTGTCGAAATCGTGAAAGCAGCCGGCGTACTGGCCGGTCAGGGGAATAACGCAGGAGCCGGTTTTGCGGGGGCGCTCGCCCTTGATGTTGGCGAGGCGGAGTTCGCCGCCCTCCTGGCGGCCGTTGGGAAACAGTTGTGGCGCCCAGCTCCCAGCCTGTTCCGACAGCCGCCGGGACAGTTCCTCCAGGTCGTAACGGCCAGACGACGGCGGCGCCACGTCGTTCAGATCGAGCACGAAGGCCGGGACGGTCGCTGCCGGGGCGATGTCGTTGAGGTCAATCAAGGATCACCAGCCCTTTCTCGGCGCGGGTGATCGCGGTGTAAAGCCAGCGGGCGCGGTCCTCTGCCGTGCGACCGAGACCATCATCGAAGACGATGACGTTTTCCCACTGGCTGCCCTGGGACTTGTGGCAAGTGATCGCCCAGCCCCAGACCGCCTCGATCAGCGACTTCTTCTTCCAGTGGTCGCGCTGGCCGCGCTGGTCATCGAGGACGACGTGATCGTCGAAATGACCCTTGTAGACGCGGAAGCGTTCAGGCTTGCCGTTCTTGCGCACGCCGCCGATCCGGTTACCATCCTCGCTGGTCAGGCTGGCCGAGAAGCACAGCGGGTCTTCGTCCTGGATATCGTCCAGGGTCAGGAACATGCCGTTGACGACGCCGAGGTCGTTGCGGTTCTTGAGGCAAATGATCTTCTCGCCGCGCCCCGTGGGATACGGGCCGGGAAAGCCGGCCGCCGCCTTCATGGCGATGTTGAGTTGGATGCGGGTGGCGTTGCGCCCGCAGATCACCTGGCCGCCGCGCAGCATCTGGGCGGGCGAGATCGCGCCGCGCGGCATCTTCCAGACGAAGGCGTCGTGCTCGCCGTAGGGGATCGGCTGGCAGGTACGCGCCAACGTCGCCAAGCGGATGATCGCCGACTCTCCGGCCTGCCGATGAATCTCGGTCAGCATCACGTCGGGTTCAGCCTGGGTGAAGGCGCCTTCGCCCTTGATCGGCGGCAACTGGCCGGGGTCGCCCAGCACCAGCGTCGGCTTACCGAAGGCCAGCAGGTCGCTGGCCATGTCGTCGCCGACCATCGACACCTCGTCGAGCACGATCAGGGCGGCGTTGCGGACCAGCGACTGGTCGTTCAGCACGAAGCGGGGCTTGTGGGCATCCTGGAGCCGCAGTTCCAGGCTGCGCATGCGGGATTCTTCCAGCAGCCGCTCGGCCGCCGCCAGTCCGGGCAGTTTGGCCCGGATCTCGGCGATCTCCTGTTTGACCTTCTCGATCTCGGCTTCGGTCGCCTCGGAAACGCGATAGATCAGGCTGTGGATGGTCGAGGCGGGCGTGCCCTTGCGCGACATCACCAGCGCCGCTTTTCCCGTGAAGGCACCGTACAGCACGCCGCTGCCCGAGGCCGTGCCATCGGGATTGCGCGCTATGGTCTCCAGGCCGAGTTCCTGGATGGCGTGGCGGACGATAGTGGTCTTGCCGGCACCGGCATAACCGAACACCCGGAACACCTGCTGAAGCGCCGTTCGATGCTCGTACCAGTCCTTGACCTTGGCGATGGCCTCGGCCTGTTTGGCCGACAGGGAAATCTCGCTCATGGCAACCTCCAGCAGCGCTCGCGCCAGGAGCACATCCGGCATTCGAAGTGGTCGGGGTTGGTGGTGTGGCGGGGCAGCAGCTCCCGAGCGTCGGTCGCGCGCAAAATCGTGACGGCGCGGTCGGAGAGGGCCTGGGCCAGGGCGGTATCGAAGGGCACCAGCTCGTGGTGCAACTCGCAGGTGTCCTTGTTGAGGGCCGTGAACAGCGCGGGCGCTGGCAAGCCCATGTAGGCCTGATAGAGCGCGATCTGGCCGGCGTAGACCGGCTTCGAGATCGTGACGCCGCGCTTGACGGTGTCTTGCCACGACTTTTTGTTGAGCGCCTTGTGCTCCCACAGCGCCGGCACCGCCATCGGCACCCCCGCCGGCACCGCGACGATCACGCCGTCGATGTGGCCCTTGATTCGTCCGCCCGCGGCGCTGAAGCCGAACTGGCCGCCGTCGCGACGGTGGGTGCGCAGATCGAAGCCGGCAGACCGCAGCCAGGAGATCGACAGGTCCTCGAAGCGGTGTCCGGCGGCGAAGATGCGCAACGCCCGGCCGTCAAACTCTTCCCCGTCATCCTTCGGCGTCCTGGTGTGCTCGAACTGAAGGGCGCGCTGGCAGGAAACCCCAAGCCGCGAGGCGCCGAGGTATTGCCGTGGGGGCTGGGCTTGGTTGCCGGCGACCAGGGCTGCGTCGATGCGGCCGTTGATCGCCTCGACCACCGAGGGCGGGCGATAGCCGGAGCCGTGGTTAAGGTCGATCATGACGGCATCCCTCAAAATGGAATTTCGCCGTTGAGATCGTCGGTCGCCTTCCGGGCTTCGCCGGCAATCCGGATCAGGTGGGCGCGGTAGCCGTCGATCGCGGCTTCGATCAGGCGGTCGATGTCGGCGGCGCTGCGGTGGTAGAACGGCGCCATCAGGCCGAGTTCGGTCAGAGTCTCGGCAAAGGGCTTGCGGGCGGCCTTGATGGCGGCGCGTTCGGTCTCGGTTTTGTCGGTCATGGGCGGCCTCAGATCGCGAACAGGGTGGGATCGGGCTGGCCGGCGGCGGCCCGCTCGGAACGGACCACGGTCCAACGGGCGATGGCGGCACTGGCGATGCATTCCAGCTCGAACAGGGTCAGGGAGCGGATCGGCCGGTTGAGCCGGACGCTCTCCATCAGCCAGTCGCCGATGGCGAGGGCGGCCTCCCTGGTGGCGTGCGCCTGGAACGCATCCTCGGACATCGCCACCAGTTCGGCCGCGCTCGCCATCGCCGGTCTCCCGTCAGCCGTTCAACCACGCCGGGCCGGGCATCGCGCCCGGTGCCGCCGGGGCGGCGGTGGGAGCGCCTGGAGCCGCCGCAGGCTGCCAACCGGCGGGTTGCGGCGCCGGCCAGCCCTGGGTGGGAGCGGGCGCTACGGGTGCCGGGGCTGTTGCAACCGGCGGCCAACCGGGCGCCGGAGCCTGGGGCGCAACGGCGGTCTGGGCGGGCCAGCCCGGTTGCGGGGCCGGAGCGGGTGCGGCGGCCGGCGGCGGGGCGCCCCACGGCTGCGGCTGCGCGACCGGAGCAACGGCGGGAGCGCCGCCCCAGGCCGGCTGGCCCCAGCCCTGCGGCTGGGACGGCGCCGCGCCACCGGCCGGAACTTCCTGGCCGCTCATCACCATCTGCCATTCCCGCTCGTCGGGGGTGACGACGTGGGCGAGAGCGTTCTGGTCAGGGTACTTGCCGTCCTTGTCCTTCTTGACGCCGATCCTGGCGACGAAGGTAATGCCGCTGAGATCGGCGAAACCGCGCAGCATCCGGCGCTGGCGGGCGGCCTCGCTTTCGTCCTTGGGGTTCAAGCCCAGGGCGCTGTCGACCATGGCGCGCAACTGGGACTTGGTGATGTTCCAGCCTTTACTCTGGCCCTTCTCGTCGACCTCGCCGCCGGCCACCACCATGGTCTGCCAGAACTTGCGCCGGGCGTTGCGGCCCTCGGTGATGGTGAATTCCCAATCCAGCATCAGCACGTCGGCGCTGGATTTCGAAGCCTTCAGCAGGCCACGATCGGTGGGCGCCGGGCCGTCGACACCGCCGGGGCGGAGCACACCGACGATTTTGGCGAAGCAGGGATCGATCACGCCGCCGCGCTGCGGCTCGGCATCGTTGAGGTCGTACATCTGGGGTTGCCTCCTCGGGCTTGGGGGATCAGGGACGGGACGCGGGGGAAGCGGAGGTGCCGGGCGGCGGCCCGGCGATCTTGGCCATCAGGCGGCCGAGATGCGGTTCTTCGACCATGGCCAGTCGGCCGCTGCGGTCCTTGGCCGGGAAGCCCCAGCCATTGACCGTGTGGCAGACGAACGCCCGCACCGGTTGGCCCTGGGGCGTGGTCACCTCGGCCATGGTGATCACCTCGTCGACGATGCCGGGCAGCTCCAGTCCGGTCTTGGAACCGTCGATCTGAGGCACGAACAGCTTGCGGTTGAAGTCGTCGGTGGTCTCGTTGAGGATGCCGACGAACCAGACGTGCTTGTTCCGCGTGTGCTGAAGCTGGGTCAGCCACGCGATCATCTCGCGCCCGTGCAGGCCGTAGGCGCCGCGCAGATCCGGCTTGCCCGACTTCTCGCTGAACGCCTCCGGCTGCCCCGAGCACCACTGGAAGCACAGCCGTCCCGCCACCGTGATGCTGTCGATGAACAGGATCGCGTATTTGGCCAGCGCGGCCGGGTCGCCGAACTGCTGGCAGACATAGGCGTAATGGTTCTGGCTGTAGGGCTGGTTGGGCCGCAGTGCCGGGTTCGGCCCGCCGATGAAACAGGCGAGGTTCCGGCATTCGTCCCAGGTGCGGGGACGCAAGCTGTCCACCGGCCAATCCTCGACCGCCAGATCACCGGCCTCCAGGTCGATGAACAGCGTGCTCTCCGCCGGCAGCGTCTTCAGCAGTGAAGTCTTGCCGATCCCCGACTTGCCGAAGATCACACCCTTGACGCGGCGAGGCTGGGCCAACCGCTGGTCGGCGGTGACGATGCCGGGTAGTGCCGTCGAATTGGAGTAGCCATTGTTGCTCATCGAGCAGTCCCCTGATTGGCGAGCGCCGGTCTCCGGTCGCGGAAGCGGACACGATTTCGATTGCGCCTCTTGCGTTGTGCCTCGGTAAAGATCAGACAACTAAAATGGATGGCGTCGTGATGATCCGAGCAATGACCTGTGATCGCCCTGCACCTGCCGAGACCAATTTCGCCTGTGTACCGAATAGAAAAGTTTTAAATCGCTTTTGCCTACCAAAACAAACGTCAAATATTCTCCAAAGTACGGTTATGACTGCGTGTTTTTGTTCTTTTGCTATGCTCTCACGTTGCTAACGCTTGCACAAGAGCGATTGAGACTGGTTTGGGCAGGTTTTCACGACAACGACCTCTCGGCGGTCAAACCGGGGCGGCAAAACCGGACTCTGTCGATCCGACGCGACGAAAAAGCCCGCTTAATGCTGGGGGGGGACAAAGATTTCACCCACTCAGGATCAAGAGAACAAAAATTGCTTGAAGTGTGGGGCGGGCTATTTTGGGAAGAACCCCAGCATTAGCGTCATCAAGCTTACGCCCTGCCCAGCGATCTTTCCGACCAAGGGAGAGGACAGCTTGATCCGCTTCATGATCTGGCGCATCGCGTTTTTAATAAATTTTATAATATCTTCTAAATTTCGCATGGATACTAAGATATTCTTTGTCCATATGTTGAGCGGTACATAAAGCTGTGGCATGATACTCGGACAACGGGTCCCGGGCGGATCGGCAGCGAAATCGCACGATCCCTGACGCAGGCAAGGTTGTCTGCACCGGCTTGGCCACCGAAGAAACGGGTAAGGCCGCGATCCAAACGCGAATAGGAGGCTTCCATTCGTGTCGTATATTACGGAGAACTCGACCCTTACGTCGGATCGATCAATCGCTTCACGAGCAGTATCGACCGGCTGGCCGACGAACTGAAATTGTGCGTTCTATTCAATGATGCGACCATCATCCAGCCGGGAAACCTGCTGGAGCATACCCACACTATTTTGGCGTTCGAGCGTCTGGCACCCTTTACCCGGTCTGGCTTGTTGTGGACGAGCGTGGATCTCGGCCAGCCGCAAAGCCCGGTCCAAGAACTCGGAAGCCGGTTGACCGAGGCCGCCGAGTCGCTCGCCGCCACCGACCGGCGCCGCCGGGAACAGGCGTTCCGCGCCACCTTCGACCGGTTTCTCGCCCTGGCTCCCGCCGACTGGCCGATCAAACGCAGCGTGGCGCAACAGGTCCAACTGCAAACGTGTGGAGTCAAGCAGATCACGCTTCGCAACACGGGCTTCCTGGAGCCACGCAAGGCGACCGCCCTGTTGCGCCTGATTGAGGCCGCCGAAGACCAGGGCATCAGCCCGACTCGGAATTATTTGCTGGCCCAGATCGTCCGTCGCCGCGATGTGTTCGACCGCGATGACATTCGGCGCATCCTTGCGGTTTCCCAGGCGCACTATTTCAAGGCAGGCACCGAAGCCCATGCTGCGAAATCCGATTCATTCCGTCCACCCATTCCGACATCAATCCGTCCACTG
>JBAWVF010000081.1:0-16447 GCA_037147415.1 Rhodospirillaceae bacterium | reverse complement strand
GCCAAGCGCAGCCATAATCTGGCTGCCGCCGTGAAAGGTTTTCAGGCTCTCAGTTCCGACGGACCGATCTGGTACAGGCCGTGATAATAGTTGGTGGTTCCGTCCGCCAGCTTCGCCGGGGTTACCACATCCGGCCGTCCCCCGCTTTCGGCCTTGATCAGCGCATCTTCGAACCCTTGTGCCGATGGAGCGCGGCCAACCACTTGGTCAACCACGTTGCCGGCAAGCGCCCGGTCAACATGCGGCTTGATCCTTTCCTGTAATTTCAGCGCTATTTTAGGATCAATCGCACCGGAGCTGGCATCCAGGAAGGCTTTTGCCGCGATCGGGCCGCTCTTGGGATCAAGCATCATTTGCTCGACCACGCTCGATATCCCGGTCCCGCGGATTTCTTCGGCCTTGGCGTTCAGCAAAACCGGGTCACGCACGCCGCGATCAATCGCGTTTCTCAAGGCGTCGCTAACCGCATCTTCGATCGCATCATTACGAAGCCCCGGCCGGTCAAAATTACGAGAAGCTTCGCCGAGCTTGGTCGAGACGAAGGCATCGCTCGTGACTTGCTGATATTTTGTCCGCGCACTTTGAAGGTGATCCGCCATCCCCGTGATTTCGCCGAGAACATGCTTAGCCATCATGCCGTCGATCATCTTGCGTTGATCGGGATTTGTTGCTTGTGCCAGCTGACTATCTCGAAGCTCCGTTAGACTATCGAGGGCGGGTTTATAGCCATTGATCGCGTCTTCACCTTGTAACTGCTTATACTTGCTGGTGATATCGGCAACCTGTGGCGCAAATTGCTTGGCGTAGGCGTCATTGACCGCAGCATCATTAATCCGGGTCTGTTCGTCGAGGCCAATCTGACCAAGGGAGGTGCCGACCTTCTGGATTACCTCGCTTAAATTTTGGACAGCCGCACCGTTTCGCGTCGCATCCTGTGACATGCGGTCGGCAACAAAGGCGCCGGCTCTGGCCTGCGGTGCCCCGAAAGCGTCGGGGCTGGCCTGGACATTCGAAAACGGGATCGACCCGCCAATCGGCTGGACCGTCGGCGCCGGGCTATAAGTGGGAACACGCATGGATCAACCCCCCGCACGCTGTTGAGCGGTTTGATGGAGTAGCTCCGGGTAGAGCTGCCGGGCCATTTGCCTTCGTTCATCGGTGGAGCGGATGATCAGGCCATCGATATTGCCCGCCACCGTCATGTCTAACGGCGGCAGCATGCTGCCTAACGGCTCCGGCACTGTCGCCGCCTTGATCGCAGGCACACCTTCGGAACCGCTGGATTTCTTCGTCACCGCAACCGGCCTCCGATAGGCCATATCGCGCCACGGGCTTTCGGCAACCAAGTCGGTCGGCGCCTCGCAATTTGGCTCGGCCGGTGTCGGCCCCCAAGTTTCGACCCATACCCCGCCCGGCCCGAACCGAAGCCGCATCTCCCAAACTGACCTATCATCTTTCATCATTCTACACCTTTGAGTTGCCGGTTGCGGACATGCGCACGTCGTGCTTATGTCCTTTTGGGGTATACCTGAGAGAGACGTTTTTGCGAGACAGCACCCGCCGCGGAAATCCACGGTTTCGCCTGTCTTTTTTGGGTTGACTTTCGATATCCGAGACGCCATAAGGAGAGGGTCTAAGAGATAAACGAGACAGTCGGAGGCAAAAATGGCGAACAGAATCGGCTACGCGCGGGTTTCCACCACCGACCAGGACACCGCGGTTCAGGTTGCCGCGCTGCGCGCTGCCGGCTGCGAGGTCATCCGGGAAGAGCAGGCCAGCGGCACCAGCACGGCCGGTCGGGCCGAACTGGCAACCGTGTTGGAATTCCTGCGGCCGGGCGATACGCTGGTGATCACCCGGATCGACCGGCTCGCCCGCTCCATCGGTGACCTGCAAACCATCGTTCGCACGATCCGCGACAAGGGCGCCGCCTTGGCCTGCACCGAGCAACCGGTTGATACCGGAACCGCCGCCGGGAAATGCTTTCTCGACATGCTCGGGGTGTTCGCCGAGTTCGAGACCAACCTGCGGCGCGAACGCCAGCTCGAAGGCATTGCCAAGGCAAAAGCCGAAGGTGTCTACAAGGGGCGTAAGCCGAGCATCGACGCCGATCTGGTACGTCAGCTCAAAGCTGAAGGGCTCGGCGCCACCGAGATTGCCAAGAAAACCGGCATTGCCCGCGCGTCGGTCTATCGCGTCCTCGCCGACAGCCTCGCCACATCGTGAAATCTTCGTGCCCCCGTTTGCCGGCAGCATGGGCGCGCTGTTTCCGCGCCGGGGGCCGGGGGCAAACAACAGTGTTTGCATAGATATCAAGGTGATATTATGGTAACTTCTCCCTGTTTCCACGCACTTCATAATTTTAATTACTACCAAGATACTACCTGTTTTGACGCCTATTCGAAAAAACTGGAAAATACCGGAATTATCTACCCATTTTTTAAAAGACGTATGAAAGTAAAATGTCAAAACAACCAAAGAATTATTCGACAGGTTTCCATCTCTTTGCAAAAATACTAGGGTGATACTAGCATTATTCGACAGATTTTCACGATATTGCTTCGATACTGAGGCAATATCCGGGCAAATATGCTGAATGTCAGTATGCGCGCTGTTTCCGGGCGTTCGGAAGATAATTGAACGAATTTTGAACGGAACTTCGGTTATCCGCGCTAATACCAGGGCGATATCATGGTTATTTCCGGATTTTCTCGGAGACCGCAGCGCAAAGAATACTAGGGTATGACTAGGGTTATTAGACATATTTTCAAGACGACGCTTCGATGACGGGGTGATGCCGGGATTAATTTGCTGAATGTCAGCACAATTCAGCAAATCTCCGAAATCCGGAACGCTTGCGAGAACGGCCAAGCACATCACTGCCACCCCGCGATATGGGCGTCATCGTCTGCGGGGTTTCCGGGGTTTGGCGGGTTTTCAGCCCCCCCTATATATAAATTGTCATTATCATCTCGCTTTGACAGTTCTCGCGTATAGGATACAGAAACTCCGCTATTCCCCGCAAACCCCGCAAGATTAACCCGCTCAACTCGCCATGCAGCGACCTTGTGGTGACCATCCGGAGCATCGGAAACCAAGCGCAAGCTATTGACAACGCGCAACTTGTTGGCGGAAATCCATTTACCAAGTCGGCGGCTGTTGACCGCACCAGCGTCGCCCGCAACCACCAACAGCGCCTCGCGAAAATCAGGCCGGGAATAGGCCGAAGAACCCGGTAACCCGACCGTTGAAGAGGGAGCGGTAGCAAAATCGATGACCTCGCGCACAGTCGCACGCCGGCTTCCGATCACCCCGAACCACTGTTCGAGCACCGTTGCAAGCGCATCGCGGCGCGGGTCAGCCGCACGCGCAACTTCTATCGTCGCTACCGGGTCAGACTCGCCGAACCAAAGCAGCGCCGACCTCACCCAATCGGACCACTCGGAAAAGCTCCCCAGCGGCGCTACCTGCCGCGGCCGTCCAGCTACGTGATAGGCCCTGAGAACGGTTAAAGCTGCCCGCAGAAAGCGCTTGCGGTCATCTCGTACCAGCGCCAGTGGATCAACCGAAAACTCTCTAGCTTCAGGCCGTTCGACCCCCGGATCAAGCGAGCATAACAATGTCCGTCGCGTCATATCACCCAGAAGGACAAGATTATTACCAGTCGCGAACATCGCCATACCGGTTGGTACGTCGATCAATCGCGATTGACCAAGTAATCTAACTTTCACGAATGCTTGAGTAAGGCACTGGCAGAGAAGATCACCACCGAGAGGTATTTCGCAGTTGTCTATTGATAGAACCACGTCTCCCGCTATCAGCGCAGATCCAAGGCGCTTTTCGAGTTCTTCATCGGTTTTGCCTTGAGCGATCACCGGGCAAGGCCGGCCCGTGACAATCAAGCACACAAGATCAACAATTAAAGATTTACCCGAGCCTGCAACCGGTGCGCTGAAGGCGTGCAAAGGTGCAGTCGGCAACGCCGTGCGAATGGCCGCTGTGAGAATTGCGCTGAGTGCAACCGAACGATCCGCACCGGAAACAAACGGGAATGTCGCGATCAACGATTTGAGTACCTCAAGAGCGGCTCTTCCCTGCTTTTCTGACGGCCGCGACAGCAACGCCGAGAACTCAACGCCTTCAGTGTCAAGCAGCAAGCCCGTCGAGCGATCATATCCGGAATGCTCCAACACGGTTCCATCCGGCCGCAACGTCGGAGCACTGATTAATCCGGTTAAAACCGGCAGAATCCACTTTTCGCGAGCTAAATAAGTCAACGCAACTTTCAATGGTGCGTCCGTCAGAATCCAATCCTTAACCCGACCATCAAACCGTTCCCAGGCAATGATTTGCGTCAGCACTTCGACAAGGTGTGTTGCCGAAACCGCGACCAGACGCGGCATTAATACATCGAAACCGTTTGATACCTTTACCGGACACAGCACAATCCGGACGATCTGACCGCCGCGCTGATAAAAGCCGACCCCGGCCGCCAGCAACACCTGTTCGGCGACATCGACAATTTCAGAAAGTTTGCCGGCCTCGATCCTGATTACCGGCCGCTCACCGCCATTATCTCGAAAGCCGGGTTGTAACTCGGGGGCACACTGCAAATTGGACGCGCTGTCGCCGGGAGCCGTTTCCGCCGCAGCAATCAGCGCGCGCACGTCCTCCACAGCCCACGCCGCCGGTAGCGGGTCGGCCAAATCCCATCCGTCCGGCAGCCCGATCGGCAATCGCACCAGCGCGACAGACGCCGCCCCGGCCTTGCGCACCAGCTCGGCAACGCCGCCGCCGGCCTTGGCGCCGGGTATGTCGGCATCGGGCCAAATCCAGACCTGTCGCCCTCGGAGCGGAGACCAGTCGGCTTTCGGCGCACCGCTTGAGCCCTGCGGCCAAGTGATGATTATGTATTCCGGCAGCAGATTACGCGCCGTGTCGCAGGTTTTTTCGCCTTCAACGACCAGTACCGGGGCAGCCGGCCGCGCCGCCAGCTCGGGCAGGCCATAGAGCGGCCGGACATCGGACCACGCGCTCACCCACTGACCGTTCCGCCAAATCAGCGGGCGAAAGGATTTTTTCAATTTGCCGCGTTTGTCGAGAACCGGCTGCCCGGTTTCATCGCGCTCGTCAAAGCGCAAATGCAGCAACAGCAGCTGCCCCACAGCATCGCGATAGCGCCAAACGCCATCGGCCTTGCGGACCATGGGGTGTTGATCGAATCTGCACGCGAAACCTCTCCCTTCAGGGGGAGGTCAAGGCGTGCCCTAATCTCTGTTGACGGACCTTGCCGAGTTCGGCAAGGTCCAATCCAAGCAGCCGTAACCCGGTCATTCATGGCCGGGAGCTGCGGTCGCGCGGTATCCACCGGTTTGCGCTCCGGATGCCCGCCGCACTCCATTCCTAGCCACCGGGCCGCGGCCTTGATCGCATCCGCCAACGATAGCCGCTGGCCGCGCGCCCACAGGTCCAAATCATCGCCCGCGAAGTCCCCGCCGAAGTCGGTAAGGCCTACGCCCTTTTCCGCGCTTAGGGGTATCGGGAACGAATCTCCGGGCGCCCCGTCGGCATCGCCAAGCAAGAAAACATTGCCCCGGACCATCCCGGCCGGAAATGTTCGGGGCAACCAGCTCGCCCGGCAGCGCCGAAGTGCCGCGGAAATGTCGGCTGCGGAGGGGGAACCCATTATCTATATTCCAATAACGAAATACGAAAATGCGCGAGGCGACTACGATAGCGCCTGCCACCATTCCCTCCGGCCATGCCCAAGGCAACCAGCACCGCCGGCAAGTCGCCGCGACGAACAAACCACCGGCCGCCAATCTTCGTTGCCGGCCATTTGCCGGAGCGGCGACGGTTGCTCAGCGCGACATAGCTGTGAGGACAAGGCTTGCCTATTGCTTTAGATATCTCGGCAGCAAGTTGTGGTTCCGGGATCAAATCTTCGTCCATTGATGGTCTCCGTCACAATGCAGGGGGCGTAGAGATCGGGCCAAGACAATCTGCAACCGCTTTTAGATGCCGATTATGTATTGCCGTGTCTCTGGCTAGAGCAAGAGGGTTAGCGGGTGACATGACGTGTCCATTAAATTCGATATCATTATTCATAAACTGCTTCATTGGGTCATTCGATGACTCATCAATGATGCGATGCCGCCAGTCGTTTAAGTAACCTCTGGCCCGTTCACAACTAACAATAACCCCAGCATATCGAACGGCATTGCCCTTCCGTTGCGATTCCGGGTCAGGTTGGCGCAGATAGTCGAGCACTTGCCCCAAGACCTCAATGAAGTTTCCGGAGGTAAAATCCACCCCATTCTCCGGCGCCGGTTGGTTTGGCAGCGCCTCAACCAACTGCCCCGTAGGCAGGATTACGATTTTAGCCGTCCCCTGCCCGGCCAGGGCATGAAGCGCGGTCGGGGATTCGATCTGTGAGCATGGGATCAGGGCGCTGACCAGCAGCGCCGCAGCATGCCGGCTTTCAAGTTGCGGAGCATTGTTCCCGCGCCCCCCTTTAGGCAACCACCCGGCCGGGGTGAGGTATCGGGCGCGCATCGCGAGATCACGATTTGAGACGCCCAAGCGGCTCGCCATCACATCAATCACCTGCGACGTGGTTGCCATAAGGCCCTCCCTTGAAGCTAGACCGTAATTCTATAAACGAAGATCGCTAATGCAATCTCTCTGCCTTATCGCTGTGAGAGGGAGTTTGTGTCAAGGGGCCATTTGACGGGGCGCACCGATGCGCCACGGCCCCGCACCCGAGTGCCGGAGCCTCGGGTGCGAGTTTGGGTCAGCGCCCGATCTTCGGCACATTCCGGATCAGCGATCTTGGCAGGTGGTGGACCGCCGAAATGTTCGTCGTTGAACTCCAGTTCGTGGGCGCGCGCCCCCATGAACTCCAGGACAACCAGCTTGAGCTTGCAGGACCAACCGGCCGGTGTCGTCGCCGGCAGTGCAAGAATGCGATCCCGCAGACTAAGAACGCGGCCGGAAAGGTGCCCCGTGATTTCATCGAATCTGCACGCGAAACCTCTCCCTTCAGGGGGAGGTCAAGGCGTGCCCTAATCTCTGTTGACGGACCTTGCCGAGTTCGGCAAGGTCCAATCCAAGCAGCCGTAACCCGGTCATTCATGGCCGGGAGCTGCGGTCGCGGAGGCGCTGAAATGCGCCGATGCGTGGATTGAAACATCGGAAGCTTCCGGTTCAGCCATGGCCTTCCGGTGAGCATGGGCGGCGGCGCGATAGGCGGACCAAAGCTGAAGGATGCCCCGGTCAGAATCAAGCATGAAGCAGACCCGGCATAAGTCGGTGGACGTGGCGAAAAGCTACATCCGTGATGCCGACCTGTGGCGGGACAATGTGAGCGGGCTGGTGCTGTGAGGATGAACAAAAAGAAAGGGCCAGGAACTTCTGTTCCCAGCCCTTTCGATTGTACATGAAATGGCAAAATTCTGATCAACTCGCGTCCGGTTGTCGGCCCGGAGCGACTGAGGCGACCTACGCCAAGAGCTTCTTCAAATCTTTTACCGGGGCCATCAGGTGAAGCGGGTCTGTCGGGGACCGCTCCAATCCGTTGGCTTCGTAAAACCCAGCAGCCTCCTCGTCGAGTGCGTGAACGAGGACGGCCCGCACGGGCAGCGAGATCGCCCCGGCTTCCTGCGCGGCATCGGCCATCGCGACGCAACGCCGGAGCGCGTGCTCAAGTACGACGCTACCGAGCCCCTGGCGTTGGCACGCCTGATCAACCGCCAGGCGTGCCAGCAAGATCACCGGGAGGTCGTGCCTTGGCGTCCCTTTCGCGACCCGTATCGTTGCCCCCGCGTTCGTTACAGTCGCGAAAGAAAGCGAGTAGAACGCCACAATCCGGCTGTGCTTAACCGCGACCCAGGTTCGGGAGAGCCCCTGTTTCGGGTGGCTGATTGCAAATTTTGTCAGGAAGACGTCAAGAGAAGGTTTTCCGCAGGAAAAAGCACTTACATCATGACTGATACTGAGTTCTTCGATAACAAGGTCATGATTTAATGAACTACTACACATTTATTTACTCCTTATTTATGGTCCACTTGGACCGTTTGTTGCGCTCAAGCATGGCTTTGAGTCGCGGCTTATCCTGGACCGGGCGGTCCAGAATTTCATTGAACCGGCGGAATGCGTCATCGTCGAGAGTAAAAACGCATCTTTCGACAAGAGTTCTTTCGGCGTCCGCCCGTGCAATCGTGATCATATAATCGGTGACACTCAGGCTTCTCGCCTCAGCGGCACGTTCGATTAGCGCTTTATCGTTCGGTGCGACCCGCATCGTTATGCGAGTCTCGCGCCTGTCGGGGCTCCCTACCGTCTCTTGCGCCATCATGGGATTGTTCCTTTAGATAAATTATCAGGTAGTCGTATCGATATTTGAGGCCTCATAATAGCGTGTTCCCAGTGGGATTACAAGCTTTTCGTGTTCCCGGTGGGAGAACGTGTGGCGCCGCCATTGAGGGATGGCTTTCCGACCAGTATCCCCTACCCATTCGGCTGGCACCGGTCATATCCGGCCCTGAGCTTCGAGCGCCAGCAGCTGACTCTTAATCAGCCTGTTTCAGGTTCGAATCTCCCTGGCAATGCCTTTGAGCCCAATGGGGCGCCGCTCGCCATCGACAACCGCCGCACGAATATCGGCACCACCCCGGCGCAGCACGAAGCCGGCCGGGGCTGTTGGTGGTCAGTCATGCTGCTTGGTCAATTTGCCGCGCGACATAGCCCGGTTGCCGGATCATATGTGCCGGCCCGGCGTGCTTCCCGAACGCGCTTGAGCGTTTGCCGTCGCGCTACTTCCAGACGTTCTTGCCAATGCCATTCCCAGCGCCATTGAGCCGCCTCACCGCGAGCAACGGCCCGTGCAAATGCCGCCGCAGCCGGTTTTATGACCGTTTCAACCAGCCACCGGGCTGTTGCGGTGTCGAGAACCGGGTGAAACTTTCGAAGCGCACGGGCTGCGTAAACTTCGCCGTGCAGCTTCAGGGCGGGCACAACGGCGCGCATGACGTCATCTGAGAATTTCGGCGCGGTCTCGGGGGGCGGTGCTTCGATGGCATGAGCGGGCCAAGCGTCGGCGGGTTTGGTAGTCTTGCGACCAGCTGGGCGCGCAGCCGCAGGCGTGCTATGGGCGTGGTTAGCCATTGTCGTGTTTCCTATGTCTGTGACGATGATGGTCAGGCCGGGCGGGGTGTTTCCGTCACCTCGTCCGGCTGCTTGCGCCGCAAGCGCAATGCACGTACTATGCACGAACTGAACCCTATTGCAAGTGCAGTGAACGTGCATGGCTGCCAAGAAACCATTCACCACCCGACTCGACAGTGACGTGCTGTCGCTCGCTCAGCGCATTGCCGAGCAGGAGCGCCGTTCTGTCACGTCGGTGATAGAGGTCGCCATCCTTGAGTATGCGGAGCGGCGGGGGATTAAAACAGAACCAGCAAGCGCCTAGAAAAAGACAATAAATTGCGGAGAGTTGTCATGGTCATTCTTGAAGAACTCGACAAAAAAACTTACACAGTAAAAGGCGTAAAGAAAAACGAGAGCGGGAAGATAATCGAACTCTGTTGCGAGTGCGGAGGAAAAACTGAATATTTATCTGTTTATGACGTGGCAAACAAGATCGTGAACCATAAACATTATTTTATAGTTATTGGTCGTGATGATGAAGAATCCTTGGTTGATATTAGGCTGGTGACGGAGATGGACGGCCTTGATGAAGGTAACCTCTCAAAGCTAGATACCTACATATAAATCGTTGAGGCGTTGTCTTAAAACAAAACCCGCCACGGGATCATCGGGTGGCGGGCTGGGGTGAGGTTGAGGAAGCCGGCGGAGTAGAATGAATGCCCCCGAGCTTCACCACCTGAGTACTGCCCATATTGCTGGATGAAGGTTTGAGCCGTAACTCTCATCCCTGAGAACGCATCGCAGTTCTTCCAGGCTCCGCGTCGAGCTGTTGAGAAGGCGAGTGCTTCGCCTGCACAACCGTGCGTGGATGGTCTCGCCCGGCTCCGGACTCACCGAAACCTCTTTGCCCGGATGTCTCCGGACGCGATTGCCCGCCTTCGCACATATGAGCCGAATGAAGAAGCCGAACTCGGGGGAGACCCCACGTCACCGCAGTACCGGGCAGCATTAGCGGAAGACTGAGGTACCGCTTGACGGTGGTACCATGACTTCTTTCCCGATCGCGCAAGCACCCTGTCGGCCGCCTCAAGGATTGACAGACGGTCGGGTCGGTGTCAACGGTGACCGACCCCGACCCTTTGGGTCGCGACCCCGAGAAACCGACCCTGGCGACCCCATGACAGACCCTGTGTGGTTACCGCTGACTGAAGCCGCTGTTAGGCTTGGTCTGAGTACTAATGCGCTGAAAATGCGCGTAAAGCGCGGAACGGTCCTGGCTAGCCGGGATAACCGCGGCAAGGTTATGGTGTCGGTGGGGTCGGTCGCGACCCCGACCGACCCTTTGGGTCGCGACCCCGAGAAACCGACCCCACCGACCCTGGAATCGACCCGACCGACCCCGCTTGAAAACGAGCTTGTGACCGAGCTTCGGGCTCAGATTGAACGCCTCCGCGACGATCTATCGCGGGAGAGAGCCGCTCACAGCTCAGCCATGGAAGCTGCCCTTGATCGTGCCGAACGCCAGCACAAAGCTGAAATAGACCGGCTCGCACAGGCGCACAAATCCGCTGTAACGGCGTTAATGGATCGAGTTGGCCGCATGCTGATAGCACAGCGCCCGGCCCCACGGGCGCCGTGGTGGTCGGTGCTGTTCGGTGCGTCCAGGCGATCCAAGATCGGGGGCGAGTAATGACTTTCGACACTATCGCTCGCTACCGGCTCGCCAGAGCGGCCGCTCTCCAACATACTGAGGCGAGCTTCATTACGAACCTGCCTGACCGCTCGATCATTCTGACCGAGATCGACGGGCACGCCATATCCGCATGGAAGGCGGCTTGGAAAGGCCACGCAAATCGGCGGGTTGCCTGGGACTGGTCTGCGGAGCGGCGAGCGTGGCAAACGACCCTCAGCCGGTTCGAAGTCGCAGTGTGGAGCGGGTCCACCCTATGTGGCCTAGCAATAGGCGCCCCCTCCAAAGGAAAGGAACACCTCACCATCGGGCTTCTGGAGGGCGCCCCCGACCCGAAGCACCCCCTCAAAGGGGAGGTCCTCCTTTGCTTAATTGAGGCCGCGCTTTCCTATGCGGCCGGTCTGGGATGCAAGGAACTCCGTTTGGATCGTCCGCTTCCGGCCGTTGTTTCTCGATATCAGAGGATGGGGTTTAAGCTTGCAGGGCAGGGCTCTTCCCGCCCATATTGTTGGATGGAGGTTTGATCCATGACGTTTCATCATAGCAGGCCAATGGCCCTGATAACCGGCTTCGGAATTAGCCGTAAGGCGCCTGCCTTGCCGGCTCCGAACGAGGCTGTCGTTCGTGATCGGCTCCGCCAGCACCGATCCCTGTTTGATCGTCTATCCCCCGAGACCGTCGAGGCTCTCCGTCATGAGGGAGCCTCTTCCCTTGAGGCGGAAATCAGCGGCTCACCCCGGCACGTTATCCCCGCTTAAATCCAGGGCGGGTAGATCATTCATTCCGGGATCGGTCTCGGCATGCCCTCGATCACCGGCTCCAACCCCGGAAGCATCATCTGCGCGCCCGGGTCGCCCTCGCCATGAGGGATTGCGGTTTCAGGTGGATAGATGATCGGCAGCTTGCGCAGCTCTTTTCGGGTGAGGGTCTCTTCAGTCTGATCGGCAGCGTCCGCAACTACCATAGCGTGGAATACCGACAGCCGGCAAATTTGGTCTCGGTTTTCTCCCCAAGCGACGTTCGAATTGACGACATAGGCAGATACAGTCCCCGGACTGTTTAACCGAACGGCCTGTATCCAATTTCCACGCTCCAACACCTTAAGCGCCCGCTGCACCGTATCGACGCTGCATTTCATCAACTTCGCGAGCGTTTTTTGGCTGATCACGACAGCATTCTGGTGCCCCATCATTGCGACCAACCGGTGCATCAACGAAGATGCCTTGGGGCTTTCGTCAGCAAGCGCAGCCCACGCCTCATGCGCAGCCCGTTCCGTCATCACGAAGGTGTTGCGGCCATAGTTGGCAGGGGTGCCGAGAGACGGTGTTGACATTATTGCGGTCCAATTGGGTAAACTTGCGGGCTTTATGGGCAACAATGCGGCCACCTTACCGCATCAAAAACGCCGCAGCAATATGGCACTTTTGCCTATCTGTGCTGAATTATTCCGCAAAATTGCGGTAGGGGTACCGCATAGCTGGTGCGGCTACCCTACCGCATAGCTGATGCGGTACCCCCCCCTTTTAACCCATTGATTCCGGCTGAAACAATCCACGCGCCCTCTTGATCTTCATTAGCAGGCAAGCGCACCCCCGCGAAGCCGCTTGCGCGGATGCCAAAGCGCAAGCAAGTGGCGTCGGGGCTGTGTGCCCTGCCTGTCATGCAAGGTTGTCAACAAGTAAGGTGTGGACAACTTTTTAGAAAGAATGTTTAGCAGGAGGTCGGCTTGACCGTCGTCCTTGCCACCCGCACCGACCTCCGGCAAAAAAGAAAAGCGGCACCGCAGCCCCGTCAGCTCGCAGCGAAACGTTGGCACCATACTCGCCGGTTTGGGCGGTGCCGCGCTTTTCCAAAAGGGGCACATCGTGGCGCTAACGATCACACGCAATCGAGATTTTGTCAGTGTTAACGACGGAGTGCATATTCGCGTGCATGCCTGCAAATCGGTAGAGGCGGCAGTTATGCTTGAGGCTCAGCTAAAGGCAGATTTAACAGCGGCGCGGCTGTGGCTCTATCACAAACCGAAAACAAGCGATGCTAAAGTTCATGAACTCTTGAAGGCAATCGCCGAGTTTATGCAGGTACCGGAGCGCCGGGATAGTTAACCGGCAATCGCCTTCTTCACGCGATTTTGATGCAGGATCAGCAGGCAATAAAAGGGTCACAGCTGACACACCTATCGATGCTTTGCCGAAACTCCGCTCCTGGATTGTCTTCCGATCTTCGACCGGCGGAGCACAGCTTTCTTGAAGAAATACCCACCATGTTAAAGATTTAATCAATCACGATAATCATATAATTTGACATGACATAAAAAATATGTTAATATTAATTCATAATTAAAAAGAAAGGAGGAAAAACACATGATATTAATAATAATAATTTTTCTTTAAAAATAATGCTTTAAAATAATTACAACAGCCTTCTGTAGAGATAGTAGCAGAAGGCTGTTGTATAATTCTAATTCCCCGTACCGGCGGCTTTGTACGGGCTCCGGGACGGGCTGAGCCAGAATGTTTGCGTGTTTTGTTTCTTGACCCTGGCTTCATAGCGCCGCAGGTAACCGGGGTTCATCGCCTCTTGCAGTCGGTAGAACACCAAATAATCGAGCGCCATCCGTGTGTAAAACAGGTTAATGAAGGGGGCGTTGTTCTTGAGGAACTGAAGCCCTTGCGCCCGGGCATCGTGACCGTCGCGAATGGCGGTGAACAATTGATGCGCGCTTTCCAGCGACCCGAACACCGGCCCGGCCAATGAGCCGACAAAGCCGCCGCCAAGACGGTTGGCTTCGCCGAACAAGAAGTCGCCCATGATGCCGAGCCCGCCGCCCTGGACCATCGCAGCCATGACCACATCGCGGTATTCGCCGGGCGTCTTCGGCTGGCGCGGATCACGGCCCTTGACCAAGTCCTTCGCGGTCATCGAGACATAGCCGAGCAAGGTGGTGGCGACGATCAGATGCACGATCCCGGCCGTGTCGGTGCTGTCGCCGCGCTGAAACTCTCGCATCACCGAGCGGCGCCAATATGTTACGGGATACTGTTTGAACTGCATCAGCATCCGGACCGCTTCACCCCAGGCCGTTCCGGCTCGGGTGCCGCCGGTTGCAACCGCGCGGTCCCCTGCTCTCGGTTCGGTCATCGCTTCTCGCGCCTGGTCGGATAAATACGCGCGCAGGCTGGTTTCCAATTCATCCCGCTTGCGCGCCCGCAGTCTTTCAATCTGCGGGTCGAGCCGATCCCCGTGTTCGGACAGTGCCCGCACCCGCTCCGCCGCCCGCTGATTCATGCCCTCGACAAACGCCTGAAGCGTGTTGCTACGCTCTTGCCAGCGGGCCTCGAACGCGGCATGGGCCGCATCCGTCACCGCAACCGCCTCATGTTGAGCGGTCTGAAGGCGAGCATCGATTTCCTTAATCCGCAGCTCCGCCGCTTTGAGGCGTCTTCCAAGCGCCTCCCCGGCCGACATATCGCGCTTGCCCGCCCGCTCGACGACGCGGTCAGAGCGTTCGGCCCCGTCCTTGGCATACAGACCGCGTTCGACATCATCGAGCAAACGACGCATCTTCTCTTGCGAGTCGATTTTGCGCATGGCTCCGGCGATTTCGGCGCGGGTTTCAGCGTCTTCGATTTGCGCGGTAAGACGATCCACCCGCGCCCGCAACCGCTCGACCGTACCCGCCGTTGCTTCGGTGCGCCGGGCCTCGGTCGCCTGCAAACGGGAACGGTCACGCTCAAGCTCGGCCCGAAACGTCGCAAGCTCTCGCGCCACCCGCGCGCCGTCTTTGGCATCGGCTGCCTTTACCGACCGCTCATGCTCGGCATAGGCCGCGCGCAAATCGGCGGCCGGCTCGGCAATCAGGGGATCAAGAGCGTCGTTGCCAAGACTGCGAACGGTGTCCCTGGTCATGTAGGTGCGGCCGTCCGCCGCCTTGACCGGCCCCGAGCGGAGCGCCTCCCACTCGGCCGGGCCGATCCCGTAACGCTCAAGCGAGACCCGCAGCCGGGCCGGCAACTCGACAAAGCCGTGCTCGGCGTTGCGGGCCAGATTGTGCGACAGGATCAATCCGACCCCGGTTTTATGGGAGTCGGTCCACCAAGTTAACCCGTTCAAGCGGTGCATCAACTCGACCGACTTCGAGAGCATGCCCGGAATACCGTCTTCAGCGGAAAACCGGCTATGGATGTGCCCGAGCATGCCGTCAATGCCGCAGGCCAGCAGGTCGGCAATTTCGCGGGTGGCCTCGGTATGGCGCCCCGGCAAAGCCGACCACGCCGCGTGTGCATAGCCTTCCAGCAGCGGAATGCCGTTGTGTCGCAGGGTCGCTGCGATCACCCCGATATCCGGGATCGACGACAGCAATACCCCGCCGAGCTTGGCCAGACTTTGCACATTGCGCACGCCCTGACTAATTTGTGCCAGAGACGAGTTTTCAGGCATGCCGGCCTTGCCGGTCAACACGTCGAGAATGCGTTGATTTTTTGACTGCTTCAGGGCGTCAACCTGACTGAAGTCTCCATGGTCCCGCGCCCGAACGGTCAAGTCGTGAACCCAGGCGTCGAACATCGCTTCCGGATTAGTTCCGAACATCCGCATCAGCGCGGTGTTGCGGGCGGCATGGTCGAGGCCGCTGATCATCGAGTCGACCACCGCACCTTTGCCGTACTTGTCGTTATAGGCGAACCAGTCATCGGCGGACTTGAAATGCAGCACCCGTTCCTGTGAGGCTTTCTTGGCCAGATTGCCCGGTCCCTTGAAGCCGGCAAGCCACTCGGCCCCGGTTGCGGTGTCGTGAACGCCGCTCGCCAGCGCCTGCCACGTCGCGCGCAGAAACCCGGCAACCTGTTCCGGGGTTTCCAGATGATCGAAGCTCCGCTCGTCGAGCCGGGGCAGGATATCCGCCGCCCATTGCCGGAAAGCCGCGTCGTCGCCGGCCCCGCGAACCTTGAGCATGTCATGCGATTGCCGGGTGACGTAGTGATCGAGCTTGCCGATCCAAGCCCCCGCTTCATTTTGCATTGCGCGCGCCGCCTCTTGGGCGCCGTGCAGGATACGGGCGACTTCCGCCGCCGGGTCTTCGAGCCGCCACAGCTCGCGGGCGACATCGCGGTCGAACCCCCGATCTCGCCCCGTCAGCGTGCCGATCAAGCCGGACTTGCGCAGCTCGGCAACCATCGGCCCGGCCAACTGCGCAAACAGGCCGTGCCGGGTGGCGTCAACCGAACGGGCGTTGCCGGTCCCGTGATGATTGACCCCGGTCAGAGCCGCCTCGACCGACCGAACTTCTTGCCCCTCGACCGTGCGAGCGTCGAGCGCTTGCCGCCGGAGCACGTTAATCGCGCGGCTGCGTTTCTCGATCATGGCCGCAAGGCGGGCCTCACTGCCCAGCTCCGCCGCCGCTTGCCGGGCTGCGGCGGCCCGGTCTCCGTTCGCTCCCGCCCGCTTGCGCATACGCGCCTGGACCGCCGAAAAAACGCGGTCGAGATCGTCATCGGACAGCGCCTTGCCGGCCGCGGCCCGGACAGCGTCGAGACATCCTTCAATTCCGGTCATAGTTCATCGAATCTGCACGCGAAACCTCTCCCTTCAGGGGGAGGTCAAGGCGTGCCC